>NZ_JAESJL010000030.1:0-493 GCF_016756945.1 Pseudomonas sp. MWU318
AGACTACTCGACTTCGAGCGCGGCCGTGAATATCGATATCCGTCCGGGCACCAGCCTGCCGGGCGTCGGTGGCGATTCGCAGGGCGTGACCCTGACCAACGTCGAGAAAGTCATCGGTTCGGCGTTCAACGATACCTTCACCACGGATGCCTACCTCTTCGCCACTTACGACGGTGGTGCGGGCGACGACATCTACTACGTCAACGGCGGTGGCGTAACGGTTATCGAGCAAGTTGGCGGCGGCAACGATGAAGTGCGCGTCAGCTACAAGGAACACACACTGGCGGCTAACGTCGAGCGCCTGACTTACACCGGTACGGCTGCGTTTACCGGGTGGGGCAATGCCAGCGACAACATCATCACCGGGGGTAACGGCAACGACATGCTGTACGGCGGTGGCGGTGCCGACCAGTTCTTCGGTGGCGCCGGTCGCGACACCGTGTCGTACCTGGACAGCACGGTGGCGGTCAACATCAACCTGAAAACCGGGGTC
>NZ_JAESJL010000031.1:0-486 GCF_016756945.1 Pseudomonas sp. MWU318
CTGACCGGTGTCGAGAAAGTCATCGGTTCGGCGTTCAACGATAGCTTCACCACGGACGCCTACCTCTTCGCCACTTACGACGGTGGTGCGGGGGACGATATCTACTACGTCAACGGCGGTGGCGTAACCGTCATCGAGCAAGTTGGCGGCGGCAACGATGAAGTGCGCGTCAGCTACAAGGAACACACACTGGCGGCTAACGTCGAGCGCCTGACTTACACCGGTACGGCTGCGTTTACCGGGTGGGGTAATGCCAGCGACAACATCATCACCGGCGGCAACGGTAACGACGTGTTCTATGGCGGTGGCGGTGCCGATCAGTTCTTCGGTGGTGCCGGTCGCGACACCGTTTCGTACCTGGACAGCACGGTGGCGGTCAACATCAACCTGAAAACCGGGATCAACTCGGGGATCGGCGCAGGCGATACCTACAACAGTATCGAAGTCATCGCCGGTTCCAAATTCAACGACACCTTCGTGGTCGAT
>NZ_JAESJL010000032.1:0-454 GCF_016756945.1 Pseudomonas sp. MWU318
GAGTTTTACGGTGGTGGTATCGATGGTGTCGGTGACCTGAGTCACAGCCGGCACGGTGCTCGGCACCAGGTTTTCGAAGTTGCCACCGGTAGCGTTGGTGATCGTTGCCTGAACGGTGCCGGCGTCTTTGTACACGTCATCGGCAGGTGCCGGAACGGTCACGGTGCCAGTGGTTTTACCGGCTTCGATGGTGATCACCGCGCCGTTCGACAGGGTCACGGTGACTGGCGAGCCAGCGGCGTTGGTCAAGGTCGCGGTGTAGATGATCGAACCACCCTCGGCGACCGAGTTGGTTGCGCTCAGCGACAGGTTGGTGGTGTCGACAGTGTCGGTAACGGTTGTGCTGACCGGCGTTTTGTCGGCGACCAGGTTTTCGTAGTTACCGCCGCTCACATTGGTGATCGCGTTGGTCAAAGGCGCATGACCGGTCAGCGCATCGTTCGGTGCGATGGTG
>NZ_JAESJL010000033.1:0-408 GCF_016756945.1 Pseudomonas sp. MWU318
AACCCCGGTTTTCAGGTTGATGTTGACTGCCACCGTGCTGTCCAGGTACGAAACGGTATCGCGACCGGCACCGCCGAAGAACTGGTCGGCACCACCACCGCCATAGAACATGTCGTTGCCGCTGCCGCCGGTGATGATGTTGTCGCTGGCATTACCCCAGCCGGTGAACGAACCGGTGCCGGTATAGGTCAGGCGCTCGACGTTGGCCGCCAGCGTATGGTCCTTGTAGCTGACGCGCACTTCATCGTTGCCGCCGCCAACTTGCTCGATGACGGTTACGCCACCGCCGTTGACGTAGTAGATATCGTCCCCTGCACCACCTTCGTAGGTTGCGAAGAGATAAGCGTCAGTAGTGAAGCTATCGTTGAAAGCAGAGCCGATGACTTTCTCCACGTTGGTCAAGGTCAA
>NZ_JAESJL010000004.1:0-491492 GCF_016756945.1 Pseudomonas sp. MWU318
GTCGACCACGAAGGTGTCGTTGTATTTGGAGCCCGCGATGACTTCGATGTCGTTGAACGTATCGCCCGCACCGATCCCCGAGATGACCCCGGTTTTCAGGTTGATGTTCATGGCCACCGTGCTGTCCAGATACGACACGATGTCGCGACCGGCACCACCGAAGAACTGGTCGGCACCGCCACCGCCATAGAACACGTCGTTACCGTTGCCGCCGGTGATGATGTTGTCGCTGGCATTGCCCCAGCCGGTGAACGAACCGGTGCCGGTATAGGTCAGGCGCTCGACGTTGGCCGCCAGCATATGGTCCTTGTAGCTGACACGCACTTCATCGTTGCCGCCACCCGCCTGCTCGATGACCGTCACGCCACCGCCGTTGACGTAGTAGATGTCGTCCCCCGCACCACCGTCGTAAGTGGCGAAGAGGTAAGCGTCCGTGGTGAAGCTATCGTTGAACGCCGAACCGATGACTTTTTCGACGTTGGTCAGGGTGTCGCCCTGCGAATCGCCGCCGACACCTGGCAAACCGGTGCCCGGACGGATGTCGATATTGACCCCCGCTGTGGAAGCCGAGTAATCGACCGTATCAAAACCGGCCCCACCGTCGATCTTGTCCGCACCGGCACTGCCCTTGATCAGGTCGTTGCCATCCAGACCATTGATCTGGTCATCGTCACTGGTACCGATCAGCGTATCCGCGCCGTTTGTCCCATTTATAACTGCCATTACTTCTTCCTTGCCTTGTTTGTGAACCGGTACAGGCCAGCGTGGCGATCACACGTCATCGCGGCGCAATTTTCTGAAACAGCGAATGTGTTGATATCGACAGGAAATACCCAATCCTTGAGTCCGCCGAAAAGAAATGTATCAGGAATGAAATAAAGACAAACAGGCAGGCAAAAAAAACAGGCGACTGTGAAAGTCGCCTGTTTTTTGCTACTGCCCAGACGAACCGATCAATCCGCCAGCCAGCCATTCTCCCAGTAACGCAGATTGTCGTCGCGCAAGATGTAGTCGCGCAGCACCACCTCGCGCAACTCGTCGCCCATGCGGTAGCTCGCATCCGGGTCGGCCAGGTGCATGCGGATTGCCTGCAGCCATTCATCCGTGGTGTTGGTCTTGATCCGTGTGCACGGCAGGTAACCGCGATAGGCCTCGGTGTCGGTGCAGATCACCGGGTAGCCGCAGGCGCCGTACTCCAGCAGACGCAGGTTGCTCTTGCAGTCGTTGAAGATGTGGAACTCCAGCGGTGCCAGGGCCAGATCGAGGTTGAGGCTGGCCAGTTTCGCCGGGTACGCATCAAGGGGGATCACCCCGTGGAACTCATGCATGTAGGGGCGCAGGTCATCCGGGCACATGCCGAAAAAGACCCAGTCGACTTCGTCGGCCAGCTCGCGCACGACATCGGCGATCACCGCCAGATCACCATGGTGACTGGTGCCGCCGCCCCAGCCGACTCGCGGCTTTTTCGAAGTGCGGCGCTGGCTGCGCAGGTTGCACCAGAACTCTTTCGCCAACATGTTCGGTACGACGCGAATGTCGTGATGCATGTCCGACAATGCGTTGGCCAATGGCTGAGTCGAAACCACGACACGGTCGCACATGCCGATCGCCCGGCGAACAATGCGTTCCATTTCAAACTTGTCCGGCATGTTGCGGATATGCGCATTGCGATGCGGCACATCAATGACGTAGTCATCCAGCTCGTAGATGCGCCGCGCATTGAAGTAGTTGCGCAGCACCGGCATTTCGTTGACCGACGCCTCTGTGTAACGCCCTTGCAGAACGATTACATCAGGCGACATGCGCTCAATTTCAACGATCGGCGGCAGGTTCACGCTATAGCGAATCTGCCCTTGCACCCGCCCTGCCGCTTCGAGTTCGATCAGCGGTTGCGTGACACGATAGTGACCGATCGCCGAGGCATTGATCGGTAATCCGAGAATCTTCGGCTGGGTGCCAGTGCTGAAAGGACTCCAGCCGGTGCGCAGGCCCGGTTCGAGCGTGAAGCTTGAGCCCGTGTGCTTGTGCAAAGACAGATTGGGATTGTAGGCAGGGTCACGGGCAACGACCGGCAGCCAGCGCTTGAAGAACGTTTCTTCCTGCTGATTGTGCGAGACCCCTTCCTCATCGTTGACCGCATCGACTGGCTGCGCGCCCAGCGCCAGCGCCGCATAGGGCGTCCACACCACCAGATAACCCTGGCGGGCTACGCGCAGCGCCAGATCCACTTCATACAGCATGCGCGGCAGGCTCTGCTCATCCAGGCCGCCCACTGCATCGAACACTGACTTGCGCACCATCAGGCAATCGGCGCCCACCGCGCTCAGATCCTGGACCACCTGCAAACGGAACATGTAGCCGGAGGATTGCATCGACTGGCCATAGAACGGCAAGCCGGCCGGCCCCTGCAAACCGAGCACCAGACCCGCATGCAAAACATAGCCATCAGGATTGAAAAGCTTGGCACCGACGATGCCGACTTCCGGGCGCTGCGCGTGATTGAGCAGTTCGTCGAGCCAGTCAGCCTGAGTGATCACCGTATAAGGATTGAGCAGCAGGACGTATTCGCCCCTTGCCTGACTCACGGCAAAGTTGCGCAATGCGGCGACATTGCCCTGCTGCGGGTAGCTCAGCACGCGTACGCGCTCGCTGCCCAATTGCGCCATGCCGTCCAGCCAGGCACGGGCCTCGGCGGTCTGACTGCCATTGTCGACCAGCAGCAGCTCATACTCGCTGTACGCGGTTTTTTCCAGCAGGCTCTCGACGCAGCGTTGCAGCGCCGCAATCTGGTCGCGGGTCGAAATAATGATCGAGACCAACGGCCGCTGCGCATGCCGATAATCGACTCGATTGAGCAGGTCGACACTGCCTCGGCGCAGGTCGTGGGAGATACCCAGACGGTCAAGATGGGCCGCCAGCAATCGTGAATTGTTTTGCGTCACGGCCGGCAGCGACAGCCACTGGGTCAGGTCGAATGTCGACTCGATGGCAATCTCGGCCAGGTGCCCGACCACCTGGGTGCCGTGATCCTCAACCATGCGCCAGAGCATGTCGTGAGGTGCAAGCTCAGAGAAGGTCGAATCGAAACCGCCGAGCGCCAGAAAAACCTCGCGCCGGAACGCCAGCGCGCGGCCGATATAAGGGTAGCTGCGCAGCAGATCCAGGTTGAAGTCGGGCTTGAATGCCGGCTCCACCGATTCCCCTGCACGCAAACTGCCTTCATCGCTGTACAGACAATGCAGGGCGCTGTTGAAGGCAATGCGCTCGGCCATCATCAACAGAGCCGGGGGCACCAGACGATCACCGGCGCGCAGCAGATAAAACCAGTCAGCACCTTCCAGCTGCGGCAGCAGCTGATTGATCTGCTCCAGGTAATCGTCCTGCAACGGCAGATGGAACACCCGCCCATCCAGTACCGGCTCAGCGCAATCGATGGACAATACCAGCGTCAACTCGGGTGGATAGACCTGCGCAGCGAGACTCTCCAGGGTTCGCTCCAGTGCCGCCGGACTGCCCTGCTCATCCACCACGACTGGCACGATTCGCGGCGTGGACGGCCAGCTCGCCAGCGTGTCCGGCAGCAGTCTGTTCTGCACGTCGCTGAGCCTGCGACACTCCAGCCATTGCGCATAGAGTTCGGCAAAACTCTGGCTGTCCGCGCCGACCTGCCAGATCTGCGCACTTTGTTTGGTACCCAGTGTGCGGCTCAGCGGCAGCTCCACCCAGACCCGGGGCGACTCATCTGCCTTGGGCATGGGCACATAGCGCACCCACCCCTTCGCGGGTGCCGATTCTCCGCTACGCGCCTTGAGCATTTGCAGCACCCATTGCTGCTCGACGGCCAAAGCATCCTTCATCACTTGCTGGCCACTCAGGCGATCCGGGTACAGGCGCTCGATACTCAAGACATGATTGGAGATCACCGTGTTGCCGCGTCGCAGCAAACACACGAACAATGCGAAATCGAGGCTCGCCACAAAACAGTGGTCCGGCTGCGTCAACGCCGGCAGCAACTCGACAACGTCGGCGCGACGGAACAGGGCATTACTGAAACCACCGAGGAGGTTCGACGGGAACGTCTCGAACAGTGCCAGCAGGTCCTCCCCCTTGAACAACCCACTGACCGGTGAAAGTGGCGTATTTTCCAGGCGTGAAGGCAGCACCATGTCGTCGGCGTCCCAGAACAGACGCTGGGCCAGCACCAGGTTGACTTCGTCACGATTGGCCAACACATCAGCCTGACGCTCGATACAGCTGGCGAACAGCTGGTCGTCGTCACACAAAAACTTGATGAATTCGCCCTGGGCCAGATCCAGGCAGGCTTGCAGATTGCCAACCATGCCCAGCGTGCGCGGGTTACGCACGTAATGCACGGCAACCCCGCTCTGCTCGGTTATCGCCGCGACGATGGCTTCGATTTCAGGACCACGACTGTCATCACACACGATGATTTCGAGATGGCCATAACCTTGGCTGACGGCGCTACGCAATGCTCGCTCGAAGAAGCGCGGGTTGAAGGCAGGAATGACAAGGCTGACGAGGGGAAGTGAATTCACGGCGGGCTCGCAGGCGGTACGAGCCCGCTCGGTAAAGCGAGCCCATGAAACCGCAAAAAACATTAACTGAGGAACTGGGCAAACGGGCGCTCGCGCGCCCGTTCAGCGTCAGATCTTGTTGAACAGACCCAACTGACTGATTTTGCTGAAGGCCAATTGCGAGGCTTGCAGCATGGTCTGTTGCAACGTCAGGCGGGTCATCACCTCGGCCGGATCCGAGTCACGGATCGAACCCTGAGTCATGGTGTTGGCCTGAATCAGACTCTGGTTAGTCGTGTCCTGGTCGTCGAGCGACTGTCCACGAGCACCGATCGAGGTCACGGCAGCGCCAATCTGGTTGGAGGCGCTATCGAGGTTGCCCAACGCCGACTCCATGGCCCCCTGGAATTGCTGCTTGACCACCGGATCACCATCGATCGGCAGGTTCAGCGCCGTGACCATCTGGCCCAGGGTGTCGAGCACGTTCTGGGTCTGGTGGTTGTTGGACTGGATCGAGAACTGATCGCCCGCGCCCGGCGTACCGCCAATGGCGAAGGTCACACCGGCGGCCGTAGCGTTGGTGCCGACCATGGTGCCCGACGACACTGGTTTGCTGTCAGCGGTCACAGGGGCCGCG
Organism: Pseudomonas sp. MWU318; assembly: GCF_016756945.1. Lineage (NCBI taxonomy): Bacteria > Pseudomonadati > Pseudomonadota > Gammaproteobacteria > Pseudomonadales > Pseudomonadaceae > Pseudomonas > Pseudomonas sp. MWU318. The sequence goes on from NZ_JAESJL010000004.1 coordinate 5,173, forward strand.
TACAGATCGAAATCGGTGGCGCTGGTGAACTTCAGCACCGCGCCGCCGCCCGACGGGAAGGCCGCGCTGTAGGCCGCCTGGTCGGTCACGCTGGCGCCGGTGATGACCGCAGTCGACGGGTTGCCCGGGCTGCGCGCGGTGGTGAACGAATCCGGCGTGGCCGACAGCTGGAAGCTGTGACCGGCGATGACCGCATCAGGGTTGGTGTCACCGGCCTTGAGGTTGATGTTCAACTTCAAGTCGACGCCGCGGAAGCTGACGGCCTGGTTGGTGCCGTTGCTGTTGCTGATCACGCCGTTCTGGCTGGCTTCGGACGTCACGTCGTTGCCCAAGGCATCAGTGATCTTCAACTGGGTGCTGCTGACAAAGCTGACAGTGTACGGCTGTCCGCCGGAGAATTTGGCGTTGTACGTCGCCGCAGTACCGACCGTACCGTTGGACAGCACCACACGACCGTCATCCACCGCCGGAGCGGTCATGGTGGTCTGGGTGCGGCTGGTGTTGATGGTCTGCTGGAACGCGTCCCAACCGGTAGTGTTGGTCGCGACCGACATACCGTCACCAATGCCCAGGTTGATCTGGGTCTGGTCACCGTTGTAGGTGTAGGTGCCGTCGACGTTCTGCGAGTATGGCGCGGTATCGGTCTTGGAACCGGAGAACAGATAGTTGCCGTTGGCGTCCTTGGAGTTCATCAGGCCCAGCACCTGTTGCTGGATCTGGCCCAGTTCCGCCGCGTACGCCTTGCGGTCAGCATCGGTGGCGATGCCGTTGTTGGCGGCCAGGCCGATTTCCTTGGCGCGCTGCAAAGCTGTAGTGATGGAGTTCAGAGTGGACTCCTGCACGGTCAGCGCGCTCTTGGTGGTGTCGATGTTGCCCTGATACTGGTCGAGCATCGCACTTTGCTGACCCAGCTTGAGCAGACGACCGGCGCCGATCGGATCGTCGGCAGCGGTGTTGATGCGCTGCAGGCTGCTCGCCTCGTTGGCGGTCGCGACCGTCTTGCTGTAGTTGCGCTGATATTGAGCAGCTTGCGTCGCGTAATACTGGGCGGTGGAAATGCGCATGAATTACGACTCCTTAAAGACTGTTGATCAGCGTGGCGAAAGTTTCCTGCGCAGCTTTGATGATCTGCGAAGACGCTGTGTAGTACTGCTGATACTTGACCAGGTTGCCGGTCTCTTCATCGAGGTTGACCTGGGACAACGAGTCGCGCGCGCCCTTGGCCTGATCGAGGATCACCGAGGTGGCGTCATTGTCGGACTTGCTCTGTGCAGCCTTGGTACCGACGTTGGTCACCAGTTTGTTGTAGGCGTCGGTCAGGCTGATGCCTTTGCTGCCGCTGCCGGTGTCCACGGTCTGCTTGGTCTGCAGGCCGACCAGGGCCTGTGCGTTGCGGTTGTCCGAAGAGGCCGCGCCGGTCAGGTTGATGGTGAAGGTTTCGCCGGACTTCGGCGTCGCGCCCACAGTGGTCTGTACGGTGAAGGTCTTCTGCACGTTCGGTGTGACCGTGGTGTCCATCACCGGAGCACCGGTGGAGTCGACCATGCCGACCTTGAGGTTCAAGGTGTTGGCCTGCCCCGGCACAATGGTGCCCGAACCGATGGTGTTGCCCTTGGCGTCGACCATGTTGTACGACTGGCTTCCGCTGGCGACCGCACCGAACACCAGCTTGACCGGCGTCGAGTATTTGAGCGCATTCTGCAACTCGGTCTGCGACGCCGGGTTGTAGATGTCGATCGAGTCGGTCAGCGTCGGCTGGGTGTAGGTACCGGAATTGTTGGCACTGGCCACGCCGGTCAGCGGTGCTGCCGCAGCGATTTTCTTCGGGTCGGTCAGTACGGTCTGGATGGAGCTGGCCGCGTTACGGGTCGGCGTCACCTTGAACGTGTCGCCAGCGCTCAGCGCGCCGCCGTTGAGGGCCAGGGTGAAGCCGTCGATCACCGGTGGTGGCGTGGTCGTGGTGCTGAACGAGCCCATGTCGGTGCCATCGGAGCGCTTGACCGAATAGTTGGTCGCGCTGGTGAAGGTGACCTGATAATCGCTGGTGGTCAGCTTGCCCGTGTCCTTGATGGTGACATCGAGGTTGCCCGAGCCTGCGCTGTTGCCAGACTGCGCAATGCTGCGCTGGCTGATCAGCGCCGCACTGTTGATGTTGTTGAAGATCGCCGCGCCGAAGTCACCGTTCTTGTCGATGCCCTGGGCTTGCTGGCTGTTGACCTGGTCGGCCACCACCAGCGCGACACGACCCAGTTCGTTGAGCGATGGATCGAGCACTTCCTTGCGATAGGTCAGCAGGCCGCCGATTTCGCCGCCGCTCATGGCCGACGTGATGTCGATGACGCTTGAGCCACGGTCCATCTGAATGGCCATGCGCGTCGGATCATCCTTGCTCGGCACGGTGCTCAGGGTGTTGGTGGTGTTGCCGATCACCAGCGGCTGGCCGGTGCCGATATACACGTCAAAACTGGTACCGCGTTCAACGACCTGCGCGCCCGTCAGCTCGGAGAGCTGGCGCACTGCTTCGTTACGGGTGTCGAGCAGGTCGTTCGGCTGGCCGCCACTGGTGGAAATCTCGCCGATCTTCTGGTTCAGATTGGCAATCGAAGTCGCCAATTTGTTGACCTGCGAGGTCATGTCGCTCAGGTTGCCGTTGATCGTGGTGTTCTGATCATTCAGCTGTTTGGCCAGCGCATTGAAACGGCTGGTCAGCGCCTGCGCACCGGTCAGCACCGACTGACGAGAAGTGTCGTCAGTGGCCGAGGTCGCCACGCCCTGCATTGTGGTGAAGAACTTCTGCAGCACACCGGTCAGGCCGGTGTTGGTATCGGACATCGAGGCATCCAGCGCAGTGGCCTGGGCACCGTACGCAGCCGCTTCGCTATTGAGCGAGGTGGCGGTATGCAGCTGGTTTTCGAGGTAAGAGTTGTAGACCCGGCGCACATCGGCCAGGGTCGTCCCCGTACCGATGAAGACGTTGCCGAACTGCTGCGAGGACTTGGTGCTCTGCACGGTTTGCTGGCGTGAATACCCGGCGGTGTCGACGTTGGCAATGTTGTTACCTGTGGTCGCGAGAGAGGAAGAACTCGCGGACAACCCCGACATCCCGATATTGAGCAAACTCATGATTCAAACCTTACCGTGTGTTTATAGAGGCGTCGTTGAAACGCCGGCCGCAGCGTAGTTTTCGAAACTGTTCATCTGCTTGGCTATCTGCGAAATCTTCGTCGCGTAGTTCGGGTCGGTCGCGTAACCGGCCTTTTGCAACTCGCGTACAAACTGTTCTGGGTTATCGGCCGACTTCACCACATCTTGATAGCGATTGTTGGTCTGCAGCAAAGTCACCAGATCGTGGAAACTGTCCTTGTACGAGGCATAGGAACGGAACTGCGCCGTCTCCTTGACCATCTGCCCGTTGCGGAACTCGCTGGTGATCGCCCGGGCCGAATCGCCGGTCCAGTTGCTGCTGGCCTTGATGCCGAACAGGTTGTGACTGCTGCTGCCATCCTGGGCGCGCATGACCGATTTGCCCCAGCCGGTTTCCAGTGCGGCTTGCGCCACCAGATAACGCGGATCGACGCCAATACGCGCGGCGGCTTCTTTGGCCATCGGCAACATGGTGTTGACGAATTCATCGGCGGAGCTGAAAGCGCGCTTGGCCGGTGCCAGCGGAATCTGCGCCATCGCCCGGCCGTAAATCTGCATCTGCCCGCCGGACGCCTTGGCGTCTTCGGCACGGGTCAGCCAGTCGCCGTTGTACAGCGGGCCGGCGCCGGTGGCGGCCGTGGTCGCCGCACGTTGCGGCAAGGCATTGGTGGCAGTCGGCGTGGCGGAAGGCACCAGACCGGCGAGCAAACGATCGGCCAGTTTCGGCGGCAATGCCAGACGACGTTTGTTGATCATTTCCATGTCGTTGGCGTGCGCCAACTGAGTGTTCGGCGCATGCAGCGAACGCGAGGCCCACAACGGACGCTCGCCATTGAGCCGCGACAGCGGACCGGTGCCGGTGGTGCCGGCAGCAATCGGGGTCTGCACCGCAGCGGCTTTCGCCGCCTCTTGCTTGGCGGCGGACGCGGCCGCAGCCTCACCCGGGGCCAGCGGTTTGTTCCTCGACATCTGCTTCATCAGCACGTCGGCCAGACCGATACCACCGCCCTCGCGGGACAGCGAAACCGCCAGTTGCTGGTCGTACATTTCCTGATATTGCTTGGCCGCCGGTGTGTTCATCGGGTTGTCTTTACCCAACGCCTCGGTGGCCGAACGCATCGACTTGAGCATTTCGCCGAGGAACAGCGATTCGAATTCCTGCGCCACCTTGCGCATGTTCGCATCGCTGTTCTTGTCGCCGACCTTGAGCTGGTTCAGACGATTGAGGTCGGAGTACGAACCCGAATCGCCAGTGCCCACCAGACTGCCTTTGCGCATATCCATGGTCGCCGTCCTCAGATCACGATCAGGTCGGCTTGCAACGCGCCGGCCTGCTTCAGTGCTTCGAGAATGGCCATCAGGTCACCCGGTGCCGCGCCAACCTGGTTCACCGCCCGCACGATTTCGTCGAGGGTGGTGCCCGGGCCGAACTTGAACATCGGCTTGGCTTCCTGCTGAGCATTGACCCGCGAACGTGGCACGACGGCCGTCTGCCCATTGGACAACGGACCCGGCTGGCTGACGATCGGGTCTTCGGTGATGGTCACGGTCAGGCTGCCGTGAGTCACGGCGGCCGGCGAAACTTTCACGTTCTGGCCGATGACGATGGTGCCGGTGCGCGAGTTGATGATGACTTTCGCCACCGCCTGACCCGGGTCGACTTCAAGGTTTTCGAGGATCGACAGATAGTCGACGCGCTGGCTCGGATCGAGCGGCGCCGTCACACGGATCGAGCCACCGTCGATGGCTTGCGCCACGCCAGGGCCGAGCATGTCGTTGATCTTGTCGACGATGCGCTTGGCCGTGGTGAAGTCGGAACGGTTGAGGTTCAGCGTCAGACTGTTGCCCTGATTGAAACCGCTCGGCACCGAACGCTCCACCGACGCACCACCGGGGATACGACCGGCCGACGGAACGTTGACGGTGATCTTCGAACCGTCACGACCTTCGGCATCGAAACCACCGACCACCAGGTTGCCCTGAGCGATGGCGTAGACGTTGCCGTCGATACCCTTGAGCGGGGTCAGCAACAGGGTGCCGCCGCGCAGGCTCTTGGAGTTACCGATGGAAGACACGGTAATGTCGACCTGCTGACCCGGTTTGGCGAACGCCGGCAGATCAGCACTTACCGACACCGCCGCGACGTTTTTCAACTGCACGTTGCCCGATCCCGGCGGCACCTTGATGCCGAACTGCGAGAGCATGTTGTTGAAGGTCTGCAGGGTGAACGGGGTTTGCGTCGTCTGGTCGCCGGTACCGTTAAGCCCGACCACCAGGCCGTAACCGATCAACTGGTTGGAACGCACACCGGAAATGCTGGCGATATCTTTCAGCCGCTCGGCGTGGGCACCAAAGGCTGCGGACATCATGGCCGCCGCCAGCATGAAGCTTTTCAGATTCAACGTAGCCACCTAGAAAGGGAACAGCGGGCTGAGGAAGAAACGGTCGAACCAGCCTGGCTGACTCGCATCGGCAAACGAACCGGTGCCCGAGTAGGTGATGCGCGCATCGGCGACACGGGTCGACGACACGGTATTGTCAGTCGCGATGTCATCGGCACGCACCAGACCGGCGATCCGCACCAGCTCGTCGCCGGTGTTGAGGGTCATCCACTTCTCGCCGCGCACGGCGATGATGCCATTGGGAAGCACATCGGCCACGGTCACGGTGATCGAGCCGGTCAGGGTGTTGCCCTGCGCCGCCTTGCTGTCGCCCTTGGTCGCGCGGTCGCCGCTGTAGCCGACGTCGAGGCTCAGATCATTGCCACCCAACGGGTTGTTGGTGGTGCCACTGCCGCCAAACAGCGAAGTCAGGCCGATGCCGGTCTTGCTGTTCTTGGCCACCTGGGAGTTGGCGTTCTTGCTCGCCTGAGTCTTCTCGTTCAGGGTGATGGTGATGATGTCACCAACCCGGAACGCCTTGCGGTCGCTGTACAGGTTCTGCTCGAAGCCGGCTTGATAGATCGAGCCGTTGTTGGCCGCCGCCGGCAATGGCGTGCGCGGCAACACCGGAGCGTAGTAAGGGTCATTGGGCTTGGGCGTCGGTGCGACGCAGCCCGCGAGCGAGACGACCCCACCCAATGCCAGAACAGATACGAAGCGTTTCATGACCCTACCTCACGGTGTTGCTGGCGGCCTCATGGCCACCCCATAGACTTGATTACAGATTCTGCGTTACGAACGAGAGCATCTGGTCGGCGGTGGAGATCACCTTGGAGTTCATCTCGTAAGCGCGCTGAGTGGTGATCATGTTGACCATCTCTTCAACGGTGCTGACGTTGGAACCTTCCAGGGTGTTCTGCAGCGTGGTACCGAAACCGTTCAGGCCCGGGGTGCCGATTTGCGGCGCGCCGGAAGCAGCGGTTTCCAGGAACAGGTTGTTGCCCACTGCCTGCAGACCGGCCGGGTTGATGAAGTCGGCGGTTTGCAGGTTGCCGATCACCTGAGCGGCCGGATTGCCTGGCACAGTGATCGACACAGTGCCGTCGGTGCCGACGGTGAAGCTCTGCGCGTTGTTCGGGATGACGATGGCCGGTTCCAGGGCGAAACCGCTGGCGTTGACGATCTGGCCGTTGGAGTCGAGGTGGAAAGTACCGTCACGGGTGTAGGACGTGGTGCCGTCCGGCTGCAAGATCTGGAAAAAACCGCGTCCGTCGATGGCCATGTCCAGCGGCTGCTCGGTGGTTTGCAGGCTGCCGGCGGTGAAGTTTTTCTGGGTGCCGACGATGCGCACACCGGTACCCAGTTGCAGACCCGACGGCAGTTCGCTGTCCTGGGTCGACTGAGCGCCTGGCTGACGCTTGATCTGATACAGCAAGTCCTGGAACTCGGCACGGTCACGTTTGAAACCCGTGGTCGACACGTTCGCCAGGTTGTTGGAAATGGTGGTCAGGTTGGTGTCCTGGGCGGACAGACCGGTTTTGGCAACCCATAGAGCCGGAAGCATTCGATTCTCCTCGTGCGCCTGTTTTACGGCGCGACGTTCTGATAATTAGCTGATCTGCAAGACCCGAGCCATGGCCTGGTCGTCGTCTTTGGCGGTGTTCATCATCTTGACGTGCAACTCGAACTGCTTGGCCAGAGCCAGCACCGAGGTCATTTCTTCCACGGCATTGACGTTGCTCGACTCAAGGAAACCCGACACCAGCTTGACGTTGGCATCGGCCGGCGCCGGCTGGCCGTCCTTGGTGTAGATCGAGCCGTCGAGGCCTTTGTTGAGGTTCTTGATATCCGGGTTGACCAGTTTGATCCGGTCGACTTCCGCCATGACGCGCGGGCCTTCGCCCATCGCACGAATACTGATGGTGCCGTCTTCACCGACTTCGACCTGCTGCTCCGGCGGCACGGCGATCGGACCGCCGTTGCCGAGTACCGGCATGCCGTTGCCGGCGCGCAATACGCCGAGGGCGTCGATGTTCAGGCTGCCGGTGCGCACGTAGCTTTCGCCGCCGTTGGGGTTCTGCACGGCAATAAAGCCGTTGCCGGTCACGGCGACGTCGAGGTCACGCCCGGTCTGCACCAGCGAACCGGCGGTGAAGTCGGTGGCGGGCCGCTCGCTCATGGCAAACGCACGCGCCGGAAAGCTGTCACCGAACACCGGCATCGAACGCGCCTGCTCCAGGTCGCGCTGAAAACCATTGGTGGAGATGTTCGCCAGGTTGTTGGCATGGGCCTTTTGCGCCAGTGCGTTCTGACTGGCGCCGGTCATTGCCACATAAAGGTACTTGTCCACACTCTTTCCTCTGCATGCCGGACGTTTGCCGCCCACCGCTGTACTGCTGAGCCATAAGCAATTTGCAGACCAACTTTTTTCTGGCGGCTTGCGGCCCGGTAAACAAAGGACTTGCGGGGTTTTGCGGGGAAATTTGAAATGTATCGAAGTCGAAAAACCGGCGGTGTTATGCCGCTTGGCGGCAATACCGATTTTTGCAGATGGAAAAAGAACCTTGTGGTGAGGGGATTTATCCCCGATGGGCTGCGCAGCAGCCCCAAAACCATCCAATGCGATGGATCAGGTGAATCGTGTTCATCGGTATCGGGGCGGCTTCGCCACCCATCGGGGATAAATCCCCTCACCACAAAAGCTCTTCTCACCACAGTGTTGCTGTCAACTCTCGGGGTCTTTACCGACCTCATACTCACGGAGCTTGTTGGCAATGGTGGTGTGCGAAACCCCTAACCGCTTGCCCAATTGCCGACTGCTCGGATGCTCGGAATACAGTCTCTCCAGCACCGCTTTTTCAAAGCGTCCGACGATCTCGTCCAGCCCACCCTCCAGCGAGAAATCGCCAAGCGGCTGACGCACGCCGTAATCCGGCAGGCGGATGTGCTCGACCTTGACTGTGCCGCCCTCGCACAGTGAAACCGCCTGGAACAGCACGTTCTCCAGCTGCCGCACGTTGCCCGGCCAGTGATAATGACTGAGGCGATCCATCGCCGCCGGCGCCAGTTTCGGCAGCGAGCAACCGATCTGGCGGCTGGCCTGATCGAGGAAGTGCTCGACCAGCGGGGTCAAACCGTCGAGGCATTCGCGCAGCGGCGGGATGTGCAGCGACAGCACGTTCAAGCGGTGATACAGATCCTGACGAAACTCTCCGCGCGCGCACAGCTCGGACAAGTCGACCTGAGTGGCGCAGATCACCCGCACATCCAGATACACCTCTTCATCGCTGCCGACCCGGCGGAAGCAGCCGTCCTGCAGAAAGCGCAGCAACTTCACCTGCAAGCGCGGGCTCATTTCGCCGACGCCATCGAGAAACAGCGTACCGCCCGCCGTCAGTTCCAGCAGACCAAGCTTGCCTTCGGCGCGCGCACCTTCGAACGCGCCGGGGCCGTAGCCGAACAGTTCGGTCTCGGCCATCGACTCCGGCAGCCCCGCACAGTTGAGCGCCATCAACGGCGACTGCCCACGCGGACTGGCGAGGTGACAGGCGCGGGCGAGCAATTCTTTGCCGGTGCCGGTTTCGCCCTCGATCAATAACGGCGCATCCAGCGGCGCCATGCGCCGCGCTTCACGCACGACAGCGGCCATCACTTTCGAGCTCTGAAAAATACTGTCGAAGCCACGTAGTTCCTGTTTACGCACGTTATAGATGCGCTCACCAACGCGGTCGGCGCGGTGCAAGGTCAGTACCGCACCGGCCATGGCTTCGCTGTCGTCGTGCTCTGATTGCAGCGGCGCGATATCGGCGAGAAAGATGTCGCCCTTGACCTTGACGCGCATGCCGTTGATTCGCGACTTGTTGGCGCGCACCAGTTCCGGCAGGTCGAAATCCTCGGCATAGCGCGACAGCGGAATCCCCGGCACCTCATCCACCCGCACTCCGAGCAACTGCGCCGCCGCGCGATTGGCAGCAACGATCGAGCCGCCCATATCGATCGACAGCACCGGAAATTCCAGCGCACCGAGCAACGCGTTCAACTCCATGTGCCGACGCTCGCTGGGCATCAGCCCGACGCGCTTGACGCCAAACACCCCGGCAATCGCCTCGAACTTCGGCCGCAGCGCCTGGAACTGGATGTTGATGAGGTTCGGGCAGTGCAGGTAGATCGCATTGCCGTGCTCACCACCGACCTCGCCGCGCGCCACGTTGATCCCGTACTCCACCAACAGGTTGAGGATGTCGCGCAGGATGCCGATGCGGTTCTGGCAGTGGACTTTGATACGCATATGAATGACTCGAGAAATTGGGATTGAACACAATTCCTGTGGGAGCGAGCTTGCTCGCGAATGCGTCAGCACACCCGACATTGATGTGTCAGACCTACCGCTTTCGCGAGCAAGCTCGCTCCCACAGGGTATTGCGGTGCGCCCGGAACCCACTTTTCTGTCGAGGCGCGCAGATAGTTGTCAAGATTATGTGACAGCCACGACCCTTTTCAAACCTGCAAATCACCGCAAACGCGAGATACTGGCCAAAGCGTAACGATTTTTTTACGAAATATGGCGATTGTTCCTATAAGGAACGCGTCCAATCTGCTGCATCCCACCCCACTCTCGGGTAATCCTCAGTCCATCGCTGGACATAACAAGAACGAATTCCCCTAGCAGGAGAGCAGTATGAAGCAGACGCAATACGTGGCCCGAGAGCCCGATGCGCAAGGTTTTATCGACTACCCCGCCGAAGAACATGCGGTGTGGAACACGCTGATCACCCGCCAGCTGAAAGTGATCGAGGGTCGCGCGTGCCAGGAATACCTGGACGGTATCGAAAAACTCGGTCTGCCCCACGACCGCATTCCGCAGCTGGGCGAGATCAACAAGGTGCTCGGTGAGACCACCGGTTGGCAGGTTGCCCGCGTCCCGGCACTGATCCCCTTCCAGACCTTTTTCGAATTGCTCGCCAGCAAACAGTTTCCGGTGGCCACGTTCATTCGTACCCGCGAAGAACTGGACTACCTGCAAGAGCCGGACATTTTCCACGAGATTTTCGGCCACTGCCCGCTGCTGACCAACCCGTGGTTCGCCGAATTCACTCACACCTACGGCAAGCTCGGCCTGCAGGCCACCAAGGAAGAGCGCGTGTACCTAGCGCGCCTGTACTGGATGACCATCGAGTTCGGTCTGGTCGATACCCCGCAAGGCAAACGCATCTACGGCGGCGGCATCCTGTCCTCGCCGAAGGAGACCGTTTACTCGCTGTCGGACGAACCCGAGCATCAGGCCTTCGATCCGCTGGAAGCCATGCGCACACCGTATCGCATCGACATCCTGCAGCCGCTGTACTTTGTCCTGCCGAACCTCAAGCGCCTGTTCGATGTCGCCCATGAAGACATCATGGCCATGGTTCGCCAAGGCATGCAGCTGGGGTTGCACGCGCCGAAGTTTCCGCCAAAACCAAAAGCCGCGTGATCCGCGACTTTTGCTGACAATTGAGTCTGTCAGTCGCCGCCACTTTGGTTTAGCGTGACGGCATTGACGGGCCGATAGCTTCTATAAAAAAAACACACTCGATTTCAGGAATCACACCATGTCCACTTTGAACCAAGCCCACTGCGAAGCCTGCCGCGCCGATGCGCCTCAAGTCAGCGACGAAGAACTGCCGATCCTGATCAAGCAGATCCCTGACTGGAACATCGAAGTACGCGACAGCATCATGCAGCTGGAGAAAGTCTTCCTGTTCAAGAACTTCAAACACGCACTGGCCTTCACCAACGCCGTCGGCGAGATCTCCGAGGCCGAAGGTCACCACCCGGGTCTGCTGACCGAGTGGGGCAAAGTCACCGTGACCTGGTGGAGCCACTCGATCAAAGGCCTGCACCGCAACGACTTCATCATGGCTGCGCGCACTGACGAAGTGGCCAAGACCGCAGAAGGACGCAAGTAATGCACTTTGACGCCATCGGCCGGGTACCCGGCGACCCGATCCTCGGTTTGATGGAGGCCTATGCGCAGGACACCAACCCGCGCAAATTCGACTTGGGCGTTGGCGTCTACAAGGATGCCCAGGGCCTGACGCCGATCCCCGAAGCGGTGAAAATCGCCGAGGCGCGACTGGTCGAAAGCCAGGACACCAAGACCTACATCGGCGGTCACGGCAATCCATTGTTCGGCAAGGTCATCAATGAGCTGGTGCTCGGCGCCGACTCGAAGCTGATCGCCGAGCAGCGCGCCGGCGCCACCCAGACTCCGGGTGGCACCGGTGCCCTGCGCCTGGCGGCCGACTTCATCGCCCAGTGCCTGCCGGGCAAAGGCGTGTGGCTGAGCAACCCGACCTGGCCGATCCACGAGACGATTTTCGCCGCGGCCGGGGTCAAGGTCAGTCACTACCCGTACGTGGGCAGCGACAACCGCCTCGACGTCGATGCGATGCTCGCCGTGCTTAACGAAGTGCCGCACGGCGACGTGGTGCTGCTGCATGCCTGCTGCCACAACCCGACCGGTTTCGACCTGAACCATGACGACTGGCAGCGCGTGCTCGACGTCGTGCGCCGCCGTGACCTGCTGCCGCTGATCGACTTTGCCTACCAAGGCTTTGGCGATGGGTTGGAGCAGGACGCATGGTCGACCCGACTGTTCGCCGCCGAAGTGCCCGAGCTGCTGATTACCAGTTCCTGCTCAAAGAACTTCGGCCTGTACCGCGACCGCACTGGCGCGCTGATCGTCTGCGCGAAAACCGCCGACAAGCTGATCGACATCCGCAGCCAACTGGCCAACATCGCCCGTAACCTGTGGTCGACGCCACCGGATCACGGCGCGGCCGTGGTTGCGACCATCCTCGCCGACCCGGAGCTGAAAGCGCGCTGGGCCGATGAAGTGGAAGCCATGCGCTTGCGCATCGCCCAGTTGCGCAGTGGTCTGGTCGAAGCACTGGAGCCGCACGGTCTGCGCGAGCGCTTTGCGCACATTGGCGTGCAACGCGGGATGTTCTCCTACACCGGGCTGTCACCGGATCAGGTCAAACAACTGCGTGAGCAGCACAGCGTGTACATGGTCAGCTCGGGCCGGGCCAACGTTGCCGGGATCGACGCCACGCGCCTGGCACTGCTGGCCGAAGCCATCGCCAGCGTCAGCAAATAGTCCAGACACCGCAATACCCCTGTAGGAGCTGCCGAAGGCTGCGATCTTTTGATCTTGTTTTTACAAGCAAAGTCAAAAGATCGCAGCCTTCGGCAGCTCCTACATTTGTTTCGCGGTGATCCCCCCCTGCGGCCATCTGTCGCATTATTTTCAATTAAAAGTCTGATTGTCATTTTTCCTGCTGTATCCTGCGCAGGCTTTCAAGAAGCGCGGATCTACCAGATCTATCAACAGACTTAGCGAGGAGCGCAACCATGCACGAGATTCCTAATCTCCCCTTCCCAAGCCTGCACGAAACTGAGCAGACGACCACGCAACAAGCCGGCGCCCAGCAGCCCGAGCCGAAAGAAGCCGTTGAGAGCCGCCAGGCCGACAACGAAGAGTAAAACCCCGCCGTACAGACCGTGTGGAAAGCGCTAAGATGCGCTTTCCACACTGCCTGAAACCGAGCCCGCCATGACCGACGAATTCTCTGAAAGCCAAGCTGCCGTCCTGATCGGCGCCACCGAGAAAATGATCGAGATCTGGAACCGTCTCTCCCCGGAAAAACAGGCCGCCCTGCTCGCCCGTTTCGGCAGCGAAGAAAATGCCCTTGCCGCACTCGTCACCACGCAACTGGTCGCCCCGGCCAAACCGTGATTCCACCCTCCGGCAAATAGTTTTACTTTTCCCCGCCCCAGACTCGTTCGCGCCGGTATCATAAGCAGCCTATCTAATCCTGCTTTGCCGTGGATCGTTCCCCATGTCGCCCTCTATGTCACAACCCCAACGCCCCCTGGCAGTCACGCTGCAAGTCGTTTCCATCGTCCTCTTCACCTTTATCGGCTACCTGAACATCGGCATTCCGCTCGCGGTACTGCCAGGTTACGTCCACAGCGACCTTGGCTTTGGCGCGGTGATCGCCGGGCTGGTGATCAGCGTGCAATACCTCGCCACCCTGCTCAGCCGCCCGTACGCCGGCAAGATCATCGACAACCAGGGCAGCAAGCGCGCGGTGATGATCGGTCTGGCCGGTTGCGGCTTGAGTGGTGTGTTCATGTTGATTTCGGCCTGGACACCGAACCTGCCGATGCTCAGCCTGATCAGCCTGTTGATCGGCCGTCTGGTGTTGGGCAGCGCGGAAAGCCTGGTCGGCTCCGGGTCGATCGGCTGGGGCATCGGCCGCGTTGGCGCGGCGAACACCGCCAAAGTCATCTCTTGGAACGGCATCGCCAGTTACGGCGCGCTCGCGGTCGGCGCGCCGTTCGGGGTCTGGCTGGTCGGCCAGCTGGGATTGTGGAGCATGGGCGTCAGCATCATTCTGCTGGCAGCGCTAGGTCTGCTGCTGGCGTGGCCAAAAACCGCGGCACCGATTGTCGCCGGTGAGCGCCTGCCATTCATGCATGTGCTAGGTCGCGTGTTCCCCCACGGCTGCGGCCTGGCCCTGGGCTCGATCGGTTTCGGCACCATCGCCACCTTCATCACCCTGTATTACGCCACCCGGCATTGGGACAACGCGGTGCTGTGCCTGAGCCTGTTCGGCGCCAGCTTCATCGGCGCACGCCTGCTGTTCGGCAACCTGATCAACCGTCTCGGCGGCTTTCGCGTGGCGATTGCCTGCCTGTCGGTGGAAACTCTGGGCCTGTTGCTGTTGTGGCTGGCACCCGACGCACATTGGGCGCTGGCCGGGGCGGCACTCAGCGGTTTCGGCTTCTCGCTGGTGTTCCCGGCGCTGGGCGTGGAAGCGGTAAACCTGGTGCCAGCCTCCAGCCGTGGCGCGGCGGTCGGCGCCTATTCATTGTTCATCGACTTGTCGCTGGGGATCACCGGACCGTTGGCCGGGGCGATTGCGGCGGGTTTCGGTTTTGCTTCGATCTTCCTGTTCGCCGCCCTCGCCTCGCTCAGCGGCCTGGCGCTGAGCCTGTACCTTTACAAGCACACGGCGAAGTACCGCGAAGACTAGAAATCCACTTTGCCGCGCCCGGCCTTGATGCTGCCGCGCTTGGTCTTGGATTCGAGCCGGCGCTTCTTCGAGCCGAGGGTCGGCTTGGTCGGGCGACGTTTCTTTTCAACCTTGGTGGCGCTGAGGATCAGCTCGACCAGACGCTCCAGCGCATCGGCGCGATTGGCTTCCTGCGTGCGGTATTGCTGAGCCTTGATGATCAGCACGCCATCGCTGGTGATGCGACTGTCACGCAGCGCCAGCAGCCGCTCCTTGTAGAACTCGGGCAAGGACGAGGCCGGTATGTCGAAGCGCAGGTGCACGGCGCTGGAGACCTTGTTGACGTTCTGCCCGCCGGCGCCTTGCGCACGGATGGCCGTCAATTCGATCTCGGCATCCGGCAGATGCACGTTGTTGGAAATCACCAGCATGGAAAAGCGTCCGTAATCAGAAGCAGCAGGATACGCCATCAACCCTGTAGGAGCTGCCGAAGGCTGCGATCTTTTGATCTTGATCTCTAAAACAGATCAAAAGATCGCAGCCTTCGGCAGCTCCTACAGGGGCAATAAAAAACCCGGCACATTGGCCGGGTTTGTCGTTTTTGCCTCAGCGCTTACTTCGAAGCACTTGCCGCATGCAGCGCCTGCTGCGCCCCACGCTTGTTCTTGATCACGTAGCAGACCCACATGAACACGACCCACACCGGAATCGCGTACACCGAGATCTGGATGCCCGGGATCAGCAGCATCACGCCAAGGATGAACACCACGAACGCCAGGCAGACATAGTTGCCGTACGGATACCACAGCGCCTTGAACAGCGGCGTCTGCTGCGTCCTGTTCATGTGCTGGCGGAACTTGAAGTGCGAGAAGCTGATCATCGCCCAGTTGATCACCAGGGTCGCAACCACCAGCGACATCAGCAATTCCAGCGCCTGCTGCGGGATCAGGTAATTGAGCAGCACCGCTACCAGCGTCACCGCTGCGGAAGCCAGGATCGAACGCACCGGCACGCCGCGCTTGTCGATCTTCGCCAGACCTTTCGGCGCATCGCCCTGTTCGGCCATGCCCAGCAGCATGCGGCTGTTGCAGTAGGTGCCGCTGTTGTACACCGACAGCGCCGCGGTCAGGACCACGAAGTTGAGGATGTGCGCGGCGATGTTGCTGCCGAGCATCGAGAACACCTGCACGAACGGACTGCCGCTGTACGAATCGCCGGACGCGTTGAGGGTTGCCAGCAGGCTGTCCCATGGGGTCAGCGACAGCAGGATCACCAGGGCGCCGATGTAGAAAATCAGGATGCGGTAGATCACCTGGTTGATCGCTTTCGGGATCACGGTTTTCGGCTTGTCGGCTTCGGCTGCAGTGAAACCGAGCATTTCCAGGCCACCGAAGGAGAACATGATGATCGCCATCGCCATCACCAGACCGCTGACGCCGTTGGGGAAGAACCCGCCGTGCGACCACAGGTTGCTGACCGAGGCCTGTGGGCCGCCATGGCCGCTGACCAGCAGGTAGCTGCCCAGCGCGATCATGCCGACGATCGCCACGACCTTGATGATCGCGAACCAGAATTCGGCCTCCCCGAAGACTTTGACGTTGGCCAGGTTGATCGCGTTGATCAGCACGAAGAACGCTGCAGCGGTGACCCAGGTCGGGATGTCCGGCGCCCAGTAGTGGATGTACTTGCCGACCGCGGTCAGCTCCGACATGCCCACCAGAATGTACAGAATCCAGCAGTTCCAGCCCGACAGGAAACCGGCAAAACCGCCCCAGTACTTGTGCGCGAAATGGCTGAAGGAACCGGCCACCGGCTCTTCGACGATCATCTCGCCGAGCTGGCGCATGATCATGAAGGCGATGAAGCCGCAGATGGCGTAGCCGAGGATCATCGACGGGCCGGCGGATTTCAGGACCCCGGCCGAGCCGAGGAACAATCCGGTACCGATCGCGCCACCGAGGGCGATCAGTTGAATATGGCGATTTTTCAGGCCGCGTTTCAGCTCGCCTGATTGCGAGTTTTGTCCACTCATGAAAAAGGTCCCACGCAAGGTTTGATGATGTTCAGTAGACGTTGCTGCAAGGTTGCGATTTCAGACAACCTCGATCAAACCCCAGCGCAAGCACCAGGAATTCAGCTTTTTTACAACGGTCATGCGTCACCTGTTTGTTTTTATCTGTGACGAAATCGAACCCGACACGCTTGTGACGCGGCGGAGTGAACAAGGCGGATAACCTTGAGGTTTACGCGATTACGCAGAGGGTCACAGTTAAAACGCGGCGCATTGTACACCGCCAACCCCCTGCTGCCAGACCCCGCTGGATCAGCGTGGCGCTTGCCGGGATTGCGTGGGTCCGCCTCGAGATGCCCGGGCGGCTGCAAAAATTGAGTCAGGCCTTTGCAGGCCATCGACGGGGACGAGCGGAAAACCGCCCCACGGAGAGAAGTGAAGATCAATCTCGGCGTTCATTGCGCCTCCTTCTTGTTATGCGCCTGCACGACAGGCATGAGGCGCATCTCACCCTGCAAACAGCGCTGAAACAAGCGCGCCAGAGCCCTGCGCGACGCCTTTGCAGCCGGGCTTCGGCAGGTTTTCCTTACAGCCTCGGCAGAGGGGTAAATCCACTGGGCTTTACCGGTGTTTTCGTAAACTTTTCTTTACGAGGCGTAACGCAGATTTTCCATTTCGGAAAATTCTGTAGGACGTCTGCAAATTGACGGTAGCAAGCTTGCTAACGAAAGTTGCCGCTTAGTTTTTTGTTTTCAAATAAGAAAATCGCCGCTTGAAAACAGAATAAAAAGTTTATTTAAATTTTAAATAAATAATTTTTTGCATTACAAAACACCCTGAACTAGGTTCTTCACGTCTTGCCGGCCAACTCGACCGGCCAGTCATAACCGCGAAAGTCATCTAGGAGATCGACCATGCAAGCACTGGAAAAAGACTTGGATACCGAACTGCAACTGGACGAATGGTTTGAAGCACCAACCCATGAGGCCGCCGTGGAAATGATGCAAGCCGACGCGGTGGTTCCGTTCGGCACGGCGATGTGGCCTCTGTAAGACATCCCCGGGCAGGCACGATCCGGCCGGTCGTGCCTGCCGCTTTCTTCACGGTCAGTCAGGGAGGACTCATGGATAAGCCCCGCGCGATCTCGCATTTCCTTTACTACCTCGAACATCACCCTGCCCTTGCCGGTCTCGATTCGGCGAAGGTACTGCTCGGCCACACCGCCGATTACGAAGCCCTGACCGGTGCCATCGCCGAACAGGCCGGCGATCATCCCCGCTTCACCTTCAGCGCCAGACGCCTGGACTTGGAAAGCACCGCAACGCTGACCGCGGCGATTACCGATAGCGATCTGTACATTTTCTTCTACGACTCTTCCACCCTGCCCAACCCGCGCCCCGACGGCCCGGAGTTCGTTCGCGCCTTGCAAGGCGTGATGGCGGAAAACTGGAAGAAGTCGCTGCTGTTCAAGGATTACGGCGACTATTTCTACGACACCTTCAGCGTCACCCCGCAGCGCATCGCCGGGCTCAACAGCCACCTGATCCAGCGCATGTCCCAGGCCACCACGCTGAGCTTCAAGGACGAACATGGCTCATGGTTTGAAACGCCGCTGAGCAGCATCAAGAAGTGGACCGACATCAACGGCGTCGGCAACTTCGACCTGGCCCCCGGTGAAATCGCCACCCATAGCGAAGCCATCAACGGCCATGTGAAATTCAAGGGCACGTTCCTCAGCACCATCCCTTTCGCGCGCAAGTACGGCGTGCTGGAGTCGCCGCTGGAACTGTGGATCGAGAACTCGACCATCAGCCGCATCGCCACCGATGTGCCGGGGCTGGAGCATGATTTCAACAAGTATCTGGACGCCAACCCGTCGAACCGGCGCATCGAGGAACTGGGGATTGGCACCAACGAAGGGGTAAAAGATCTGTATGCGCGCAATGCCGGGTTCGAAGAACGGCATTGCGGGTTGCATCTGGGCCTCGGCGGTGGGGCCAAGGGCAGTCATCACCTGGACCTGATTTTCTCTGGCGGGGTGTTGGCGCTGGATGACAAGCCAGTGTTTGATGGTCGTTTTGTCTTCTAAGCAGACATTTCCATTCTGCAGCCACTGCTCCCTGTAGGAGCTGTCGAGTGAAACGAGGCTGCGATCTTTTGATCTTGCTTTTGAAGATCAAAAGATCGCAGCGTGCCGCAGCTCCTACAGGAATAGCGTGCCAATAATCCAGACGAAAAAAAACGCCAACCCTGCGGTTGGCGTTTTTTGCTTTAGCTCGAAGCTTGCCGCTCAAAGCTCACACTGCCTTATTCCGGCTTCTTGCGCCCGAAACCCGGACGCTGGCCGGAACCGGCCGGTGCGCCACGGCGCTTGCCCGACGGCTTGTCGCCGTCGACCAGTTTGATCCCCGGACGCTTCGGTGCAGGCTTGGCCGGACGCTTGTTGGTGGTGTCGGCAGGACGATCCGCTACCGGCGTACCACGACCGGCCGGCGCACGACCTTCGCCACGCTCGGTACGACCACGCGGAGCGCGCTCGCCATCCGGACGTGCAGCCGGCTTGCGACCCGGACGCTCGCCTTCGATCTGCGGCTCACGGCTCGGACGCGGACCGGTCGGCGCGCCAGCGGCTGGACGCAGGGTACGCACGCGCTCGGTCTTGGCCATCGGCCGCGACGATTTGCGCTGCATACGCTCCAGCTTGTCCTTGCTCTTGGCGTTGAGTTGCGGCATCGCCACCGGGGTCAGGCCGACTTCAGCACTCAGCACGTCGACTTCGTACTGGCTCATTTCGCGCCAGCGGCCCATCGGCAGATCAGAGTTGAGGAACACCGGACCGAAACGCACGCGCTTCAGACGGCTGACCACCAGACCCTGGGATTCCCACAGACGACGAACCTCACGGTTACGGCCTTCCATCACCACGCAGTGATACCAGTGGTTGAAGCCTTCGCCGCCCGGTGCCTGTTGAATGTCGGTGAAACGCGCCGGGCCGTCTTCCAGCACCACGCCGGCCTTCAGGCGCTCGATCATTTCGTCGTCGACTTCACCGCGTACACGCACGGCGTACTCACGGTCCATCTCGTAGGACGGGTGCATCAGACGGTTGGCCAGTTCACCGTCGGTGGTGAACATCAGCAGACCAGTGGTGTTGATGTCGAGACGACCGATGTTGATCCAGCGGCCTTCTTTCGGACGCGGCAGCTTGTCGAACACGGTCGGACGGCCTTCCGGGTCGTCACGGGTGCAGATCTCGCCATCGGGCTTGTTGTACATGATCACGCGGCGTACCGACTCGGCAGCCTCTTCGCGCTTGATCACCTTGCCATCGATGGTGATGGCGTCGTGCATGTCGACGCGCAGGCCGAGGGTGGCGTCTTTGCCATTGACCTTGATCCGGCCCTGGCTGATCCAGGCTTCGACGTCACGGCGCGAGCCAACGCCGATACGGGCGAGGACTTTCTGCAGTTTTTCGCCTGCTGGGCCGATTTCATGGTCGTCTTGCTGATTGATGTCACTCATCTGGGCACCTCCCGGTGTGGTCTGTTCAGGCGACGCCTGAAGCATTGGAATCTGGTTTTCGGGCGAAGGGATCGCCGAAGGGTCGCGAATCATACGCGGATGTGCGCCATCGCGCATCAGAGACTAGCTGATGGTTTGCGACTTATTTCTTTTTCCGCCGACCGGCGCCACCGAGTTTGATCAGGCGCAACGCGGCTTCGGCCAGCACTGTGCGCTTGTCGTCCTTGTCGAGTTTCTTCCAGGCCTTGATTTCACGCTTGCTGCGGCCACAGCCGAGGCAGATGTCGTCGGTGAACTTGCACAGGCTGATGCACGGGTCTTTGGTGGAACTCATGTGGTCTCCCTTGAAGATCAAAAGATCGCAGCCTTCGGCAGCTCCTACAGGGACTGCATTCCAATGTAGGAGCTGCCGCAGGCTGCGATCTTTTCGGCGCGCCTCAGTCTTCGAACTCGCGGCGTTCGGCCTCGATGGCTTCCGCCAGCGCACGGGCCTCGGCTTCTTCTTCGCTCAGCTCGGGTTCAGGCTCCGGCGCCGGTTGTTCGAGGGCGGCGACAGCAGCCAGGAGTTTCTCCCGGGCTTCGGCAACGCCAAGAATGTCCTCTTCCGGTTCGGCTTCAGGCTCGGCCTCAGGTTCAACTTCACTCGTCGGCTCGACGCTCTCTGTTTCAGGCTCAGTCGTCGACGCTTCGCCATCCGCGGCATCGCGCAACAGATCATCGAAGTCGGTCTTGATCCCCTCTTCCATGCTGTCCAGCTCCAGCAACAGCGTATGGAAACTGGTTTCTTCCTTCAGTTCTTCCGGCTCGGCGCTGGCGTCGGACTGCTCCTGCAGGCCCTGCGGTACCGGTGCGTCGTCGAAATCGAGGACCGGCTCGGTCTCCATCTCGCGCAGCTCAGCCAGCGGCGGCAGGTCTTCAAGATTCTTCAGATTGAAGTGATCGAGAAACGCCTTGGTGGTGGCGAACATCGCCGGCTTGCCCGGCACGTCGCGGTAACCGACGATGCGGATCCACTCGCGCTCGATCAGGGTCTTGACGATGTTGGTGTTGACCGCCACGCCCCGTACGTCTTCGATCTCGCCGCGGGTGATCGGCTGGCGATAGGCGATCAGCGCCATGGTTTCCAGCAGCGCCCGGGAATAGCGCTGCGGCCGCTCTTCCCACAAACGTCCGACCCACGGCGAAAACTTCTCGCGGATCTGCAGGCGGTAGCCGGAGGCGACTTCCTTGAGCTCGAACGCGCGGCCCTCGCAGGACTTGGCCAGCAGGCTCAGGGCTTTCTTGAAAACCGCAGGTTCCGGTCGTTCGCCTTCTTCGAACAGTTCGTAAAGGCGCTCAAGCGATTGCGGTTTTCCCGAGGCCAACAGAAAGGCTTCAAGCAGGGGCGCCAGCTCGCGGGGTTCAGTCAGGTTCATGTTTCGACTCGTTATTCGGCTCGGGCTCGCACGTGGATCGCGGCGAACGGCTCATTCTGCACCAGCTCGACCAAGGATTCCTTGACCAGCTCAAGGATTGCCATAAAGGTCACCACCACGCCGAGGCGACCTTCCTCGGCGGTGAACAGCTCGACGAACGGCACAAAGCCGCCGCCCTTGAGCCGTTCCAGCACATCGCTCATGCGCTCGCGGGTCGACAGTGCCTCGCGGCTGACCTGGTGGCTCTCGAACATATCGCCCCGGCGCAGCACCTCGGCCATGGACATCAGAATCTCTTCCAGCGCAACGTCCGGCAGCAGCTTGCGCGCCCGGGCTTCGGGGGCGTCGAGCTTGGGCACGACCACGTCGCGACCGACCCGGCTCAGGCCATCGATGCCTTCGGCGGCAGCCTTGAAGCGCTCGTATTCCTGCAGGCGACGGATCAGTTCGGCGCGCGGGTCGTCCTCTTCATCTTCGACGGTTTCGGCGCGCGGCAGGAGCATCCGTGACTTGATCTCGGCCAGCATCGCCGCCATCACCAGATACTCGGCGGCCAGCTCCAGACGCACCGACTGCATCAATTCGACATAGCCCATGTACTGGCGGGTGATTTCCGCTACGGGGATGTCGAGGATGTTGATGTTCTGTTTGCGGATCAGGTACAGCAGCAGGTCGAGCGGGCCTTCGAAGGCTTCGAGAAACACTTCCAGCGCATCCGGCGGGATGTACAGGTCCAGCGGCATTTCCGTGACCGCCTGGCCATAGACCATGGCAAACGGCAATTCCTGCTGGGCGCCGGCCTGCGGATCGACAACGGTTTCCACTGCGGACATTCAGGCCTCGACCATGAACGGCGCGGGGTCGCCGCAACCGACGCGGATCACTTCCGGGTCGTCGCCGGTCAGGTCAATCACGGTGGACGCCTTGATCCCGCCAAAACCGCCGTCGATGATCAGGTCCACCTGATGTTCAAGCAGTTGGCGCATTTCGTACGGGTCGCTCAATGGATCTTCATCGCCGGGCATGATCAGGGTCACGCTCATCAGCGGCTCGCCGAGTTCGGCCAGCAACGCCAGGGCAATCGGATGGCTCGGCACCCGCAGGCCGATGGTGCGTTTTTTCGGATGCAGCAACAGCCGTGGCACTTCACGGGTGGCGTTGAGGATAAAAGTGTAAGGCCCCGGCAGATGCGCCTTGAGAATGCGGAAGGTGCCGGTGTCGATCTTGGCGTAGTTGCCCAGTTGCGACAGGTCGCTGCAGATCAGCGCGAAGTTGTGCTTCTCGTCGAGCTGACGCAGACGGCGCACGCGCTCGATCGCGGTCTTGTCGCCGATCTGGCAACCGATGGCGTAGGAAGAGTCTGTGGGATAAATCACCACCCCGCCCTTGCGGATGATCTCGACCGCCTGTTTGATCAGGCGCGCTTGCGGGTTTTCCGGATGGATCTGGAAAAATTGACTCACGTTTTCTACCTGTTCAGACGGCGGCAATATCTGTGTCATGTTTGAACCGACACCACAGGGGTGGAAGGTCCTCGGGAACCGGCCGGTACTGGCCAATCTCGGACCAGCCTCCAGGGCCATGGAAATCACTGCCGGCGCTGACCAGCAGACCGAACTCGCGGGCAAGGATTGCCAGGCTGCCGACCTGTTCCGCAGGCTGATGGCCATTGACCACTTCGATTGCATGCCCGCCCGCTTGAATATAGTCGGCAATCAGCTTTCGGCGCTTGCTGCGGGTGAAATCGTAGTGCCATGGATGCGCCAGACTGACCCACGCCCCGGCGGCACGCAGGGTGCCGACGGTGTCTTCCAGGGTCGGCCAGTGCTGCTTGACGTCACCCAGCTTGCCGGCGCCGAGCCATTTACGGAACGCCTCGGCGCGATCCTTTACAAAACCTTCACGCACCATCCAGTCGGCAAAATGCGGACGGGCCGGGGCGTTGCCGCTGTCGCCCAGCTCCTGCTGGATCTGCCGGGCACCGTCGAGGGCACCAGGCATACCTTTGAGGCCGAGCTTGCGGCTTATTTCTTCCGACCGCAGCCAGCGGCCATCGTGCAATTTGGCGATGGCCTCGACCAATGGCGCGGCGTTGACGTCGAAACCGTAGCCCAGCACATGGATGGTCGCGCCGCCCCAGGTGCAGGACAGTTCGACACCATTGACCAGTTGCATGCCCAGTTCTTCGGCGGCGCTGCGCGCTTCGGCGAGGCCTTCGAGGGTGTCATGATCGGTCAACGCCAGGACTCGCACGCCGTTTTCAAACGCACGCGCAACCAGAACCGCCGGCGCCAGGGCGCCATCGGAGGCCGTGCTGTGGCAGTGCAAATCAACATTCACGGGGAGTTGTAACCTCAAATCAGCTGGCGCTATCGCGCGCCCATATGTTTGTTATTATGCCGCCACATCCAGCTTCTGGCTCTCACTGTGAAACAATTCATCGATTTCATCCCGCTTCTGCTGTTCTTCATCGTTTACAAACTTGATCCACGGGTTGTCGATATCGCCGGTCACGAGGTCACTGTAGGCGGTATTTACAGCGCCACGGCGATGCTGATCATCAGCTCCCTGGTGGTTTACGGCGCGTTGTTCATCAAACAGCGCAAGCTGGAAAAGAGCCAATGGCTGACCCTGATCGCCTGCCTGGTGTTCGGCAGCCTGACCCTGGCCTTCCACAGCGAGACCTTCCTCAAATGGAAAGCCCCGGTGGTCAACTGGCTGTTCGCCCTGGCTTTCATCGGCAGCCACTTCATCGGTGACCGCCTGCTGATCAAACGCATCATGGGCCACGCGCTGACCTTGCCGGATCCGGTCTGGACCCGCCTGAACATCGCCTGGATCGCCTTTTTCCTGTTCTGCGGGGCTGCCAACCTGTTCGTGGCATTCACCTTCCAGAGCATCTGGGTCGACTTCAAGGTATTCGGCAGCCTGGGCATGACCGTGCTGTTCCTGGTCGGTCAGGGCATCTACCTGTCTCGCCATCTGCATGACGCCGATACCACAACGCCAAAAACCGAGGACTGACATGCTCTACGCAATCATTGCCACCGACGTCGCCAACTCGCTCGAAGCCCGCCTCGCCGCGCGCCCGGCCCACCTCGAACGCCTGCAAGTGCTCAAGGGCGAAGGCCGCATCGTACTGGCCGGCCCGCACCCGGCGGTCGACAGCAATGACCCGGGCGCTGCGGGTTTCACCGGCAGCCTGATCGTCGCCGAATTCGACTCCCTGAGCGCCGCCCAGGCCTGGGCCGACGCCGATCCGTACATCGCCGCCGGCGTGTACGCCAACGTGATCGTCAAGCCGTTCAAGCAAGTCTTGCCGTAACCAAGGAATATCGAGGGACTCTGTGGCGAGGGGATTTATCCCCGATAGTTGCGCAGCAACCCAAAGCCATCCAATGCGGTGTGCCTGACACACCGCATGCTCCCATTTCAGGTCTGCTTCGCAGCCCATCGGGGCGGTGCGACGTTTCGCTGAATCCCCTCACCACAACAGCTCTCTCGCCACACTCAATCCACTCCAAGCACTGAACCTTCCCGGTTCTAACCGCTCTCAATCGCTCATTATTCTCGTTTGCCTGCCGACAACCTGCCCAATATCCATTTGCAAGCAGGAATCGCAATGCGCAAAGGTCCGTTGTGTCTGATGTGGGTCACGTTGTCGATCATGGCGCCCGCCCATGGTGAGGAAACCACCGAAAGCGGCAGCTCCACGCCATTGTCGTTAAGTGCCGGCAGTCAGATTACCGAACTGCAGCAGCGCCTGAAGGCCAGCGAGCAGCAGCGGGAAGAACTGAGCAAACAACTGCAAAATGCCGACAACACCCGCGAAAGCGCCCAGCTCGCCCGGTTGCGCCAGGAGAATCAGCGCCTGAAGCTGCAACTCAAGGAAGCCCAGGCAAGTCCCTTGCCGCGTCTGTTGACCGAACAGCAGCAATGGTTCGTCACCGGCGCCGGGGTAGCGCTATTGGCGCTGCTGTGCGGTATCTTTGCCAGTGGAGCAAGCCGAAAACGTCGGCAATGGCTAAATTGAGTGAGTCATGAGCGAGCTGTTACTGATTGATGATGACCAGGAGTTGTGCGAACTCCTGAGTAGCTGGCTGAGCCAGGAAGGCTTCCAGGTACGCGCCTGCCACGATGGCCAGAGCGCGCGCAAAGCGTTGGCCGAATCCGCCCCGGCGGCGGTGGTGCTGGACGTGATGCTGCCCGACGGCAGCGGTCTGGAGCTGCTCAAGCAATTGCGCAGTGAACACGCCGACTTGCCAGTGCTGATGCTCTCGGCCAGGGGCGAACCGCTGGATCGCATTCTCGGTCTGGAGCTGGGCGCCGACGATTACCTGGCCAAGCCCTGCGATCCGCGTGAGCTCACCGCGCGCCTGCGCGCCGTGCTGCGCCGCAGTCACCCGGCCGCCGTATCGACCCAGCTCGAACTGGGCGACCTGAGCTTCAGCCCGGTGCGTGGCGTGGTCAGCATCGACGAGAAAGAACTGACCCTCACCGTTTCCGAAAGTCGTTTGCTCGAAGCCCTGCTCAAGCAGCCCGGCGAGCCGCTGGACAAACAGGAACTGGCGCAACTGGCCCTCGGTCGCAAGCTGACCCTGTACGACCGCAGCCTCGACATGCATGTCAGCAACCTGCGCAAGAAGATCGGCCCCCACCCCGACGGCCGCCCGCGGATCGTCGCCCTGCGCAGCCGTGGTTACTACTACAGCCTCTGATCCAGCCACCGCGACGAGGTCGTCCGACACAACGACGCCCCCCTGTAGGAGCTGCCGAAGGCTGCGATCTTTGCTTTTGAAGATCAGAAGATCGCAGCGTGCCGCAGCTCCTACAGGGGATTTGTGTAAGGCTGGAAACAAAGCGTCTTTACCCAAGCTTTACGCAGCGCTGACCGCCGCTGACCTTGATCTCCGTAATCTGAACTCATCCGGAACGTACCGGGAACGAGACAAGGAGATACACCATGCGCAAGACTCTTATCGCTCTGATGTTCGCTGCCGCTCTGCCAACCGTCGCCATGGCCATGCCACAGGATGGTGGCCCGATGGGTGGCCCGCTCGACGGCCCACGCCACGGCGGTCAGATGCACGGCGAACACGGCAAAGGCCCGTACAGCCAACTCGACCTGACCCGCGAACAGCGCGATCAGATCCGCAAGATCATGGGCGAGCAGATGCACGAGCGTCGCCAGGTAGTCGAGAAGTACCTGGAAAAACTCTCCCCGGCCGACCAGAAAGCCATGAAGGACGAGATGGCCGCCAACCACAAGAAAGCCGAAGCTGACGTACGCAACCTGCTGAAACCGGATCAACAGAAGAAGTTCGACGAGATCCAGAAGAAACAGGCTGAACGCCGCGCCGAATGGGCCGAGTTCAAAGCGTGGAAAGCGCAACAGCCGCAAAAAGCGCAATAATGTTCTAATCACAGGCCCGACGGCTTACCCCGTCGGGCCTGTTTACATCCAATCCCTGCAGGAGCTGCCGCAGGCTGCGATCTGTTGATCTTGATCTTTAAAAGCAAAAGATCGCAGCCTTCGGCAGCTCCTACAGGGGTTTCGTGTCTGTTTCGAGGATTTTCTGTGCGTTCATTGTTCTGGCGTATTCTCGCGAGTTTCTGGCTGGCCATCGCTCTGGTGGCGGGGCTGTCGATTCTGCTCGGGCACATGCTCAACCAGGACGCGTGGATCCTCAGCCGGCATCCGGGCCTCAACACTCTGGCCGCCGAATGGACGCAAACCTACGAAGCCCAGGGCGAGGATGCCGCGCAGGACATCCTCGAACAACGCAAGCGCCAATATCACATCGATGTCCAGGTGCTGAACGAAAGCGGCGACCCGGTAGTGCGTGGCACCTTCCCTCGCAGGGCCGCCGCTTTCGAAGCCCGGCAGAACAACGATGATCGACGCCTGCCCTGGCGCCGCCTGACCGACGAATTCACCAGCGAAAAAACCGGCGACACCTACCTGTTCATCTTCCGCATCCCGCACCCGGAACTCGACGCCTGGCACCGCGAAAGCCTGCTCTGGCCGCTGAGTGCGCTGGGCATTGCGCTGGTGGTGCTGACCCTGTTCAGCCTGCTGGTGACCTTCTCCATCACCCGCCCGCTCAGCCGTTTGCGCGGCGCGGTGCATGATCTGGGGCAGACCACCTATCAACAGAACAGCCTGGCGAAACTGGCCAACCGCCGCGATGAGTTCGGCGTGCTGGCCAACGACTTCAACCGCATGGGCGCGCGCCTGCAAAGCCTGATCGGCAGTCAGCGTCAGTTGCTGCGCGATGTGTCCCACGAACTGCGCTCACCTTTGGCGCGACTGCGGATTGCGCTGGCACTGGCCGAACGGGCCAATCCGGAAGAACGGGAAAAGCTCTGGCCACGCCTGACCCGCGAATGTGATCGGCTGGAAGCGCTGATCAGCGAGATTCTGGTGCTGGCGCGAGTCGATGCCGACAACGCCAGTGCTGAAGAGGTAGACCTGAATGCGCTGCTCGGCACCTTGCAGAAAGACGCGCAACTTGGCTCGCCGGAGCAGACCGTGCGCCTGGATGTCGAACCACACCTGACACTGACCGGATGGCCGACCATGATTGAGCGCGCCGTCGACAACCTGCTGCGCAACGCCCAACGCTTCAACCCGGTGGGACAGGCAATCGAAATGCAGGCCACACGTCAGGGCGAGCGGATTGTGGTGAGCGTGCGCGACCACGGGCCGGGGGTGCAGGCCGAGCATCTGAGCCAGTTGGGCGAGCCGTTCTACCGGGCGCCGGGGCAGACGGCGCCGGGACATGGTCTGGGGTTGGCGATTGCCAGGCGCGCGGCGGAGCGGCATGGCGGGAGTCTGCTGCTGGCCAATCATCCAGACGGCGGGTTTGTCGCCAGTCTGGAATTGCCGTTGGTGCCAGGGGCAATTGTCCAGCCTTAAAAGCCCCTCACCCCAGCCCTCTCCCGGAGGGAGAGGGAGCCGACCGAGGTGTTATACGAAGTGCATCGACCTGGCAAACCGTGTCGATTATAGATTCAGTGAAGATCGCTCCGCTCGGCGCATCCCTGGCGCATTCCCCAATCAATCCCCTCTCCCTCCGGGAGAGGGTTAGGGTGAGGGGCTTTTGATGTTCAGGCCTTGGAAGGCCAGGCGCTGACGAACTCGGCCAGATCGACCTTCTCCGCCACACGCGGCTCTTTCTGCGGCGTGCCGAGGTACAGAAAGGCAATCACTTGTTCGTCTTCAGCCAGGCCCAGCCCCTTGGCCACGTGCGCCGAATACGCCAGATCACCGGTGCGCCACACCGCCCCGATCCCCTGCGCATACGCCGCCAGCAGAATCCCGTGCGCCGCACACCCCGCCGCCAGCAACTGCTCGGCCTTCGGATACTTGACGTGGTCCTGCAGTTTCGCGATCACCACGACCACCAGCGGCGCCCGCAGCGGGCCGTTGCGCGCCTTGTCGATCATCGCTTCAGTGACTTCGCCTTCCTGCATCTGCGCCGCTTCGGCCAGCAACTCGCCCATTTGCTCACGTGCCGCGCCTTCGACGGTGAGGAAACGGTACGGCTGCAAGTGGCCGTGATCCGGTGCGCGCAGGGCTGCGCCAAACAGGGCTTCGCGCTGCTCGGCGGTAGGGGCCGGTTCGACCAGGCGTGGAACGGAAACACGGTTGAGCAAAGCGTCGAGAGCCTGCATCGGCCACCTCCTGAGAAAAATGTGCGGCTATTCTAGCGGTATCCGGCAACAGGGTGCCGGTTTACATGCCCTGCCCCACGGGTAGAATGGCGCCCTTCCTACATCAGCCCGAGCGGACTTCATGGCGTTGCCGACCTTACGGATCATTGGTTTCATCATCGGCATCTTCCTGATCACCCTGGCCATCGCCATGGTCGTGCCCATGGCCACCCTGGTGATTTTCGAGCGCACCGGCGATCTGCCGTCGTTTCTCTGGGCGAGCATGATTACCTTCGTCGCCGGCCTCGCACTGGTGATTCCGGGCCGCCCGGAACACATTCACCTGCGCCCGCGCGACATGTATCTGCTGACCGTCAGCAGCTGGCTGGTGGTGTGTATTTTCGCCGCGCTGCCGTTTTTGCTGACCCAGCACATCAGCTACACCGATTCGTTCTTCGAAAGCATGTCCGGCATCACCGCCACCGGCTCGACCGTGCTCAGCGGGCTCGACACCATGTCGCCGGGGATCCTGATGTGGCGCTCGCTGCTGCACTGGCTCGGCGGCATCGGCTTCATCGGCATGGCGGTGGCGATTCTGCCGTTGCTGCGCATCGGTGGCATGCGCCTGTTCCAGACCGAATCGTCCGACCGCTCGGAAAAGGTCATGCCGCGCTCGCACATGGTGGCGCGCCTGATTGTGGCGGCCTACGTCGGTATCACCATCCTCGGCAGCCTGGCGTTCTGGTGGGCCGGGATGAGCCCGTTCGATGCGATCAACCACGCGATGTCGGCGATTTCCACCGGCGGTTTCTCGACCTCCGACCAGTCCCTGGCGAAGTGGACGCAACCGGCAGTGCACTGGGTCGCCGTGGTCATCATGATCCTCGGCAGCCTGCCGTTCACCCTGTACGTCGCGACCATGCGTGGCAATCGCAAGGCGCTGATCAAGGATCAACAGGTGCAGGGTTTGCTCGGTATGTTGCTGGTGACCTGGCTGGTGCTCGGCACCTGGTATTGGTGGACCACCAAGCTGCACTGGCTGGAAGCGCTGCGGCACGTAGCGCTGAACGTGACGTCGGTGGTCACCACCACCGGTTTTGCCCTCGGCGACTACAGCCTGTGGGGCAACTTTTCGCTGATGCTGTTTTTCTATCTGGGCTTTGTCGGCGGCTGCTCCGGCTCGACGGCGGGCGGGATCAAGATCTTCCGTTTTCAGGTCGCCTACATCCTGCTCAAGGCCAACCTTAACCAGCTGATTCACCCGCGCGCGGTGATCAAGCAGAAGTACAACGGCCACCGTCTCGATGAAGAGATCGTGCGTTCGATCCTGACCTTTTCGTTCTTCTTCGCCATCACCATCTGCGTGATCGCCCTGCTGCTGTCGCTGCTCGGCGTCGACTGGATGACCGCGTTGACCGGCGCTGCCAGCACCGTGTCCGGCGTCGGCCCGGGCCTGGGCGAGACCATCGGCCCGGCGGGCAACTTTGCCACCTTGCCGGATGCGGCCAAGTGGATCCTGTCGTTCGGCATGCTGCTCGGCCGACTGGAGATTATTACGGTGTTTGTGCTGTGTATTCCGGCCTTTTGGCGTCACTGACCGGCGCCTGCAACAGCCGCGCCCGGTAATCGCCGGGCGTGGTGTCGAACCAGCGGCGGAACGCACGGAAGAAGTTGCTCGGATCGGCAAACCCCAGCAGATAGGCAATCTCCAGCAAGGTCATGTTCGGCTGCGCCAGATACTGCTCGGCCAGCTCGCGGCGAGTGTCGTCGAGCAACTGCTGAAAACTGGTGCCCTCCTCCTGCAAACGGCGCTGCAAGGTGCGCTGCGACAGGTGCAGGGTCTGCGCCACGGTATCGCGCTTGGGTTCGCCCTGCGGCAGTAAACGGCACAACACCTGGCGCGCTTTGTGGGTCACGCGACTTTCAGAAAACCGCGCCAGATACTCCCCGGCAAACCGGTCGTGCAGCAGCGCCATGGCCTCGTTGGCGGTGGGCAGTGGTGCTTCCATGTCGGCCCGTTCGAAAATCAACGCATCGTACGGCGCGTTGAACATCAGCGGCGCGTGGAAGGCTTGTCGGTAAGGTTGCAGATCGGCGGGCTCGTCGCCCTGAAACAGCACTTTGACCGGGTGCAGGGTGCGCCCGGTCAACCAGCCGCACAGGCCCAGCGCACAGGCCAGCGAGGCTTCAGCGCTCTGCCGGGTTGGCGGCAGGTGATCGCCATGCACCGTCAGAATCAGCGCATAGCCTTCTTCGAGCAGACGAAAACTCAGGTCGGCGCTCTCGGCGATAATCCGCTGATAACGCACCAGGCGTTGAAAGCCTTCGGCCAGGGTGTTGCTCGACATCAAGGCATAGCCGGCAACGTGGAACGACGCCGGGCGTACCACCTTGCCCATGTTCAGGCCGATTGCCGGATTGCCGGACAGCTCGACCGCCCGTTGCCAGAGGCGGGTCATGGAATCTTGCGGGAAGCGCGCATCCGGATCATTCAGGGCGGCGTAATCGAGCCCCAGTTGCTTGAACAGTACCCGGCAATCCAGGCCGTCCATCTCCAATGCTTTGACAATCCCCATCGCCCAGCTTGCAGAAGTCGTTCGTTCGCTCATGGCGTTATTCTTTTACATGATGGATCGCATGTTACGACCCGATTTGCGAAGGATACTAAAGTGGCGCCCATTGTCACTGGCTGATGCCAGTGTTCACTCTAGACTCAAATAAGCTACCCGCCGAACAACTTGCCGTCAGAACAATAACCACAGAGATCGCAGTCGTGGAAAACATCAAGCAATTCAACACTTTCGCCGAGTTCTACCCGTATTACCTCAGCGAACACGCCAACAGTACGTGCCGACGATTGCATTTCATCGGTACCACGCTGGTGATTTTCATTCTGGCCATGACCATCGCCAAAGGCGCCTGGCTGCTGTTGCTGGCCCTGCCGCTGGCCGGTTACAGCTTTGCCTGGGTCGGTCACTTCTTCTTTGAAAAGAACCGTCCGGCGACTTTCCAGCATCCGCTGTACAGCCTGCTCGGCGATTTCGTCATGTACCGCGACATGATCCTCGGCCGCGTGGCGTTCTGAAACCCGACCCACCTGGAGGCTTGCCGATGAACGCCAATGCGCGCTTCACCCACATGCAGGACGGCACCGAAGAAGACTGGGCGATCATCGCCGCGGACTTCAGCGCTTACGCCCGGCAATTGCCGTCGCGGATCGTCGCGCACCTGAAGTTGCTCGAAGGTGATTTCGGCGGCTTCCCGGTGGATCGCCTGACCCATTCGCTGCAAACCGCGACCCGCGCCTATCGCGACGGGCGTGACGAGGAATACGTGGTCTGTGCGCTGCTGCATGATATTGGCGACACCCTCGGCTCCTACAACCACCCGGACATCGCGGCGGCGATTCTCAAGCCGTTCGTCAGTGCCGAAAATCTGTGGATGGTCGAGAAGCACGGGATCTTTCAGGGCTACTACTTCTTCCATCATCTGGGCATGGATCGGCATCTGCGCGAGCAATTCGCCGCGCATCCGCAGTATCAGGCCACGGCGGAGTTCTGCGCCAAATACGATGCGGCGGCGTTTGATCCAGCGTATGACAGCCTGCCGTTAAGCTTCTTTGAGCCAATGATGGAAAGGTTGTTTGCGCAACCGAAGCACTCGATTTACAAGGCCGCGATGGAAGAACACAGCCCGGCCTAAGATCAAAAGATCGTCCGATCGCGGCCCGAGCCTTCGGCAGCTCCTACATTGGAATGCAATCCCTGTAGGAGCTGCCGCAGGCTGCGATCTTTTGCTTTTAAGCGAGTTCAGCAACCTTGGCCGCCTTGAGCTGCGCCTCCCGCGCCTGCGCATCCGCCAGGCGATACAGCTCGATCGTGCCGTCCCAGTGCTCGATCAACGCCGTGCACGACTCCACCCAATCGCCGCAGTTAAGGTAGTCCACCTCCCCCACCTTGCGGATCTCGGCATGGTGAATGTGCCCGCAGACCACGCCGTGCAATTCGCGCTTAACGCATTCGTGGGCGATGGCTTCTTCGAAGTCGCTGATGAAACTCACCGCCGTCTTCACCTTGTGTTTCAGGTAGGCCGACAACGACCAGTAGCCGTAGCCATAACGCGCTCGCCAGTGATTGAGCCAGCGATTGAGGGTCAGGGTGAACTCATAGGCCGAGTCGCCGAGGAAGGCCAGCCAGCGGTGATAACGGGTGATCACGTCGAACTGATCGCCATGGATCACCAGCAGGTGACGGCCATCGGCCGTGACATGCACCGCCTCATCGACCAACTGGATGTTGCCGAGGATAAGCTTCGAATAACGGCGCAGGAACTCATCATGATTGCCGGTGACGTAGATCACTTCGGTGCCGCGCTTGCTCATGGTCAGCAGGCGGCGGATCACGTTGGTGTGCGCCTGCGGCCAGTACATGCCGCCGCGCAGCTTCCAGCCGTCGATGATGTCACCGACCAGGTAGATCTTGTCGGCGTGGTAGCCCTTGAGAAATTGCGACAAGTGCTCGGCCTGGCAATCCCGCGTGCCCAGGTGCACGTCGGAAATCCACAAGGTACGCACCCGTTGTTTGCGGCTGGGTCTGGCGAGCTCGGCGCTGGTCATGGGCAACCCTCTGCGATGTTTTCGCCACTGTGCACGTGCCGGGTGAATCGACCATGACAGGCAGGCGTCAGTCGTGTGACAGCGCTCAAGCCCGTCGCCCCGGTGTAGACTGGCGCTCACTTCGGAGACCTCTGCCATGCGCCCGATCCTCACTCTGCGCCAATACACCCACGACCTGATCGTCCACAGCCACGACCACGCGCAACTGGTGTTCGGTCTGTCCGGCGCGCTGGATTTCGAAGTCGAGGGTCAGGGCAGTCAGGTGCGCCAGCAGAGTTTCGTGGTGGTTCCCGGCGGCGCGCATCACGCTTGCGGCAGCCCCGATGGCAGTCGTTGTCTGGTGCTGGACGTGCCCGACGGGCCATGGCTGAACGATTCGCTGGGCGAGCATGCCGACGCCAGTCAGCGCTTGCTCGACCAGCCTGCGCGATTGTCACTTGATGCCGGGCAAAGCCAATTGGTCAACTGGCTGGCGAACAGCCCGGTCAGTGATCCGCTGATCGCCCAGCAAGGCGCAGTGTTGCTGCTCGCCAGCCTGAATCACGCCAGACCTGCCGAACTCTCGGCGCGGCGCCTGCCGTATGCGGCGCTGGATGCGCACATCGAACAATACGCCGCCTACCCGCTGCAAGTGGCCGATCTGGCGCAGATCGCGGGGCTATCCAGCGCCCGGCTGCACGCGCGGTTCATGGCCGAATGCGGGCAGACGCCGATGGACTACATTCGCAGCCGACGGCTGCACAAGGCGGTTTGCCTGCTGCGTGACACGGCGCTGCCCATCGGCGAAATCGCCTGCCGGGTCGGCTACAGTTCGCAAAGTGCGTTCGCGGCGGCAGTGCTGCGCGAGTTCGGCGCTTCGCCGGGGCAGTTACGCCGCGACTCCTGCGACAAAAAACGCTAGTTCGCCGACAGATTTGCGAGCCGCAACACGTTTCAATGTGCATTCACGTGTAGGAGCTGCCGCAGGCTGCGATCTTGTGACTTTTCAAGATCAAAAGATCGCAGCCTGCGGCAGCTCCTACATTGAATCTGTGTTCGGATTAAGGATTGCAATGACTCCGCGTACCGCCCTCGGCGCCCTGCACATTGGCGCTCTGATGTTCGGTCTGACCGGTGTGTTCGGCAAACTCGCTGCCGCCTCGCCGGCGGTGATCGTCTTCGGACGTGCAGCGTTTGCCGTGCTCGCCCTGGCCTTTTTCGCCCGCTTCGCCAGCCAGCACGGCTGGCAGAAACTGCAGGCGGTCGACTGGCGGCGCCTGGTGCTCAGCGGCGTGTTGCTGGCCGGGCACTGGGTGAGCTTTTTCATCGCGGTGAAGGTCGCCGGGGTGGCGATTGCGACGCTGGGCTTTGCCAGCTTCCCGGCGTTCACGGTGATTCTCGAAGGGCTGATCTTCCGCGAACGCATCCGCGCCAATGAAATCGTGCTGGTGGTGCTGGTCAGCGTCGGTCTGGTGCTGGTAACTCCGGCGTTCGATCTGGCCAGCGGCGCCACCACCGGGTTGCTCTGGGCGGTGCTGTCGGGCTTGCTGTTCGCCCTGCTGTCGCTGACCAACCGCGCCAGCTCCGGACGCATCCCGGCGGTGCAGGCCGCGTTGTGCCAGAACGTGGTGGTGGCGCTGTGTCTGCTGCCGGTGGCTGCGCCGCAACTGAGCGAAGTGCGCGCGCTGGACTGGCTGTGGATCGGCCTGCTCGGAGTGTTCTGCACCGGTGTCGCCCACAGCCTGTTTGTCGCCAGCCTCGCGGTGATCAAGGCGCGCACCGCCGCCGTGGTGTTCGCCATGGAGCCGGTCTACGGTATCACCGTCGCCTGGCTGCTGTTCGATGAAAACCCGACCGTACGCATGCTGATCGGGGGGGCGCTGATCATCGTCGCCATCGTGGTCTCGGCGCGGATGTCAGGCAGCGCCGACAAGAAAACCGTGGCCGCCGAAGCCGCGTCTCACTGAGTGCGGTCGTTGTGGCCGAGGTCGCGCTCAGGGTCGATCTGATCGCGCACCCGCTGCTTGAGCACCTTGGCCTCGGGAAAGCCGCCGTCGGCTTTGCGCTCCCAGATCTGCACATCGTCGCAGCTGATGTGAAACACCCCACCGGTGCCCGGCACCAGCGAGACCTTGCCAAGGTCATCGCCGAAGGTGCTGAGCAGTTCCTGTGCCAGCCACGCGGCGCGCAGCAGCCACTGGCACTGGGTGCAATAAGTGATGACGATTTCCGGTTTTGCAGCAGACATGTTCGCTGAAACTCCTGAGACAGAGGGCGCCGCTATAATAGCCGGCTTTATCGCTTGCCCCGAGACTCACCATGCGCCGTTTGCTGTTCTGCCTGCTGCTTGGCTTCCTGCCCCTCTTTGCTAATGTCACCGTGCATGCCGCCGAAGCCCCCCGCCCGAAAGTCGGCCTGGTGCTGTCCGGTGGCGCCGCCCGTGGCCTGGCGCACATCGGCGTGCTCAAAGCACTTGAGGAGCAAGGCATCAAGATTGACGCGATTGCCGGTACCAGCATGGGCGCGGTGGTTGGTGGCCTGTATGCCTCGGGCTACAAGATCGATGAACTGGAAAAGCTCGCGCTGAACATCGACTGGCAGCAGGCGCTGTCCGACGCGCCGCCACGCGAAGACGTGCCGTTTCGCCGCAAGCAGGACGACCGCGATTTTCTGGTGAAACAGCAACTGAGCTTTCGCGATGACGGTAGCCTCGGCCTGCCGCTGGGGGTGATTCAGGGCCAGAACCTGGCGCTGATGCTGGAGAGCCTGTTGGCGCACACCAGTGACACCCGCGACTTCGACAAACTGCCCATACCGTTCCGCGCCGTGGCCACCGACATCGCCAATGGCGAAAAAGTGGTGTTCCGCAAAGGC
This sequence comes from Pseudomonas sp. MWU318, assembly GCF_016756945.1. Classification (NCBI taxonomy): domain Bacteria; kingdom Pseudomonadati; phylum Pseudomonadota; class Gammaproteobacteria; order Pseudomonadales; family Pseudomonadaceae; genus Pseudomonas; species Pseudomonas sp. MWU318. Next base: position 41,829 of record NZ_JAESJL010000004.1, read on the forward strand.
CACCTGCCGCAGGTGATCCGCGCCAGCATGTCGATTCCGGCGGTGTTCGCCCCGGTCGAACTCGACGGGCGGCTGCTGGTGGACGGTGGCATGACTGACAACATCCCGCTCGACGTCGCGCGGGAGATGGGTGTCGATGTGGCGATCGTGGTCGACATCGGCACGCCGCTGCGCAACCGCAAACAACTGACCACCGTGGTCGATGTGCTGAACCAGTCGATCACCCTGATGACCCGGCGCAACTCCGAAGAGCAACTGGCCGCCCTCAAACCCAGCGACGTGCTGATCCAGCCGGCGCTGGCGGCATTCGGCGTGACCGATTTCGGCAAGGCCCAGGAAATGATCGACGCCGGTTACCGCGCCACGCAGATTCTCGACGCCCGCCTCGCCCAGCTCAAACCTCAGGAATCCCAGGACGCCGAACTCAATGCGGCCCGCGCCCCAGGCCAGCGCACGCCGATCATCACCGCGATCAGGGTCGAGAACGACTCGAAAGTCGGCGATGAGGTGATTCGCTATTACATCCGTCAGCCGATCGGCGAGCCGCTGGACCTGGGCCGACTGCACTCGGACATGGGCACGCTGTACGGCCTCGATTACTTCGAACAGGTGCAGTACCGCGTAGTGCACAAGGGCCAGGATCACACGCTGGTGATCAGCGCCCGGGGCAAACGCAGCGGCACCGATTACCTGCGGGTCGGCCTGAACCTGTCAGACGATATGCGCGGTGACAGCGCCTTCAACCTCGGCGCCAGTTACCGCATCAACGGCATCAACCGCCTCGGCGCGGAATGGCTGACCCGCGCGCAGATCGGTGACAAACAGGAACTGTATACCGAGTTCTATCAACCGCTGGACGTCGGTTCACGCTACTTCGTCGCCCCGTATGCTGCGTTTGAAGCGCAGAACGTCGATGCGGTGCTCGACAACGATCCGATCGCCCAATACCGCGTCGAGCGCTATGGTTTCGGCCTCAACTTCGGTCGGCAGATCGGCAACAACGGCGAAATCCGTCTCGGGGTCGGCGAGGCTTGGGGCAAAGCGGATGTGCGGATCGGCGATCAGGACCTGCCAAGCGAAAACTTCACCGAAGGGTTCTACTCGCTGAAGTACTCGTTCGACTCGCTGGACAACGTCTACTTCCCCCACGAGGGCAAGGACGTCAGCCTGACCCTGATGCAATTCGAACCGGGCCTCGGCTCGGACACGCGCTACCGGCAATGGGAATTCAAGCTGGACAAAGCCATGAGCCATGGCCCGGACACGCTGATTCTCGGCGGCCGTTATGGCCGAACGCTGGACGATGCCAACGTGGTGACGTCGAGCTTCCTGCTCGGCGGTGCGCGACAGTTGTCGGGCTTTCGCGAGGATTCGATTTCGGGACAAAACGTCAGCCTGATGCGCGCCGTGTATTACCGCCGGTTGACGCCGCGTTCCTACCTGCCGCTGGACTTCCCGCTGTATGCCGGGGCTTCGCTGGAACGTGGGCGGGCGTGGAACAACGACAATGAATTCGACAGCGGCTACATCAATGCCGCCAGTGTGTTTATCGGCTTCGATACGCCGCTGGGGCCGCTGAACTTCACCTATGGTTTGAATGATGCGAATGAGCAGGCGGTTTATTTGAATCTGGGGCAGACGTTCTGATCATTCAGGTGATGTTGTCGGCCCTGAGGCCTTCGCGAGCAGGCTCGCTCCCACAATGGAACGCATTCCAACTGTGGGAGCGAGCCTGCTCGCAAAGTCGATAGTCCAGTCACCGCACAATACCGGTGACCCAACCATCAGCGAATACCCGCGAGTAACGTCCGCGCCGTTTGCTTGAGGGGCTCGTCCCCCTCCTTGAGCAACTCATTGAGCAAGGCAATCGCGCTGTCGATATCCCCGTCATCAATGCAAGTCTGCGCCTGTTCGAGCTTCTCAGAACCGTGTTCCGGCTCAGTGCCCCCAAGCTCCAGCGGTTCCAGCACCAGCGACTGCTCAGGATCACCGAACTCATTGAGAAAGTCATCGTCCAGCGGCTGTGCGTCCGGTTCGGGGATCCACTCCAGCTCCGCCTCTTCGCTGGCCCCGGTTTCGGGTAACTCGAAGTCCGCTGGCAGGATTTCCAGGCCGGAGTTCGATGCAGACCGTTCTACGGGTTGCTCAGGTGCTGAGCGACTGTCCTCAAGATCCCAACTGGAAGCCATCGACAGCTCACCCAGGTTCAATTCGAAATCATCCTCGGGCGGCGGTGGTACAGGCGCCACCGCTGCGGCAGCGGCCGTCGGCACTGCCGGGGTTATGGGCGCAGCGCTGTTCAATTTTGGATGCCGCTCGCGGATCGCGGCCAGTTGCTGAGGATCCACCCCGGCATCACGCAGGCGGTTTTCCTGTTGTTCATAAGCTGCGCTGTCGCCTTGGCGCCCCAACACTTCGAGCAATTGCACACCCAATTCGGTGCGCTCGGGCTCCTTGTCCATGGCATTGCGCAACAACCCGACCGCCTCACTCAAACGCCCATAAGCCAGATAGATCCCCACCGCCTCCAGCACATCGCCGGCCGCCGGTTCTTCGCGGTGTTCGGTGGCTGCGCGGATGCTTGCCGATTGGGGGGTTGGCGGCTCTTCAGGATCTGTTTGTCGAGCTGCCGGAAGAGCTGCCAGTGGTGCCGTGCCCTCCGCCAACTGCCGCCGACGTCGTACGAATAGCCCGGCACCCAATAATCCCAGCAGCATCAGCAAGCCACCGAGCAGCGGCCAGTTGAGGCCATCGTCGGCAGCTTCAGGCGCAGTGGTGACTGGCGCGGGTGCAGGTGGCGTGATGGCCGGTGCCGGTGGCTGTTGCAGTTCGCTCAAACGCGTTTGCAGATCACTGATCTGCTTTTTGCCGTCGGCTAGCTGGATATCCTGCGCCTGCAGCTTTGCGTTGAGTTCCTCGACGGTTTTTTGCAACTGCTGATTAAGTAACACGCTGGCCGCCAATTGCTCGGCCACGGCATCGTTGGCTGGCGCCGCCGCCGGAGCGGGTGGCGCTGAAGGGGCGGCGTCGCGTTTGCCCTGAGCAGCCTGAGGCGCCGCCGTGGCGGGCTCGACGGTGGGGAATTCAGAGGATTGCGGGCGTGGATCGGGCTCGTCCGTGGCTGGCACGATGCTCGGTGATCCGGGCGGATCGATCAGCAGCGTGTACTCGCGCAACAAGCGGCCATTGGGCTGATCGAGCTGCACCAGAAAATTCAGAAAGGGTTCATTGACCGGTTTGCGCGAGGTCACCCGGATCATCTGGCGATTGCCATGCAGGATCGGGGTGAACTTGAGGTCATTGAGGAAGAACACCCGCTCGACCCCGGCCCGGGCGAATTCATCCGCCGTGGCCAGGCTGGCCGAGAGGTCGCTGGCACTGAGGCCAGCGGCATCCACCAGCGCGATGTCGGCCTTGAGCGGCTGATTGAGGGCCGAGTGGACGGTAATGTCCCCCAGCCCCAGCGCCATCGACCAGGTCGAATAGCTGAATACACTAGCGACCAGCAGCCATCTGGCGCCACCGCGCAGTACCACGTGCCGACTTGCGAGCATGAGCATCCCTTAAATAAGCAAAACCGGTTTCTATGCGTTCGCACATCCGGTACGAACACGATATTGCCCAGTAGTTCTTATAGTCTGCTCAGCGCGATCCCTCAAAAAACCTCTGTGCAGTTATGCCTCAAGATTTTTCCAGGTTGCCCAGAATATGCCCGTGAACGCGCATGCACACCTTCAGATCCGCCTCGTCGACGCCTTCGAACAATTCGTGACGCAACTGCGTGGCAATGGTTTCGATTTGTTCGATCAGCGGCAGCGCCGGGGCGCAGAGCACGATTTTTTTCGCCCGGCGGTCTTCCATCACCGACTGACGTTGCACCAGGCCCTGGCTTTCCAGACTGTCGAGCAAGCGCGCGAGGGTCGGCCCTTCGACACCGACGCTTTGCGCCAGCTCACGTTGTGTCGGTGCGTCTTCGAAACGCGCCAGATGCAGCAGCACCAGCCAGCGCGCCTGGGACAAGCCCAGACCAGCCAGCCGGCGATCCAGTTCGGCACGCCAGCCACGAGACATCTGGGCCAATTGCATGCCAAAGCGGTGTTGATCGGTTAACGGCATAAAACACTCATGAGTAGACTGACAAATAGAGAAAAACTAATTATTAGTCAGCTAAGCATGACATTTGGCTATAGGCAAGAGCCGACCTGTACTGAATCGTTACAACTGCCTGACGGTTGGCGCAATCGCCGTCTTACATTTCGAATTCCGATTGCAGCGCAGCCCTTACGCAGTAAAGAACACCTTCCGGAACCCGACCGGCGAACAGCTCGGCCACCTCGGCGACCGACGGCAACTCGCCCTCGCCGTCGAGGAACGCGTCTTGCACTTCGCCCATCAGTTCTTCAGGCAAATCGAGCGCCTGCTCCAGCGACAACTGCTGTTTGCCAATGGCCTCGGCGAGCATCGTGTAGACGTTCTTTTCCGAGCACTGCAACTGCCCGGCGATCTGCATCGGGGTCATGCCGGCGCGGGCCAGGGTGATCAGTTCGTGACGCACATCGGCCACCACTTTCGGCGCCTCGGCCTCGCCGCCGAGCACTTCGAGAAAGGCCTCGCCGTAACGTTCCAGCTTGCGCGCACCGACACCGCTGACCCGCGCCATGTCGGCCAGCGAGGTCGGCTGGCTGCGGAGCATTTCCAGCAGGGTCGAGTCGGGGAAGATGACGTACGGCGGCACGCCATGCTCTTCGGCGAGTTTGCGCCGCAGCGCACGCAGGGCTTCCCACTGTTCGCGCTCTTCGCCACGCACCAGTTGGCTGGCCGGGCTCTTGCTGGCGGTCTTGGCGGTGACCTGCGGCTTGAGGTCGCGGCGCAGTTCCAGGGACACTTCGCCCTTGAGCAATGGCCGGCAGGTATCGCTCAGGCGCAGGCCACCGTAGCCTTCATGATCGACGTCGGCCAGACCACGCGCCACCAGTTGCCGGAACAGCGAGCGCCATTCGCTCTCGCTCAGCGCCTTGCCGACGCCGTACACCGACAGGTGCTGATGGCCGAAACTGCGAACCTTTTCGTTGTCCTTGCCCAGCAACACGTCCACCAGATGGCCGACGCCATAGCGCTGGCCGGTGCGATAGATCGCCGACAGCGCCTGGCGCGCCGGCTCGGTGGCGTCCCAGGTCTGCACGCCGTCGACGCAGTTGTCGCAGTGGCCGCACGGCTCGGGCATGTCTTCGTCAAAATACGCCAGCAGCGTCTGCCGGCGGCAGCGGGTTTCTTCGCAGAGCGAGAGCATGGCGTCGAGTTTGTGCTGCTCCAGACGCTTGTGGCGCTCGTCGCCCTCGGAGTTTTGCAGCATCTGCTTGAGCATCACCACGTCTTGCAGACCGTAAGCCATCCACGCATCCGCCGGCAGGCCATCACGGCCGCCGCGTCCGGTTTCCTGGTAATAGGCCTCAAGGGATTTCGGCAGATCGAGGTGCGCGACAAAACGCACGTTGGGCTTGTCGATGCCCATGCCGAACGCCACGGTGGCGACCATGATCAGGCCTTCCTCGTTGAGGAAACGCTTCTGATGGTAGGCGCGCAGATCGTTGGGCAGACCGGCGTGATACGGCAGCGCCGGGAAACCCTGCTCGCTGAGGAACGCAGCGACTTCTTCAACCTTCTTGCGCGACAGGCAATAGACGATGCCGGCATCGCTGCGCCGTTCGGCAAGGAATGCGAGCAACTGCTTGCGCGGCTGCTCCTTGGGCACGATGCGGTAGAAAATGTTCGGCCGGTCGAAGCTCGACAGAAAGCGCTCGGCGTTCTGCAGGTGCAGGCGGGTGACGATTTCTTCGCGGGTACGCTTGTCGGCGGTCGCGGTCAGGGCGATGCGCGGCACGTCGGGGAACATTTCCGCCAACTGGCCCAGTTGCAGGTATTCCGGGCGGAAATCATGGCCCCATTGCGACACGCAGTGCGCTTCGTCGATGGCGAACAGGGCGATGTTCAAGCCTTGCAGGAACGACAGCATGCGCGGCTGCACCAGACGCTCGGGCGCCAGATAGAGCATCTTCACTTCACCGCGTTTGATCCGCGCCGCGAGGTCGCGCTGCTGTTCGGCGCTCAACGTGGAGTTCAGCGCCGCAGCGGCCACGCCCAGCTCTTCGAGGGTGGCGACCTGATCGTCCATCAGCGCGATCAACGGCGACACCACCACCGCCAGGCCTTCGCGCAGCAACGCCGGGACCTGGAAGCACAGGGACTTGCCGCCACCGGTAGGCATCAGCACCAGCGCATCACCGCCGCTGGCCACGCGCTCAATGATTGCACCCTGGCGGCCACGGAAACTGTCGTAGCCGAAGATGTCCTTGAGGACGCGTTGAGCCTGTTCGAGCATAAAAACTCCAAAAATCTACCGAAACATCCCTGCACAGGCTGGTTCAGGACAGCCACAGCTGCTTAAACAAAACGTAAGAGCGCATTGCCAGACCACCGCAATACGAGCAGGGAGCGCAAAACGCGGCAGTATACCCGAGGCCTACCCGGCAGGGGGTGCCACTGAGAAGACTCATTCCTACAGGGATGGGCGGTGGATCTGCAGGCCGCGGCGGGGCAAATCTGCCATGCGGCTGGCTTGAGCGCGCAAGAAGGCCTAGAATTCCCGCATTGTTTATTCCCCCAAGGTAGCCCCGTAATGTCCTTCGCTGAGCAACTAACCCGCCTGCAAGTCTTTCTCGACGCCGACGAGCTGCACGAAGAGGCGCTGGATTACGTGGCCGCCCACGGTTACCTGACCGCCCTGTCGATCTGTGCAGAAGACGTACCTGAGCGTGAGTGGATCGACGCCCTGTTCGCCGAAGAGCCGCATTACAGCAGCGAGGCCCAGCGCGAAGAGATCGAAGCCACCCTGATCGGCCTCAAGGCGCACATCGCCCGTCAACTGGCGTCCGACGAAGAATTCGAACTGCCGTGCGACCTGGACCTGGGCGACGAGCCGGACGACTCCGAACTGCGCGGCTGGTGCATCGGCTTCATGGAAGGCGTATTCCTGCGTGAAGCGGCCTGGTTCGAAACCGCTGAAGAAGAAGTCAGCGAAATGCTCCTGCCGATCATGGTCGGTTCGGGCTTGTTCGACGAGCAGCCAGAGTTCGAAGACATCGCCAAGGACGCCAACCTGATGGACGACATGATCGTGCAGATCCCGGAAGCCCTGACCGCGCTGTACCTGCTATGCCAGGCCCCGGACGAAAAACCGGCGATCCTCAAGCCACGTCACCACTAAGACACAGCCTATGGACAACCCCATAGGCAACCGCCCCCTGATGTTGCGCTACTTGCTGCTGGCCATCGGCTGGCTCAGCGTGGCATTGGGGGTGATCGGGATTTTCCTGCCTGTTCTGCCCACCACCCCTTTCCTGCTGCTCGCCGCAGCCTGCTTCGCGCGCAGCTCTCCGCGTTTCTATCACTGGCTGGTCGAGCATCCCCGGCTCGGGCCATGGATCCGCGACTACCTCGACGGCAACGGCATACCACTCAAGGGCAAGGTCTACGCGATCGGATTGATGTGGGCGAGCATTCTGTTCTCCTGCTACCTCGTGCCACTGCCGTGGGCACGGGGGTTCATGTTGACCAGTGCGGTGTTGGTGACGGTTTATATCTTGCGACAGAAGACGTTGCGCAAATCCTGAGTTCTTCAAGGACTGTGGCCGTTGGCTTCGCCGAACGAACACGTCCTGATGTTGATTGATCGACCGCGACCGCTAGCAGGCTGGCTCCCACAATTTGACTGAGTGCATTCAGTTGAGGATTACCTCTGTAGGAGCTGTCGAGTGCAACGAGGCTGCGATCTTTTGATCTTGATGGACGCCGAGAAGAGCAACGGCAAAAGATCGCAGCCTGCGGCAGCTCCTACAGGGGATTGGGTGCATTCCGTTCGAGGCAGGTGAGCATTGCCCCCCCCTTGATTCGACTTGCTCGCGAAGGCTGACTCACAGGCAACACATTCCGTCAGACAGAAAAAACCCGCCGCCCCGATCAACCGGAGCGGCGGGTTTTGTCGTTTCAGGCCTTGATCACACCGTGTCCACTTTCAGCGAATGATCATTGAGCATGCCGCTGATGATCGTCGCCGTGTCGTGCCCGCCGGCCACCACCCCACCCGCCCCCGGGGTCACGCCGTAGTGGCTGGCGAGGTTGACGCCGGCCAGGTCGATGGTCTGGTTCGGCGTGGCGCCGGCCAGCGCGCTGACGTCGATGCTGGTGAGCACCGAGGCGCCGCTGCCGGTGACGGTGAAGTGCAGGTAGTCGTCCAGCGACGCGGTGGTGCCGTTTTCACCTTGTAGCAGTTGCGACAGGTCAAGCTTGTCGGTGCCGGGGGTGAAATCGGTGATGGTGTCGTGGCCACTGTTGCCCTTGAGGTACTGGAAGGTATCCGCGCCTGCCCCGCCAGTCAGGGTGTTGTTGCCCATGCCGCCGATCAGCAGGTCATCACCGCCACCACCGTTGAGGATGTCATTGCCCAGGCCGCCATTGATCACGTTGTTATTGTTGTCGCCAGTCAGGGTGTCGTTGAAGTTCGAGCCGACCAGATTCTCGATATTACTGATCGTGTCGGTGCCGGCGCCGATGGTGTTTTGCGCACCGAGCAGACCGAGGTTGACCGTGACCCCGGCGGTGGCGTGGGCATAGCTGACCGTGTCGATGCCGGTGCCGCCGTCGAGAATGTCGTTGCCCGGGCCGCTGTAGAGCAAGTCGTTGCCCGCGCCGCCGTGCATCTCGTTGTTGCCGGAACCGGCGGTCAGTACGTCGTTGCCGTCACCGCCATTGAGGATGTTGTTGCCGGTGCCCGCCACCAGAATGTCATCCCCGGCAGTGCCGGTGAGGGTGTGGCCATCCTGATAGGTGATGCTGACGTTGGCCGTGTCGCTGCCGCCATGGTTGTCATTGGCGGTGTAGGTGCCGTGGAAATCCGGCGTCACGTCGTGGGCGCCGGCGTAGTTGACCGTCATGGTCAATTGATAGTTTTCCGCTGCCGTCGGATTGCTGCCGCTGGTGTTGCTGATGTTGGTCACGTGGATCTGGTAGGTGCCATCGGCGCTGGCGGTGATGGTGCCGCCATCGGCGATGCTGACGAACGCGCCGCCGTTGACCGAGTACTCCATCGTGACGTGGCCGGCCGCGAGGTTGTGATCCAGGTTCAGCGTCTCGCCCTGTTTCAGTTTGACGGTGATCAGGTCTTCATCGTTGGCATTGGCGCTGGTCACCGCACCGAGGTAACCGCTGACCACCAGCACTGCGGTCATCGCGGCGGTGTTGGCGGCGAACGCATTGCGCACGTCGGCCAGGGCCTGGTTGGCCGCGGTGTTGCCGGTGCCGGCGAAGTTGATCGCACCGGTACCGGTGAAGTCCGCGCCCTTGGCCACCCAACCGGTGTTGAAGCTGGTCGGCGAGGCGTTGAGCGTGTCGCCGTCCGGATCGGTGTCGTTGGCCAGCAACAGTTCGCCCGGCACGGTGATGTTGCTCGACAGCACGTTGGTGATGACGTGGTCGTCCATCGCCACCGGTGGCGAGTTGGGGATCACTTTCACGGTCAGCGTCGAGCTGGCGAGGTCGCCGTCGTTGTCGCTGAGGGTGAAGCCGATGTTCTCGGTGATCACCGTGGTCGTGGTTTTCTGCGAGGTGTAGCTGTAGTCACCGGTGTCGAGGTTGATCACCAGCGTGCCGCTGTTGTTGGTGGCAATGCTGATCGTGTTGTTCACGGTGTTGAACGTACCGTGGTTGGTGCCGCCGGATGCGGTCAACGAACCCTGGCCGCTGTTGGCGCGCGGGTCATAGGTGTAGGTGGTGCCGTCGACCACGATGGATTTGATGAAACCGCCATCGGCGCCGAAGGTACCGCCCTCGCCCAACAGCGAACCGGTGACCGGGGCGCCTTCAACGGTGCCCGACAGCACCGAGTTGAGCTGATTGAGATCGGTGACCACCACCGCGTTGGTGTTGGTGTGGCTGATGCCGTCATAGGCCAGCGGATCGAGGTTGGCGTTGCTCACGCCGCTGCCCAGACCGATGGCGTAGTTCTTGATGTTGTTGGCATCAAGGAAGTTTTTCAGCGCAGCTTCGTCGGCGGTGCCGATCTCCTGGCCGGTGGTCGGTTTGCCGTCGGAGAAGAAGTAGCCGACGTTCTGCGCCCCGGTGAGTTTGCCCGAGGTATTGAACGCGTTCTGCATCATCGCCACAGCCGCATCGTAGTTGGTGCCGCCACCCGCCGTGAGGCCGGCCAGAATCGATTTGGCGGTCGCCACGTCAACCCACACCGAGGTCCTGTCGGTGGCGCTGCTGCTGAAGGTGACGAGTTGCACCTTCACATCGCCGAGGTCGTCGTATTTGTCGAGCAAGGCACTGATCGCCTGTTTCGCCAGATCCAGTCGCGACAGACCCGGCACGCCGGACGGATCGACCATACTGCCGGAGATGTCGAGGACGATCAGCAGGTTGGAATCGATCTCCACCGCCGCCACCGAGCGATCCGACGCCACGGCTTTGGGCACGTCGTCGACGATATTGACCACGATCGTGCTGGTGGTGCTGTTGCCCAGTGCATCAGTGGCTTTGTAGGTGAAGCTTTCGCTCAGGGTATTGGCGCCGTCGTTGGCGTTCGGCGTGGTTTTCGGTGCCGAAGTCAGGGTGTAGGTGTAAGTGCCGTCGGCGTTGAGCTGGATCTGCCCGTAGGTGCCGGTTGCGCTGCCTACCAGGGTGTAGGTGAGCGCCCCGCTGCCGCCGGTGACCGCGCCGACCAGGGTGCCGGTGGCGGTTTCGCCGGTGTTGCTCGGATCGCTGCCGGTGACCGTGCCGGGGGCCAGGTCCTGGCCGTCCTTGGTCAGGTCGAGGGCTTTTTCATACACCGTCACGTCCTGATCGACCGAGGCCACCAGTTTGCTGTCGGCGACGTTGATGGTGATGGTGGTGGTGCTTTCGTCGCCGTCACCGTCGCGGATGGTGTAGGTGAACGTGTCGGTGGCGCCCGGCGGGCTCACCGAATTCGGATTGCTGTGGTAAATGGCGTTGCCCGCCGCGTCCAGGGTCAGGTAGCCGTAGGTGCCGTTGATGTTGCTGTTGAGGCCGCCGATCGCCGAACTTGAGGTATCGCCCCCGGCACGCACGCCGACCACTGCCCCGCCCGCCGCTGCGCCATCGGCGCCAGTGACGTCGTTGCCGAGCACGCTGAGGTTGACCGTGCCGCCCTCCGCCACCGAGCCGGTGTCGGCCTTGGCGGTCGGCAGGTCATCAATGATGTTGACGTTGATCTGGCCGCTGGCGGTGCTGCCGTCGGTGTCAGTCGCCACCACGTTGAAGTTTTCGGTGAGGCTGTTGGCGCCGTTGCCGGTCGGGTGATTTTCGTTATCTACCAGGGTGTAGCTGTAACTGACCACGCCGGTCGCCGGGTTGTAACCGGTGACGGTGAACGTGCTGCCCAGCGGCGAAACCACCGATTGCGGGAAGCCTGCGGCGACCCCGTTGGTCACGACGACGATGCCACCGACAGTGAGGGTTTGCAGGCCATCAAGAGCCGTGACAGTGAAGGTACCGCTCTGGGTCAGCGCCGGAGTATCGGGGCTGGTGCCGTCACTGAGGTTTTTCTCGTAGACGGTGAGTTCCCCGCCATTGACGTCGAGGCCGTTAAGCACCACCGGATCGTCGTTGTTGTGGATGTTCAGCACCAGGTTGGCGGTGCTGGTATCGCCGTCGGCATCGGTGAGCGTGTAGGTGAATGTTTCGGTACCGTTTCCACCGCCGTGCAGCGCTTTGAAGTCGGCGTCAGCCGGGTTGAGCGTATAGGTGTAAGTGCCGTTGGCATTGAGCACCAGCGTGCCGTAAGTCCCGGTGAACGTACCGGCAGTGATCGGCCCGGCATTCGGTCCAGTGGCGACCACGTCCGCGCCTTGCACGTCGTTAGTCAGCACGTTGCCGGTCAGGGTCAACTGGGTTTCCGAGGCACTGGTTGCGTTGCTGTCGTTGAGGGCCTTGGGCACGTCATCGACGATGCTGACGACGATGGTGCTGGTGACCACATTGCCCAGCGAATCGGTGGCCTGATAGGTGAAGGTTTCAGTCAGGGTATTGGCCCCGTCGTCGGCATGCGGTGTGGTGGTTGCCGGCGAGGTCAGGGTGTAGGTGTAAGTGCCGTTGGGATTGAGCACGATCTGCCCGTAATTGCCGGTAGCACTGCCGACCAGCGCATAGCTGATGGCGCCGACCGCACCGGTGACCGAACCGACCAGCGTGCCGGACGCGGTTTCACCCGTATTGGTCGGGTCACTGCCGGTGACCGTACCGGGGGCCAGATCGGCGCCGTCCTTGGTCAGGTCGAGGGCTTTTTCGTAGACGGTGACGTCGGTGTCGCTGGTCGCATACAGCTTGCTGTTGGCGACATCGATGGTGATGGTGGTGGTGCTTTCATCGCCGTCGGAATCGCGCACGGTGTAGGTGAACACATCCACCGCACCGGGGCCGTTCACGGCATTGGGGTTGCTGTGATAGACCGCGTTGCCGTTGGTGTCCAGCGTCAGGTAACCGTAGGTGCCATTGATGTTGCTGTTGAGGCCGCCGATGGCCGAGGTCGAGGTGTCGGAGCCGGCGCGCACACCGACCACCGCGCCGGTCACCGCCGGGCCGTCGGCGCCGCCGATGTCATTGTCGAGCACGTTGCCGCTGACGGTGCCGCCCTCCGCCACCGAGGCGGAATCGGCGTGCGCGCTCGGCAAGTCATCAATGATGTTGACGTTGATCTGGCCGCTGGCGGTGCTGCCGTCAGTGTCAGTCGCCACCACGTTGAAGTTCTCGGTGATGCTGTTGGCGCCGTTGCCGTTCGGATGGGTTTCGTTATCGACCAGGGTGTAGCTGTAGCTGACCACGCCGGTCGCCGGATTGTAGCCGGTGATCGTCAGCGTGCTGCCCAGCGGCGTGACGACCGATTGCGGGAAGCCTGCCGCGACACCACCGGTGACGACGTTGATGCCGCCTACGGTCAGGGTTTGCAGACCGTCGAGCGCGGTCACGGTGAAGGTACCGCTCTGAGTCAGCGCCGGCGTATCGGGACTGGTGCCGTCGCTGAGATTTTTTTCGTAGACCGTGAGTTCGCCGCCATTTACATCGAGGCCGTTGAGGGTCACTGGATCGTCGTTGTTGTGGATCTGCAGGACGAGATTCGCGGTGCTGGTATCGCCGTCCGAGTCAGTGATGGTGTAGGTGAAATTTTCCGTGCCGTTGCCGCCGCCGTGCAGGTTTTTGAAGTCGGCGTCGCTGGTGTTCAGCGTGTAGGTGTAGGTGCCGTCGGTGTGCAGTTCCAGCGTGCCATAGGTGCCAGTGAACGTACCGGCGGTGACCGGGCCGGTGGGTACGCGGTCGGCGCCCTGCACGTCGTTGGTGAGGACGTTGCCGGTCAGGGTCAACTGACTTTCCGACGCGGTGTTGGCGTTGCTGTCGTTCACGGCTTTTGGCAGGTCGTCGATAATGTTCACATCGAGGGTTGCGTTGGCGGTGGTGCCGTTGTCGTCCACCACGGTGACGGCGAACTGTTCAGGCAGATTGTTGGCACCGTTGGCGGTCGGGTGTGCCTCGTTGTCGACCAGGGTGTAGCTGTAGCTGACGACACCGGTGGTGGCGTTGAAACCGGTGATGGTCAGCGTACTGCCCAGCGGTGTGGTCACCGATTGCGGGAAGCCTGCAGCTACACCGTTGGTGACCACGGCGATGCCACCGACGGTCAGGGTCGTCACGCCGTCCAGCGCAGTGATGGTGAAGGTGCCGCTTTGGGTCAGTGCGGTGGAGTCCGGGGCGCTGCCATCGCTGAGGTTTTTTTCGTAAACGGTGAGTTCGCCGCCGTTTACATCAAGACCGTTGATGATCACCGGATCGTCGTTGTTGTGGATCTGCAGGACGAGGTTCGCGGTGCTGGCATCGCCGTCAGAATCGGTGATGGTGTAGGTGAAGGTTTCGGTGCCATTGCCGCCACCGTGCAGGTTTTTGAAGTCGGCGTCGGTGGTGTTCAGCGTGTAGGTGTAGGTGCCGTCGGTGTGCAGTTCCAGGGTGCCGTAGGTGCCGGTGAACGTACCGGCGGTGACTGGACCGGTGGGTACGCGGTCGGCGCCTTGCACGTCGTTGGTCAGGACGTTACCGGTGAGGGTCAGATTGGTTTCTGACGCGGTGCCAGTGTTGCTGTCATCCACCGCCTTGGGCAGATCATCGACCACATTCACGTCAAGCGTTGCGTTGGCGGTAGTGCCATTGTCGTCGACCACCGTGACGCCGAACTGTTCGGAAAGCGAGTTGGCGCCATTGGCAGTCGGATGCGCATCGTTGTGATCGAGGGTGTAGCTGTAGCTGACCACTCCGGTTGCTGCGTTGAAACCAGTAATAGTCAACGTGCTGCCCAACGGTGTAGTGACCGATTGTGGGAAGCCTGCCGCCACGCCATTCGTCACGACAGCGATGCCACCCACTGTCAGCGTGGTAACACCGTCCAAAGCGGTGATGGTGAAGGTGCCGCTTTGTGTCAGCGCGTTGGCATCCGGAATGCTACCGGTGCTGAGGTTTTTTTCGTAAACCGTCAGCTCGCCGCCGTTCACGTCGAGGCCACTGATGACCACCGGATCGTCGTTGTTGTGGATCTGCAAAACGAGGTTGGCGGTGCTGGTATCGCCGTCAGAATCGGTGATGGTGTAGGTGAAATTCTCGGTGCCGTTGCCGCCACCGTGCAGGTTTTTGAAGTCGGCGTCGTTGGTGTTCAGCGTGTAGGTGTAAGTGCCGTCGGTGTGCAGTTCGAGGGTGCCGTAGGTGCCGGTGAAAGTGCCGGCAGTCACTGGGCCGGTGGGTACGCGGTCGGCGCCTTGCACGTCGTTGGTCAGGACGTTGCCGGTGAGAGTCAGATTGGTTTCCGACGCGGTGTTGGCGTTGCTGTCGTTCACCGCTTTAGGCAGGTCGTCAACCACATTGACGTCGAGGGTCGCATTAGCGGTGGTGCCGTTGTCGTCCACCACGGTGACAGCAAATTGCTCAGGCAAGGTATTGGCACCGTTGCCGGTCGGATGCGCATCGTTGTGATCGAGGGTGTAGCTGTAACTCACCACCCCGGTGGTCGCATTGAAACCGGTGATGGTCAGCGTGCTGCCCAACGGCGTGGTAACCGATTGTGGGAAGCCTGCGGCCACACCGTTGGTGACCACGGCAATGCCGCCGACGGTCAGCGTGGTGACGCCGTCCAGCGCAGTGATAGTAAACGTGCCACTCTGGGTCAGCGCACTGGAATCCGGCTCGCTGCCGGTGCCGAGGTTTTTTTCATAGACCGTCAGCTCGCCACCCTCGACGCTCAAGCCGTTGATCAGCACCGGATCGTCGTTGTTGTGGATCTGCAAAACCAGGTTCGCGGTACTGGTATCGCCGTCCGAATCGGTGAGGGTGTAGGTGAAAGTCTCGGTGCCATTGCCGCCACCGTGCAGCGCTTTGAAATCCGCGTCGCTGGTGTTCAGGGTGTAGGTGTACGTGCCATTGGCATTCAATACGAGGGTGCCGAAAGTGCCGGTAAAGGTGCCGGCAGTGACCGGGCCGGTGGGCACGCGGTCGGCGCCTTGCACGTCGTTGGTCAGGACGTTGCCGGTGAGGGTCAGCAGGGTTTCCGAGGCAGTGTTGGCGTTGCTGTCATTCGCCGCTTTGGGCACATCGTCGATGATGTTGACGTCAAGCGAGCCGGTGGCGCTGTCGCCATTGCTGTCGCTTGCGGTCACCGTGAAATGTTCACTGAGGCTGTTGGCGCCGTCACCCGCCGGATGGGCATCGTTGCCGTTGAGGGTGTAGCTGTAGCTGACCACGCCGGTGCTGGCGTTATACCCGGTGATGGTCAGGGTGTTGCCCAGTTGTGTGGTGATCGACTGCGGAAAACCCGCCGCCACGCCACCGCTGATCACGTTGATGCCGCCGATGTTCAGGCTGCTCAGGCCATCCGGCGCCGACACCGTAAAGCTGCCGCTCTGGGTCAGCGCGCCGGGGTTGGCCGAGGAGCCGGCAGGCAGGTTGGCTTCATTGAGGGTCAGCTCACCGCCAGGCACGGCGAGGCCACTGAGGGTTACCAGGTTGTTGACCGGCGGCGGCACGATCGGCGTGTTATCGCCATTGTCGATGACTGCGTTATGCCGCTCTTCGGGAAACTCGGGAATGCCATTGAACCCGGCGGTCGGGAAGCCGATCACCGGATCCACGCGCCCACCGACTTCCGTCAGCAGCACAAAACTGTGGCCGCCACCCAACTCACCTGGCGCGCCGCCCGGTGCATTCGGGCCGGCGGCGGTGGCCTCTGCCGCTTTGGTCGGGTCTTCGCCGGCGGCGATGGCTTTCTGAATCTGCTCGACATCGGTCAGTTGCGCTTCGCTCGGCGTCAGCGCTTCAGGGGAATCAATGTGCACCGCCTGATTGGCCAGCAGCTGCCCGGACATGGTCATGCTGCTGTCGCGGCCCAGGGTCAACTCGTGGCCATTTTGCAGATGAATGGCGACGGCACCTTCTGCGCCGGTGATCACTTGATCGCCGGCAAACAAGCGGTCGCCCTCGACCAGGGCGCGGCGCGTGCCGTCGGTGCCCTGCGCAAAAACCTGACCAATGACTTTAGTGACGATCCCGATGAGCGTTGCCATGTGAAATTCCTCCGCTGCCGACCACCGTCGGCACTGGTTCGCGAAGCAGCCCATGGCTCAATCGGGTTGTCGGGGCGACGCTCGCACCTCGACAGTTCGTTTCGCAGGTTGCGCAAACGAGGAAACTTCAGTGCTTTCAAGCACTTCAGAATCCTGATCAATGCAGCGAACCCACTAACGCTACGTAACGGTGGTGAATCACCCGAGTGACAAAAATCTGTCGCTCATCTGCCGCTACGCGTCCCTCCCCTTCAGCAGTACTTCGCCGTATGTCGCAAAGTGAATGGAACTTTCCTCAAGCCTTTTTGTGCTCCCTAAAGCGCATGAAACAAAGGCTTTCGATCTGAACAATGTGCTGGTTTTCGCCTAGCGCATAAGTTTTTTTCGGCATAAGCCTTATGAAAATTTTTTCTTAGCTACGCTTCAGGATGTTCTTAGCTCTGTTGTTACAAGAGTGAAACGCTTACACCTCAAATTATCGTCAAATATTTGGCGACAGTAACGCACCATCAGGACCAGGGAGATGCACCCCATGCGCGTTTTAACCCCCCTCTGCAGCGCGGTTTTGCTGGCCATGGCTTGCACTTCCCAAGCCCAGGCCATGAATCTGACCGAAGCGATTCAAAGCACCATCGCCACCCACCCGGACCTCGCCTCGCGCGTGGACGCCAAACTGTCCGCCGATGAACAGGTGAAAGTGGCCAAGGGTGGCTTCTATCCGTCCGTCGATTTGAATGCCGCCTACGGGCGCGGTTACAGCGACAACACCAATACCCGGGCTTTCGGTAATCACCACACCGAAATTCTCAACTACACCCAGTCAGAGCTACGGCTGCGGCAAATGATCTTCGACGGCTTCAACACCGCCAACGAGGTCGAGCGCACCAAGGGCGTTTCCAACTCGCGCGCTTACTACGCGCAAGGCACCGCTCAGGATCTGGCGCTGCGTACCATCGAGGTCTACCTCGAAGTGCTCAAGCGCCGTGAACTGGTGACGCTGGCCAGGAACAACCTGCAAGCGCACTTGCGCGTCAACGATCAGATCGGCCTGCGCACCCAGCGCGGCATCGGCAGCACCGCCGACTCCGATCAGTCGGTCGCCCGTAAGGCGCTGGCGCAGAACAACCTCGACACCGCCGAAGTCGATCTGGCCGACGCCGAATCGAATTTCTACGCCGTGGTCGGGCGCATGCCCGATGAACTGGAAGCGCCACCGTCGACCCGCGGCGAGGTTCCTGCCAGCCTGCCGGAAGCCCAGCAGAGCATGGTCGAGAACAACCCGTATCTGAAATCCGCGCAGGCGGACGTGCAGTCGGCCGAGAGCCAGTACGAAGTTGCCAAGTCGCCGTTTTACCCACGCTTCGATGCTGAGGCCGCAGTGGGCGCGAATAACAACGTGCAGGGCGATGAAGGCCACGACAACGAATGGCGCGTCGGCGTGATCATGAATTACAACCTGTTCCGTGGCGGCAGCGACAAGGCCCGTCTGGCGTCCGATGCGCATCAGATCAATCAGGCGATGGACATCCGCAACAACGCCCTGCGCCAGTTGAACGAGAACATCCACCTGGCGTGGAACGCCATGGTCAACGCGAACAAACAGACCCCGACCGCCCGCGAATACGCCGAGACCACCAAGCGTGTGCGCGCGGCATATCAGGATCAGTTCGGCCTCGGCCAACGCACTCTGCTCGACTTGCTCGACAGTGAAAACGAGCTCTACAACGCCAACCGTCGCTACACCGAAATTCGCTACACCGAGGAATATTCGATGTACCGCGTGCTGGCGAACATGGGCCAGTTGCTGAGCAAGCAAAGGGTGGTGTTGCCGGCGGATGCCATTGCCGCGACCGAGGTCAAAAACGAGGCGCGCCTGCCCGAACTGAAATGAGGTAACCCCGTGTAGGAGCTGCCGAAGGCTGCGATCTGTTGATCTTGATCTGCAAAAACAAGATCAAAAGATCGCAGCCTTCGGCAGCTCCTACAGGGGAGATGTGTCGAAAGTCGAGTCCGTTCAACAGGGGCGATCAATATGACCAGCATGGCCGAAGGCGGACACACCGGGATCGATCCGCGGCTGAGCTTCGATGACCCGTTACTCGACGGTCTGTTGATCCTCTGCAAACTGCATGGCGCGACGGTAAGCCGCGCCAGCCTGAGTGCCGGGCTGCCCCTGAACAAGCAACGTCTGAGCCTGGATTTGCTGCCCCGTGCAGCGGCCCGGGCCGGTTTGCAGGCGCGCTTGTTACGCCGCGAACTGAAGGATATTTCTGCGCTGAATCTGCCGATCCTGTTGCTGCTCAAGGACGGCCGCACTGCCGTACTGCGGCGTTTCGCCGACGACGGCAAGGCGCTGATCCTGCCCAGCGAAGCCGATGGCGGCGAGCAATGGGTCGAGCGCGAAGAACTTACCGAACACTACAGCGGCCAGGCCTTGTTCGCCCGTCCCCGCCACGAACTCGAAGACTTGCGTTCACCGCTGGTGCCGCGCGTGCATGCCTGGTTTCGCGACACCCTGAAGCTGTCGAAATGGCTGTACAGCGACGCGATCCTCGCCAGTTTCCTGATCAACCTGCTGGGCCTGATGGTGCCGCTGTTCGTCATGCAGACCTACGACCGCGTGGTGCCGAATCAGGCCACGTCGACCCTGTGGGTGTTGGCGATCGGCCTGCTGATCGGTACCGGTTTCGAACTGGTGCTGCGGGTGGTGCGCGCGCACTTGCTCGATACTGCCGGGAAGAAAACCGATGTGATCCTTTCTGCGACTTTATTTGAACGCATCACCGGTATGGCGATGAAGGCGCGGCCGGCGACCATCGGTGGCTTCGCCCAGAGCATTCATGACTTTCAGGGCCTGCGCGAATTCCTCACCGCCGTGACCCTGACCAGCCTGATCGACCTGCCCTTCGTGGTGTTGATGCTGGTAGTAATCGGCCTGCTTGGCGGCTGGCTGGTGGTGATTCCGCTGCTGGCGTTTCCAATCACGATCATTTTTGCCCTGGCGATTCAGGTGCGCCTGCGTGACACCGTGCAGAAAAGCCTGAGCCTGGGTGCCGAACGACAGGCGTTGCTGATCGAAACCCTCGGTGGCCTGGAAACCCTCAAGGCCTGCAGCGCCGAAAGCGAGCGCCAACACAAATGGGAAAGCACCCACGGCGCCCTCACTCGCCTCGACAGCCACGCGCGCAACCTCTCGGCGCTGGCGACCAACGGCACGCTATTCATTCAGCAGTTTTCCGGGATGGCGACGATCGTCGCCGGGGTCTACAGCATCATCGCCGGCAACCTCAGCGTCGGTGCGCTGGTGGCCAGCTACATGCTCGGCAGCCGGGTGCTCGCGCCGCTGGGGCAGATCGCCGGGCTGATCACCCGCTACCAGCAAGCGCAACTGACCATGAAAAGCACCGACGCACTCATGGGCCTGCCCCAGGAACGCGACGGCAAACAGCGACCGCTGGAACGCACGCAACTGCAAGGTGCGCTGGACGTCAGCGGCGTGACCTTTCACTACAACGGCCAGAACGCGCCGGCGCTGAGCAACGTCAGCTTCAGCATGAAACCCGGCGAGCGGATCGGCATCATCGGCCGCAGCGGCTCGGGCAAAAGCACCCTGGCGCGGCTGGTGATGGGCTTCTATGAACCCGAGGAAGGCCAGTTGCTGCTCGACGGTCTCGACCTGCGGCAACTGGATGTCGCCGACCTGCGCCAGCAGATCGGTTACGTCGCGCACGACCTGCCGCTGCTGGCCGGCAGCCTGCGCGACAACCTGACCCTCGGCGCGCGCTACATCAGCGATTCACGCATGCTCGAAGTCGCCGAACTGACCGGCGTCACCGAGCTGGCCCGTCAGCATCCGCAAGGTTTCGACCGCCCCGTGGGCGAACGCGGGCAACTGCTTTCCGGTGGTCAACGCCAGGCCGTATTGCTGGCCCGGGCATTGCTACTCGACCCACCGATCATGCTGCTCGACGAACCCACCAGCGCCATGGACAACAGCAGCGAAGACCTGCTGCGCCAGAAGCTGCACGGTTGGGTGCAAGGCAAGACCCTGCTGCTGGTCACCCACCGCACCTCGATGCTGAGTCTGGTGGACCGGTTGCTGGTACTGGACAACGGCCGGGTCGTCGCCGACGGCCCGAAAGAAGCGGTTATCGATGCACTGCGCAAAGGCCGCGTCGGCTCGGCGCCGGTTTAGATGCGTGCACATAACTTATGGCTCTCACAAAACCTGTGGCGAGGGGATTTATCCCCGATGGGCTGCGCAGCAGCCCCAAAGACTCTGAGGGCGCTTCGCACCCTATCGGGGATAAATCCCCTCACCACAAGTAAGTGTTCCGGGCGACGCATGGGTTGTGCGGTTTGATGTTTCCTAACTGAGGGGTATCGCCCCATGTCTGCATCTTCAGATAGCAAATCACGCGGCTACTTCGACAGTTTCGGCAAAAGCGCCGAAGCCGAGTTCATGCCGGAAACCGCCGGCGCTGCGTTGCAGGATTCGCCGCGCTGGTCGCGGATCACCGTGTGGCTGGCGGCAGCGCTGTTGATCAGTGCGCTGGTCTGGGCCAAGTTCGCCGTGCTGGAAGAAGTGACCATGGGCGAAGGCAAGGCGATTCCGTCGAGCAAGGTTCAGGTGATCCAGAACCTGGAAGGCGGGATCGTCACCGAGATTTTTGTCCGTGAAGGACAAATGGTGAACAAGGGCGACAAGCTGCTGCGCCTGGATGACACACGCTTCCTGTCGAACAAGGGTGAGAGCGAGGCCGATCGTTATGCCCTGACCGCGCAAGTCGAACGCCTTTCCGCCGAAGCCGAGGGCCGTCCGTTCAAGCTGTCTGACGAGGTGATCGCCAAGGCGCCACAGGTCGCCGAAGACGAACGCGCGCTGTACGACCAGCGCCAACGGCGTCTGGCCAGTGAGCAACGCACCCTCACCGAACAGCTGCGACAGAAGACTCAGGAGCTGGCGGAGTTCCGCTCCAAGCAAGGCCAGTACAGCTCCAGCCTGGCGCTGCTGCAGCAAGAGATGAACATGTCGGCGCCGCTGGTCGGCACCGGTGCAGTGTCGCCGGTGGAGATCCTGCGACTGAAACGCAGCGCCGTGGAAATTCGCGGTTCACTGAACGCAACGACCCTCGCCATCCCAAGGGCGGAATCGGCAATCAACGAGATCAAGAGCAAGATCGACGAATCGGAACAGACTTTCCGTTCCGACGCCGCCAAGGACCTCAATCAGAAGCGCACCGATCTGTCGAAAATCACCGCGTCGAGCATCGCCATCGACGACCGGGTCAGCCGTACCACCGTGACTTCGCCGGTGCACGGAGTGATCAAGCAACTCAAGGTCAACACCATCGGCGGCGTGGTCCAGCCGGGCAGCGACATGGTGGAAATCGTGCCGCTGGAAGACAACCTGCTGATCGAAGCCAAGGTCCGTCCGCAAGACGTCGCGTTCCTCCATCCGGGCCAGAAAGCCATGGTCAAGTTCAGTGCCTATGACTACACGATCTACGGCGGGCTGAGCGCAAAACTGGAACTGATCGGCGCCGACACCATCACCGATGACAAGGGCAACAGCTTCTACCTGATTCAGGTGCGCACCGATAAAAACCATTTGGGCGGCGATGTGAAACCGCTGCTGATCATCCCGGGGATGGTGGCGACGGTGGACATTATTACCGGGGAGAAAAGTGTGCTGGATTATCTGCTTAAACCAGTGCTCAAAGCCCGGACCGAGGCGATGCGGGAGCGGTGAAAATGTCTGGATTTTGTGGTGAATTGGCTGGCCTCATCGCTGGCAAGCCAGCTCCCACAGGTTCTGAGGTGTTCACAGATTTTGTGTTCGACACGGACACTGTGGGAGCTGGCTTGCCAGCGATGGGGCCAGGCCAGACAACAACTATTTTTCTCCATGATTGCGCTGAAAAACCTCCGCCCCCATCGCCGCAATCTGCCCCTCGATCAACGCCTCAAACGGCTTCAACAACGGCGCAAACGTCATCGGCGCTTCGAGGGTTTCCAGCGCCTGCACAATCGCCTCGATGGTCGACAACGCCCCCGGCCCCGGGGCCTTGCGCAACCGATAGCGCGACACCCCGCCCTGCGCCAGCGTCACCCGTGGCAACGCCGCCAGCAGCGGATTGAGATGGAGCATCTTGCGCGCCTTGCGCCAAGTGCCGTCCGGCACCACCAGCAACAACGGTTGATCGGATTCGCGGTAAGCCTGCAGCGGCTGCGCATCGTCAGCGGGAAACAGCAACCGCGCCTGATACCCCGGCCGATTGAGCAGCGCCGGCAGATCCTCGAATATCTCACCGACAATCAACTCGGCATTGGCCAAACCCAGCGCCGCCAACCGCGCAGTATTCAACGCATGGTTAACCTCGCTCGGATGCTGCAACAGCAGAACGCGGGTGCGGCTGTCGAGGCTCGGGATCAGCGGGCACAGGCAGTGGCTTTGTGGGCGCAGGCAGCGCGGACATTGGGGTCTGGACATGGTTCTTATGCCTGATTGAGCTGTGCTTTGAGCAAATCACGGAAGGTCTGAATCAACGGTTCGCGGCTGCGACCGCGGCGCATGATCATCGAGAACGGCGCCTGATAACCAAAGGTCGCCGGGAGCAATACGCGCAAGTCGCCCTTGTCGGCCCAGGCCTGGGCATAGTGCTCTGGCAAGTAACCGACGTAGGCGCCGGACAGCACCAGAATCAGCTGCGCCTCCATACTTTCCACGGTCGCCGCGCTGTGCTTGAAACCGTGGCGGGCCAGCTCTGCCTGGCTCCAGTAACCACGGCCGACCATGCGTTGCTGGGTGATGACCTGCTCGGGGATCCGCCGCTCGTTGAACAGCGGATGCCGGCTGCTGCAATACAACCAGTGCTGCTCGCGGTACAGCGGCATGTACACCAGACCGCTCATGCGCGTGGAAAACGCACCGATGGCCAGATCGAGGCGGTTATCCTGCACGCCGAGTTGCAGTTCGTAGGGGCTCATCACCGACAGGTGCAAATGCACCGCCGGGTGTTCCTGACTGTAGGCACCGATGGCTTCGGCGAACGGCAAAGCCTTGTCGCTGACGGTGGAGTCGATCACCCCGAGGTTGAGCGTGCCGCGCAGTTCGCCCTTCAGCGCCGCGGCGTATTGCTCGAAACCTTCGAGTTCGGCGAGCAGGCGCAGGGTTTCCTGATGGAACAGCTCGCCCTTGCTGGTCAGGCTGAACCCACCGCGCCCGCGATGGCACAGCACCAGGCCGAGCGCCGCTTCAAGCTGGCTCATGTAAGTGCTGATCGCCGAGGTCGACAGGTTGAGTTCCTGCTGCGCATTGGCAAAACCCTGATGGCGAACCACGCTGACGAAGATGCGCAATAGTTTCAGGTCGGGTAAAGCGTTGGCCATCAGGTACTCCACAAACCATTTGAACTCACCGATCCCTGTAGGAGCTGCCGCAGGCTGCGATCTTTTGATCTTGATTTCTGGCAGCCTTGAAGGCGCCGAAAATCAAAAGATCGCAGCCTTCGGCAGCTCCTACAGGGGTGTTTCACTTGGCAAGAAGTCTATCCCGGGCCTGACCATTAGTTTAGAAAAATCTGAACTAAGTTTTTGCCCGTAGCGATTCTTCCCCACCACTACATTTCGCAGAATCGGCCCCACAGCGGCGTCCGAACCTGTGCTCAACGGTGCGCCGACATAAATAAAACAAAGACGATGAGGCCCTACCCGTGGACAAGATTCTTCACCAACCACTGGGCGGCAACGAAATGCCGCGCTTCGGCGGCATCGCCACCATGCTCCGACTCCCCCATGTACCGACCGCTGCCGGCCTGGACGCTGCCTTCGTTGGCGTGCCCCTGGACATCGGTACTTCGCTGCGCCCCGGCACTCGCTTCGGGCCGCGCGACATCCGCACCGAATCGGTGATGATCCGCCCGTACAACATGGCCACCGGCGCCGCGCCGTTCGACTCGCTGTCGGTCGCCGACATCGGTGACGTGGCGATCAACACCTTCAACCTGCTCGACGCCGTGCGCATCATCGAAGAAGCCTACGACAACATCCTCGAGCACAACGTGATCCCGATGACCCTGGGTGGCGACCACACCATCACCCTGCCGATCCTGCGTGCCATCCATAAAAAGCACGGCAAGGTCGGTCTGGTGCACATCGATGCCCACGCTGACGTCAACGATCACATGTTCGGCGAGAAAATCGCCCACGGCACGACCTTCCGTCGTGCCGTCGAAGAGGGTCTTCTGGACTGCGACCGCGTGGTGCAGATTGGTCTGCGCGCGCAGGGTTACACCGCTGACGACTTCAACTGGAGCCGCGATCAGGGCTTCCGCGTCGTACAAGCCGAAGAGTGCTGGCACAAGTCGCTGGCGCCGCTGATGGCCGAAGTGCGCGAGAAAGTCGGTGGCGGCCCGGTGTACCTGAGCTTTGACATCGACGGTATCGACCCGGCCTGGGCGCCAGGTACCGGCACCCCGGAAATCGGTGGTCTGACGACCATTCAGGCGATTGAAATCGTTCGCGGCTGCCAGGGCCTCGACCTGATCGGCTGCGATCTGGTAGAAGTCTCGCCGGCCTACGACACCACCGGCAACACCTCGCTGCTGGCCGCCAACCTGCTGTACGAAATGCTCTGCGTACTGCCTGGCGTGGTCCACCGCTGAGGGTTCGGCCATGAACGAACGTGATCAAGTGTTGAAAGCGGCTGCCGATCTGGTGTCCGCCTTTGCTCGTAACGATCGCGAGGCTTATTTCGGCGCGTTCAGCGCCGATGCAAGTTTCGTGTTTTACACCCTCGAACAGCCGCTGCTGTCGCGCGATGCCTATCAGGCCTTGTGGGACAGCTGGCGTGCCGAGGATGGCTTTGAAGTGCTGTCGTGCACTTCGAGCAACGCCTTCGTCAGCCTGCAAGGTGACGTGGCGGTGTTTATCCATGACGTGGCCACCGAGCTGCGCATGCAAGGGGAGCAACATTTCAGCCAGGAGCGCGAGACGATTGTTTTCAAGAAACAAGCGTCGAGCCTAGAACAACAAGGCCATTGGCTGGCCTGCCACGAACATTTGTCCGCAATGCCGGAAGGGCTGCCATCCCCTTAGCCAAACAGGTGACGCCTCACACACGATGAGGCGCGCCTTTATGATCGGAGCAGATCATGAATAACAACAACAACGACCAAAGCCTTACGCAAATTGAAACCCACGGGGTCGAACAGATCCCGGACCACGAACGCACCGCAGGCCCGACGGACTTGTTCCGGATGATCTTCGGTGGTTCCAATACCTTTGCCACCGCCGTGCTCGGCAGTTTCCCGGTGCTGTTCGGTCTGTCGTTTCAGGCTGGTGTCTGGGCGATTGTGTCGGGCGTGCTGCTCGGCTCGCTGATCCTCGCACCGATGGGCCTGTTCGGCCCGCTCAACGGCACCAACAATGCCGTGTCCTCCGGGGCGCACTTCGGCGTGCACGGGCGGATCGTCGGTTCGTTCCTGTCACTGTTGACCGCCATCGCGTTTTTCTCGCTCTCGGTGTGGAGTTCGGGGGATGCGTTGATCGGCGGAGCGAAACGCCTGATCGGTCTGCCGGAAACTGACCTGACCCTGGGTCTGGCCTACGGTCTGTTCGCGATTCTGGTGCTGACCGTGTGCATCTACGGCTTCCGCTTTCTGCTGTGGGTGAACAAGATCGCGGTATGGAGCGCCAGCCTGTTGTTCCTGCTGGGCATCTTCGCCTTCGCCGGTCCTTTCGACGTCAACTACGCCGGCACGGTGAACCTCGGGCAACCGGGCTTCTGGGCGGCGTTCATCGGCGCGGCGCTGGTCGCGATGAGCAACCCGATTTCCTTCGGTGCATTCCTCGGCGACTGGTCGCGCTACATCCCGCGTGACACCTCCAAGCAGCGCATCATGGCCGCTGTGGTGCTGTCGCAGATCGCCACGTTCATCCCGTTCCTGTTCGGCCTGAGTACCGCGACCATCGTCGCGATCAAGGCGCCGGACTACATCGCGGCGAACAACTATGTGGGCGGCCTGCTGGCGGTATCGCCGAGCTGGTTCTTCCTGCCGGTGTGCCTGATTGCGGTGATCGGCGGCATGTCCACCGGCACCACCTCGCTGTATGGCACCGGGCTGGACATGTCCAGCGTGTTCCCGCGAGTGCTGTCACGGGTCAAGGCGACGCTGCTGATCGGCGTGCTGTCGATTGCCTTCATCTTCATCGGGCGCTTTGCGGCGAACCTGGTGCAGAGCGTGTCGACCTTCGCCGTGCTGATCATCACCTGCACCACCCCGTGGATGGTGATCATGATCATCGGCCTCTTGGTGCGCCGCGGCTTCTACTGCCCGGATGACCTGCAGGTGTTCACTCGCGGCGAGCAAGGCGGACGCTACTGGTTCAGCCACGGCTGGAACTGGCGTGGCCTGGGTGCATGGATCCCGAGCGCGGCAGTCGGCCTGTGCTTCGTCAACCTGCCGGGGCAGTTCGTCGGCCCGCTGGGTGAAATGGCCGGTGGTATCGACATCAGCCTGCCGGTGACCCTGGGCCTGGCGTCGGTGGTGTATCTGACGCTGCTGAGCCTGTTCCCGGAACCGCGGGAGGTGTTCGGGCCGCAGGATGCACGCCGCAAAGCTGCAGAAACGCCTGAACTGCGCCAGGCCGCCTGACGCAAATCCCCTGTGGGAGCGAGCCTGCTCGCGAAAGCAATCTGTCAGTCACTTCTTTGTTGAATGTGCCGACGCCTTCGCGAGCAGGCTCGCTCCCACAGTGAGCAGCACCCCGAACCAAATTTGTTTCACCATAAAAAAGACAATCGGAGACACGCCATCATGGCTTTGGATTTATTCGTCGTCCTCATCTACGCCGCCGGCATGCTGTTACTCGGCTACTACGGCATGCGCAAGGCCAAGACCAACGAGGACTTTCTGGTCGCCGGGCGGAACCTGGGCCCAAGCCTGTACATGGGCACCATGGCCGCGACCGTGCTCGGTGGCGCGTCCACCGTCGGCACCGTGCGTCTGGGTTACGTGCATGGCATCTCCGGTTTCTGGCTGTGTGCGGCGCTGGGTTGCGGCATCGTCGCGCTGAACCTGTTCCTCGCCAAACCGCTGCTGAAACTGAAGATCTACACCGTTACCCAGGTTCTGGAAAAACGCTATAACCCGATGGCCCGCTCGGCGAGCGCGGCGATCATGCTGGCCTACGCATTGATGATCGGCGTGACCTCGATCCTCGCCATCGGCACCGTGCTGCAAGTGCTGTTCGGCCTGCCATTCTGGATCTCGGTACTGCTCGGCGGTGGCGTGGTGGTGATCTACTCGGCGATCGGCGGCATGTGGTCGCTGACCCTGACCGACATCGTCCAGTTCATCATCAAGACCGTGGGCCTGATGTTCATCCTGTTGCCGATCTGCCTGTACCGCGTCGGCGGCTGGGACGAACTGGTGCTGAAGCTGCCGGCAGCGGCGTTCAACTTCACCACCATCGGCTGGGACACGATCATCACCTACTTCATGATCTACTTCTTCGGCATCCTGATCGGTCAGGACATCTGGCAACGGGTGTTCACCGTCAAGACCGCCAAAGTCGCCCAGTACGCCGGCAGCATCGCCGGTATCTACTGCATCCTCTACGGCCTGGCCTGCGCGCTGATCGGCATGGCCGCGCACGTACTGATCCCGGATCTGGACAACGTCAACAACGCCTTCGCCGCCATCGTCAAACTGTCGCTGCCGGACGGCATCCGTGGTCTGGTGATCGCTGCTGCTCTGGCGGCGATGATGTCCACCGCCAGCGCCGGCCTGCTGGCTGCTGCCACCACGCTGACTGAAGACCTGCTGCCGAAACTGCGTGGTGGCAAACAGTCGAGCCTGGCGATCAACCGCCTGTTCACCCTGCTCACCGGTGTCGTGGTACTCGGCATCGCGCTGGTGGTGAACGACGTGATCAGCGCCCTGACTCTGGCGTACAACCTGCTGGTGGGCGGCATGCTGATCCCGCTGATCGGTGCGATCTTCTGGAAGCGCGCGACCACTGCCGGCGCCATCGCCAGCATGGGGCTGGGTTTCGCCACCGCGCTGCTGTTCATGTTCAAGGACGGTCTGGATGCGAACACGCCGATCTACTACAGCCTGGCTGTGGGTCTGGTGAGTTTTGTGGTGGTCAGCCTGGTCTCCCCTCGCCCGGCGACGGTGGCAAGTGCGATCTAAGCTTTACGTAACGACTTGATGCTTTCTTCGACGGGTGTGGCGTCGGTTGCCACACCCGTTTTTTTACGTCTGGAGAAATGGTTTATGGAGATCGTTTCGCGCGATCAGTGGTTCGAAGTTCTGAATTTGAGCGATGGCATTCGCCTGATTCACGAGCCGTATATTCGCCCGTTCTACCGCTGCAACCTCTGGCACATCCAGGGCCGCGACAGGGATCTGCTGCTCGACAGCGGTTCGGGACTGGTCAGCCTGCGCGAACAGTTGCCCTGGCTGACTGAACGGCCGCTGGTGGCCGTCGCCAGCCACTGCCATTTCGACCACATCGCCGGGCATCACGAATTCGCCGAGCGCCTGGTGCATCGCGCCGAAGCTGACATCCTCGCCGCGCCGGACGGCGAGAACGATTTGAGCCGGGCCTTCGTCGGCGACGACATGTTCGACGCGCATCCGGACTGCCCGCTGTGTTACGCCGAATACCGGGTCAAGGCTGCGCCTGCCACCGGGTTTGTCGAGGATGGCGACGTGCTGGATCTGGGCAATCGCACCTTGCAGGTGCTGCACACGCCGGGACATTCGCCGGGCGGGATCAGCCTGTATGAGGCCGCCACCGAAACCCTGTTCAGCGGCGACATCATCTATAACGGGCCGTTGATCGAGGACGCCTACCACTCCAATCTGCACGATTACGCCGCCAGCCTGCGGCGCTTGCAGGCGCTACCGATCCGCACGGTGCATGGCGGACATTTCGGCAGTTTTTCCGGCGAGCATCTGCGCTCGATGATTGACGAATGGCTGCGCGGGCACGCTTGAGGCCTGATGTTTGAGCTCCACCACAAAAGCAAAAGATCGCAGCCTTCGGCAACTCCTGCAGGAAACACATTCCCTTGTAGGAGTTGCCAAAGGCTGCGATCTTTTGATCTTTAAATAGAGCACTACCGCCGGCGAGGCTGACGCCGGCGCTGTTCGTCATCGGTGCGGATCGGTACGGGTTGCAGAGGCGGTTCGATCAAGCCGAGGGCAACACCCAAATCGTGCAGCCAGTTCTGAATTTTCTCTTTCATCGTCATGCCCCCTTCAGGGTAGTGCTGAGCGGCCGGAATTCTGAGGCCGCTTCGCACTGATAATAGTCCGAAGTCCTACGCAATGCTCGGCCAAATCCGCAATGATCTGTTACTGAATTGAACAGAATTACGATTGGTTGGTTCACGCCGTCTGCCGGGTTTCACTCGATGCCACGGGATAGAGCGCTTGCTGCTGTTCAATCCAGGCATTGAGGTTGGCCCCGACCATGCCCTTGCGCCACATGAGCCATGTTGTCGCACTGGCAAACGGTTCGGCCAACGGATGCACTGCAACGCTTTCGCGCCCCGGCAGACTGGCCAGCATCGATTCCGACATCAATGCCACACCGCTGCCGGCAATCACGCAGGCCAGCATGCCCTGATAGGACTCGATCTCCATCGCCCGGCCCATCGCCGCCTGATAGTGAACGAACCACGCCTCCAGCCGCGCGCGGTAGGCGCAACCATGACGAAAGGTGAATACCGCCCTGCCCTCGACCTCCTTGGCGCTGCGGATCGGCGGGTGGTCGGCTTCGCTGATCAGCACCAGACGCTCGTCGCACAACGGCACGCCGTCGATCCCGGCGAGTTGCGGTGGGCCGTCCACCAGCGCCGCATCGAGGCGCCCGGAGACCAAGCCTTCGAGCAATTCGCCGCTGGGTCCGGACTGCACTTGCAGGTTCACCGCCGGGTATTGCTTGTGATAGCGCGCCAACAGCGCCGGCAAATGGATCGCCGCCGTGCTGTACAGCGTGCCGAGGACAAAATCCCCGGCCGGTTGCCCGCCCATCACCGCCGCACTGGCCTGATCGCGCAGGGCGAACAGCTTGCCGGTGTAGTCCAGCAGGACTTTTCCCGCAGGTGACAACTGCAAACGCTGACGCTCACGAACGAAAAGTTCGACGCCCAATTGCTCTTCCAGTTGCTTGAGTCGGGTCGACAGGTTGGACGGCACTCGGTGCAGGCGTTCTGCTGCGCGGGTGATCGAACCTTCCTCGGCGACTGCCTGAAAGATCCGCAATTGGCTGAACTCCACGACCCTTCTCCATAACAGAACAAGTTACTCACTATTATTCAATTTTAAAGAAAGTCAATCGCTTCTAGCCTGACGGTCATTGCTCCTTCAAAGGAATCCTGACCATGTCGCCACTGATTCGCTTATCTGCCTGTTTCGTCGCCCTGATGATGGCCATGGGCATCGGGCGCTTCGCCCTCACCCCGCAACTGCCGCACCTGCTCAGCGAAGGTCAGGTCGACCTGACGGCCGCCGGTCTGATTGCTGCGGCCAACTACCTCGGCTACCTGCTGGGCGCGGTGGACGCGATGTTCGCCCACCGTCCGCAGCAAGTGCAGCGCCGGTTGCATGGCGGTTTGTGGCTGTGCGTGCTGCTGACCCTGGCATCGTTCTGGGCCAACGGCTTCTGGGCGCATTTGCTGCTGCGCTTCGGCACCGGAGTGGCGAGTGCCTGGGTGCTGGTGATGATTACGGCGCTGAGTCAACCACTGGCAGCGGCGGCAGGCCGGCCACGGCTGGGGGCACTGGTATTTGCCGGTCCCGGACTGGGAATTTTTCTGACCGGTCTGCTGGCACTGTTCTCACATCTGCTGAACCAGACATCTGCCACCTTGTGGCTGATCTATGCCGCCGTGGCGCTGGTGATGTTGCTGGGGATCGTGCGGATCCTGCCGCAACCGGGCGTGCACACACCGGTCGCCACCCTCAACGTCAGCCATTCGAATCGCGGCATTCCGCGTCTGGCACTGGTCTATGCGTTATATGGCGTGGGTTACATCATTCCGGCCACGTTTCTCTCGCAAATGGCCAACGCGCAGTTTCACGGGCAATGGCAGGCCGACCTGTTCTGGCCGTGCTTCGGTCTTGGTGCGGCGATCGGCGTGCTGTTGGTGAGCCTGCGTCGCCACGATCCGAACACCACGCGGCACTGGCTGACCGCCACGCTGTGGTTGCAGGCGCTCGGGGTGTTCGCCTGTCTGTTGGGCAGTACTTATGGCTTGGCGCTGGGGGTGATGTTGTGCGGCATGCCGTTTCTCGCTTGCATGCAACTGGTGATGCAACGCTCGCGAGAACTGGCGCCGCACGCAACTCAGCGCAACGCCGGGCTACTGACCGCATGCTTCGCCGTCGGCCAGCTCAGCGGGCCGTTGCTGGCGGCGCTGAGCAGCCATTTCAGCGGTGGTCTGCAACCGGCGCTGATCATTGCCGGCAGCGGTCTGCTGATTGCCGGCGGGCTTGCGCTGCAATCGGTCAGCGTTGGCCGAGGGCTTTGCGCAAACGCCGACGCACCCACTGTTCAGCGCTGACAAAGGTGATGCCGAGCAACACCAGCACCGCGCCGATGACGAAGTTCACGCTCAATTCTTCACCGAGCAGCACCACGCCGAACGTGACGCCGAACAACGGCGTCATGAACGAAAACACCGCAAGGTTAGCCGCCAGATAGCGGCGCAGCAGCCAGAACCAGGTCAGGTAACTGAAGAACGACACCACCAGGCCCTGGAACAGCACACTGGCCACCGCCACGGTGGTCAGGCTGACGTGGCTGATCTGGCCGCTGAACAGTGCGATCAACAGCAGACCGACGAAGCCGACGATCAGTTGATAGAACAGGGTCAACGTCACCGGTGCTTCCGACAGCCGTGACGCACGCACCACCACAGTGGTCGCGCCCCAGCAGGCACCGGCAATAACCCCGAACGCATCGCCCAGCAGCATGCGCCGGTCGAGGTTGTCCCACGACACGCCGCCAGCGAAGGCAATGGCGATACCGCCGAATGCGAGCAGAATCCCCAGCCATTGCAAAGGCCGCAGGCGTTCACTGGCCAACAGAAAATGCACGCCGAGCGCGGTGAAAATCGGCGCGGTGTAGAGGAACACCGACATGTGCGCGGCGGTGGTCAGTTGCAGGCCTTCGGCGATGAAGAAGAACTCCAGGCCAAACAGCGCACCGGCCAGCAGGCCGCCGCGCCAGGTGTTGCCCACCTGATCCCAGCCGCCCTTCCAGCACAGCAGCAAACCCACCAGTAACGCGGAAATCCCCGAACGCCCAGCCGCCTGCATCACTGGCGCGATGTCGGGCGCGGCCCACTTGATCATCACTTGCTGCACGCCCCAGATCAGACAGAGGCCGATCATTACCCGCAAGGCAAACCCGTCGGCATTGCGCCGCTCGACACTCACCGCAACACCTCGAACACACACAACATGGCAGCCGTCCAATGGTCAAAAATCTGTGTCGGGGATTATCAATCAGTCAGGCAGAAAAAGCCGTCTGAAAAAGACTTTGGATGCGTCAGTAACGTCACAGGCGAATGGTTGTCGGCTGCGCCGCCATTCGCGAGCAAGCTCGCTCCCACAGTCGACCGCACTTCCCCTGTGGGAGCGAGCTTGCTCGCGAAGGCGTCTGCCCAGACAACCAGGATTATGCAGCTGACCTCACAACTCGCTTCGCAACCAGGAAACCGACCGAGCAGGCAACAGCCGTGGCAAACGTCCCCCACGCCCAATCCAGCAAACTCACCTGCACCGACCACCCGCGCAATGTCGCCCAGTTGGTCAGGTCGTACGTGCCGTACGCCACCAGCCCCAGCAGCGCGCCCATCTTTGCCGCCCACTGCAAACTGGCCGCCGGTAACACCACAAACAGCACACAGCCGAAAACATACAGGCAATAAAAAACCGCTGCCGGAACCAGCAGCGGTTTTTCGAGCATCAGCGAACCGAGCAGTTCGCGATAAATTGGCGCCATCAGCACGCCGAGCCAGATACCGTCGAGCAACAGAAACACCAGCAGTGTGGCGCCATAGGCAATCAACGCTTTCTTCATCTGCAAACCCTCATGTAGGAGCTGCCGCAGGCTGCGATCTTTTGCCTTTGAAGATCAAAAGATCGCAGCCTGCGGCAGCTCCTACATGGGGCCGATGGTGGCTCAGGTTAGTTCAATGCGATCGGCATGAATGACGATCTTGCCTTCCTTGTACAGCGAACCAATGGCTTTCTTGAAGTTGCCCTTGCTGACACCGAACATGCTGCTGATCAGCGCCGGATCGCTCTTGTCACTGATGGCCAGCGTGCCGTTGCTTTCACGCAATTTGGCAAGAATCTTCGAACTCAGGCTGCTTGCCGCTTCCTGGCCAACCGGCTGCAGGCTAAGGCTGATCTTGCCGTCGGCGCGCACTTCCTTGATGAAGCCCTTCTCGCGCATGCCGGAACGCATGAACTTGAAGATCTCATTCTTGTGGATCAAGCCCCAGTGCTTGTTGTTGATGATCGCCTTGAAGCCCATGTCAGTGGCTTCGGCAACCAGCAAATCAACTTCCTGCCCGGCGCTGTAGTTGGCCGGGGTCTTGTCGAGGTAGCGATCCAGACGTGCGGTGGCGGTGATGCGGCGGGTGTGTTTGTCGAGATAGACGTGCACCACGCAGTACTCGCCAGCGGTCATCTGCCGCTTTTCTTCGGAATACGGCAGTAACAGATCTTTCGGCAGCCCCCAATCGAGGAACACGCCAATGCTGTTGACTTCAACTACTTTCAGGCTGGCAAATTCACCCACCTGAACTTTTGGTTTTTCAGTGGTAGCGAGAAGTTTGTCTTCACTGTCCAGATAAATAAAAACGTTGAGCCAGTCTTCATCTTCGCTGGGAATATCTTTAGGGATATAACGGTTGGGCAAAAGAATTTCGCCGTCGGCACCGCCGTCCAGATATAAACCGAAGTTAGTGTGTTTAACCACTTGCAAACTGTTGTAACGCCCGACTAAAGCCATTTTCCAGAACCCTCATTGCGTGGGCGGCATTCTACCCGGTTTTGCCCGTCTCGTTCGCTGGCTGAACGGGCGCCCCGGAAAAATCGGCGGAACGCCTTGATTTTGCTGATTCCGGAGCGACCGGGGCGCCACTCGTCAGACCATCGCAGGCACTGCCACGCCTTTTCACCGCAAACAATTTCACTCGTGGCGAATAAATGTTCGTATTTAAAACAGTAGCTTAGGGGGATATTTCGAATAATTAATCGAGAATAATCCACCCGCGCGCTCAGTTATTCCGGGGGATATTTATCAAGCAATTGTCAAGTTATTCCTGTACGATGCCTGGCCGAGTTACTTTTCTACAGGTTAATGGCCGCCATGCGTGTAAAAGCATCCACCAGCAAAGCAAAGCCAGCTCCAGCCGTTGAAACCAGCGAATCGATCAACGATCAGATCGCAGCGTTCCTCAAGTCCGGCGGCGAAATCCAGCAAATTGCCAAAGGCGTCAGCGGCCAGACGTTCGGTCCGTCC
The DNA here is from genome assembly GCF_016756945.1 of Pseudomonas sp. MWU318. Classification (NCBI taxonomy): domain Bacteria; kingdom Pseudomonadati; phylum Pseudomonadota; class Gammaproteobacteria; order Pseudomonadales; family Pseudomonadaceae; genus Pseudomonas; species Pseudomonas sp. MWU318. The sequence continues at coordinate 77,051 of NZ_JAESJL010000004.1, forward strand.
AAGCAGATCAGCCTGGGCAAGAAGTAACACCCGGTAATACACCCGTCCTGAGACGCTTTGAGCTTCGAAGCGTCTGGACTGGCACCCGCGCAATTCCCTCCAATCTGTTTAATCAATCTTTGAAAATCGACGAACGGCCATCATTGCCGCGCATTCGCCGGTATCCTTGCACGCGTCTGGATCAAGCGTTTCAGCAGGCTCAAGCCCTGCCCTCGCTGTTCATGGAGTGACGCATGCTCAAATCTTCCCGTTTATTGCTTGTAGGCCTGCTGGTTTGCTCGTCCGCGCACGCGCAGATTTTCCAGCGTGAACTCGGCGACTTCGACCTCAAACTCGGCACCACGCCCAGCCGCAGCATGGCTCAAGGGCTGGTCAAGCCGGCGGCAGTCGGCTCGTTCCACGGCGGCCTCGATCTGAGCCACGACAGCGGCCTGTATGTCGGCCAGTACGCACCGAGCATGGGCCTCACACCTGGCAAGAACCTCGAAATCGACTCCTACGTCGGCTTCAAACAACCTTTCGATCAGACCCTCGGCTACGAAGTCGGGATGATCCATTACAGCTATCCCAAAGTAGACACCCTCGACAGCCAGGAGCTGTTCGGCGGCCTGACCCTGCTCGGCAGCCGCTTCGGTGTGGCCGTCAGCAACGACCCGGACAAACAGAACAACACGCTGTTCGCCGACCTCGGCGGCAATCAGCCCTTCGGCATCGGGATCAGCATGAAATACACCACCCACCAACTGAACACGCCGGTGTCGGTGGACGGTGGTTATGTCAGCAGTTTTACCGATTGGTCAGTGAAGTTTTCCCGACCGTTCATGGGCGTCGATCTCGATCTGATCTACAGCAATTCCAACCTCAGCGGCAGTGAATGCTCGGCGTACTCGGGACACAACAGTCAGTGTGACGGCCTGGTGACACTGAAGGCCGAGCGCGCATTCTATTGATCGGCTGAACTGCCGGGAGCCTCCTGCGTTCACATGAGAATCAGACGTCAGGCTCTCGCAAGGATTCGCTCATGTCTCGCTGGTTCAAACACCTCGCCACCCTGCTGATCTTCACCCTCGCCCTCGGCGCCTGCAGCCGCGTCGGCCTGGCCTATCGCAATCTCGACGTAATCATTCCATGGACGCTTGGCGACTACCTGGACATGAACGGCGAGCAGAAGGACTGGTTCAACGAACGGCTCAAGGAGCACCTGAACTGGCACTGCACCACGCAATTGCCGGGCTACCTCGACTGGCTGGATCGCTTGCAGGCAATGGTCGAAAGCAATCAGGTAACGGACGCAGCACTGCAAGCGCGAACTCTGGAAGCGAAAAAAGCCATCGCCGAAACCGCACGCCAGATCACACCCTCGGCCATCGAATTGCTGCAAGGGCTGGACGATAAACAGGTCGCGGAAATGAACGACGCGTTCGCCAAGGACCTGCGCAAACGTGAAAAGGAATACGTCAAACCGCCGCTGGCGCAGCAGATTGCTGAACGCGGTGCACGCATGGACAAGCGCCTGACCGACTGGCTTGGCCCGTTGAGCGTTACTCAGGAACAACGAGTGATGGCATGGTCGACGTCACTGGGTGATCAGAATACCCAGTGGATCGCCAACCGCGCCCATTGGCAGCAGCAGTTCATAAACGCCGTTGCCCAGCGTAAGAGTCCGGAATTCCCGCAGCGAATCGAGACGCTTCTGGTCAATCGCGAGCGTTTATGGACAACGGACTACCAAAAAGCCTACGCCAACACCGAGGCACAGGCGCGTTCGCTGGCGGTTGATCTGATGGCCGAGAGTACACCGCAGCAGCGTCAGCGGTTGTTGAAGAAGATCGAGGGTGTGCGCAAGGACTTCAATGATTTGAAGTGTCTGAAGGCTGCAAGGCAAGAATAGAAGATCAGAAGATCGCAGCCTTCGGCAGCTCCTGCACATAACCCTGCAGGAGCTGCCGAAGGCTGCGATTTTTTACTTTCAGGCAATCTGCGCCTTTGACGCCACGACATCAAATGTCGCTTCATCCAGCGCATCCTCCTGCTCATCCAGCACCTGCCGCGGATGATCATTGCCGGGGATGCTGCTGTCGATCAAGCTCAAAAGGCTGGAACCACGCGGGGTCAGAATAAAATTGTTGCCGGTACTGCCCATATGATCCGGGCGCGGTTCGATAAATCCACGGTCAAGCAACAAGCCTTCATATTCGCAGGCCACCGTTTTCAGGTGATCCAGATTCTCGATCGGCTCGCCGGCGCTGGCCTTAGCCGCTGCATAGTCCTCAGCGTATTTTCGCGGCGCGAAACTTTCGCCAGCACTGTTCTGCACTTCATGCAGCAGGCGTTCAATCAAATCCCAGTTATAAGTCGTCATCCTGATTCAACCTCCGGTGCGCGTGATTTGGGGCGCTGTCATAGGTTGTGACCCGAGCGTGCCGCAGCCGTTCAGACGCATTTTTTACGGCGACCGACCGGCGGTCTGTCGAATTGATCGTGGGTTAAACGACTAGTCTGACAGAGACGGTTTCAACCCCCGCAGGAGAAATCATCATGAACGTCGAGAATCATCCGGTGGTATCGCGCGAAGAATGGCTCGCTGCGCGCAAACAGCATCTGGCCGACGAAAAGGCCTTCACCCGTGAGCGCGACCGCTTGAGCGCCAAACGCCGCGCATTGCCCTGGGTCAAAGTCGACAAGGACTACCGCTTCCACGGCCCGCACGGCGAGCTGAAACTGGCCGACCTGTTCGGCCAACACAGTCAATTGATCGTTTATCACTTCATGTTCGCCAAGGACTGGGAAGAAGGGTGTCAGGGCTGCTCGTTCCTGTCCGACCACATCGACGGCGCGAACCAGCATCTGGCGCATCACGATATTGCGGTGGTGGCGGTTTCCCACGCACCGTTCGAGCAGTTCCAGGCCTTCAGGCAGCGCATGGGCTGGAAATTCGACTGGGTGTCGTCAGACGGTTCCGATTTCAACTACGACTTTGGCGTTTGCGCCAGAACCGAAGACGCCGAAGCCGGAAAGGCTACCTACAACTACGAAAAGACTGACAGCGCCGAGGAAGAAATGCCGGGGCTGAGTGTGTTTTATCGCAATGAATCCGGGGAGATTTTCCATACCTATTCAACTTATGCCCGTGGGCTGGATATGTTGGTAGGGGCCTACAACTATCTCGACCTCACGCCCAAGGGCCGCAATGAGGACGAGATCATGGAATGGGTACGACACCACGACCGATATGAGAGAGAAACAAAATCCAGTTGCTGTCATGGCAGTTGATAAACCTGTGGGGGCAAGCCTTGCTGGCAGCCACAACTCTGAACTTTTTATGTCATCCAGCTCTCCACCGGTTAACCCGCCTTAACCGGAACGGAGGCCCGCCCCCATGAAAACCCTGCTCAAACTCACTCTCGCCGCCACCCTCGCCTGCGCCCTGCCCGTCTGGGCCTGCACGCCAGAAGAGGCCACTGCCAAACGTGAACAACTGGCCAAGGAAGTGGCCAAGCTCACCCAACAGAATCCGGCCAAGGCCAAGGAGATCAACGCCGAGTTGCAAAAGATGGACTTGGGCACGGCCAGTGCGGATTTGCCGGACAAATGCCAGTTGATTGATCAGCGCTTGAAGGAATTGGGGACGGCTGAGAAAAAAGCCGAGGGTTAAAAACAAGATCAAAAGATCGCAGCCTTCGGCAGCTCCTACATCGATCCCTGTAGGAGCTGCCGAAGGCTGCGATCTTTTGCCTCTGAAAATGCACCAGTGCATTTATTTTCTTGCACAAACGCATATCCTGACTAAGGTTACATCGAGCAAGGAGATCGGCACCGTTCATCGCAGATGAAAACCGTTAACCACCGATCGCTCGGCAATACCGCAACACAACCACAAGCTGGACGCTTGTTTTCATTCATGGAGGACTGAAAATGTTAACCACTCAAGCAACATCGTTTACCGGCGAGAGCCTGCCAAGGTGCCTTGTTGGCCACCTGCTCGACCCGCAACTGGTCGAGGTTGAAGCCACTGCGCAAACCGCGGCACTGGCCGCTGCCAACCTCAACTTCACGATGCAGAAACAGACTCAGACCAACTGGTGCTGGGCCGCCGTTTCCGCTTCGGTCGGCAACTACTACGGCACCGGGTCATGGACTCAGTGCGGCGTCGCCAGCACCCAACTGGACCGCAATTGCTGCAGCCAGCCGGGGCCGTGCAACGTCTACGGCTATCTGGATTCGGCCCTGCAGACCACCCGCAGCTATAACGGGATGAATCAGGGTTCGCTGCAGATGTCGGCGATTCAGAACCAGATCAACATGGGCCGCCCGGTCGGCCTGCGCTGTGCCTGGTATGGCGGTGGCGCGCACTTCCTGGCGATCTACGGCACCAACGGCAACTACGTGCTGATCGCCGACTCGATCTACGGTTACTCGACCCGCGCGCTGAACTCCTTCCCGGGTTCGTACAACGGCGGCGGCAACTGGACTCACACTTACTTCACCGCGAAAAACTAGGAGGGCGACATCATGCAACTGACTTATCCAAAGGCGCCTTCCAACGGCGTACAGACTTTGCGTCCGGTGCTGCAAGCCGCGCTGCAAAACCAGGGCTTCGGCATCAACCGCCAGTTCGCCAACGCGGCACCGGCCAAAGTCAGCCTCAGCGAAGCCTACCGCGGCTACTCGCTGACACTCGACGATCTGAGCAAGGGCAAGGGTCTGAAAGACGCACGTATCGGCGACTGGCATTACCTGGTGTTTGCCGACGGCGTTAGCATTGCCGATGCGCAACTGGCCGAGGTGCGTGGCCATGTCGAGTTCGCTTCGCTGAACCACGGCACCCGGGCCGCCGACACCGTGGGCGCGTTGAAACTGGCGGAACAGGCGCCGCAATTGCAGGGCAAGAGCGTTGAACTGCGGGTGTTGTTTGTCTCGGCACTGCACGTCGTGGCGATCTGGCTGCACGCTGACGGTGAAGATGTACTGATCCCGATCGAGCCGACGCCGAAAGAGCTCGGGGACTCGCGGTTGTACAGCGAAGCCGCGTTGCTCGCGCTGCTCAAACCGGCGGCAGATCGCGCCAGACAGCGCTTTGACGCAGACACCAGCGGACAGTTGGGGAACTGACAAACCCTGCGCATAAAAAAACCCGGACACTGTCCGGGTTTTTTATTGGCCGCTTGAGACGACTTATTCAGCCGCTGGCTCTGCCGGCTTGCGACGCTTGAGCGGGGCCATGCCGTCGCTGCTCACCAGCGAATCCGGCTTTGGACGGTTGGCACTCTTGCGCTTGGTCGGGGTCTTGGCGGCGGTTTTCTTCTTGTCGCCCTTGGCGTCGGTCTTTTTCTTCTTCACGCCGACGGCTTTGCCCGAGGCCTTGACCTTTTTCGGTCCGCCGTAGGTGCCTTTGACTTCCTTGATGGTGCGGCGCTCGAAGCTCTGCTTCAGGTAGCGCTCGATGCTCGACATCAGGTTCCAGTCGCCATGGCAGATCAGCGAGATCGCCAGACCGTCGTTGCCGGCACGGCCGGTACGACCGATGCGGTGCACGTATTCGTCGCCGCTGCGTGGCATGTCGAAGTTGATCACCAGATCCAGGCCATCAACGTCCAGACCCCGGGCCGCGACGTCGGTCGCTACCAGGATCTTCACACCGCCCTGCTTCAGACGATCGATCGCCAGTTTGCGATCCTTCTGGTCTTTCTCGCCGTGCAGCACGAACGCCTTGTATTCCTGAGCCACGAGGCGGCCGTAGATGCGGTCGGCCATGGCACGAGTGTTGGTGAAGACGATGGCCTTCTGGTAGGTCTCGTTGGCCAGCAGCCAGTTGACGATCTGTTCTTTATGCTGGTTGTGGTCGGCGGTGATGATCTGCTGACGGGTGGTCGAGTTCAGCTGGCTGACCGCGTTGAGTTGCAGGTGCTCTGGGTTGTTCAGCACCTTGGCGATCATCTCGCGCAGGCCGGAACCGCCGGTGGTGGCGGAAAACAGCATGGTCTGCTGACGGTTCGGGCATTCGTCGACCAGACGCTGCACGTCTTCGGCGAAACCCATGTCGAGCATGCGGTCGGCTTCGTCGAGCACCAGCACTTCGACTTCTTTGAGGTCGAGGTTGCCGGCGTTGAGTTGCTCGATCATCCGGCCCGGCGTACCGATCAGGATGTCCGGTACCTTGCGCAGCATCGCCGCTTGCACCTTGAAGTCTTCACCGCCGGTGATCAGGCCGGACTTGATGAATGTGAACTGCGAAAAGCGCTCGACTTCCTTCAGGGTCTGCTGGGCCAGTTCGCGGGTCGGCAGAAGAATCAGCGTCTTGATGCTCACGCGAATCTTCGCCGGGCCGATCAGGCGATTGAGGATCGGCAGGACAAAAGCGGCGGTTTTGCCGCTACCGGTTTGCGCCGTCACCCGCAGGTCACGCCCCTGGAGCGCCAGCGGAATGGCCGCTGCTTGCACAGGCGTTGGCTCGACAAATTTCAGCTCGGCCACGGCTTTGAGCAGGCGTTCGTGCAGGGCGAATTGGGAAAACACGGGTGCTACCTCGAAGATATGCAAAAAAACAGCTGCATAGGTTACCGGTTTCGAGCGCTCAGGCCGAGTTTCTTTATACAAACGGACGTAATCAGTGGCTTTTTTGTTGCTCGATTTGTCTCCAACGGTAATACACAGCGTCTTAAATGCTCTAATCGCCCATCGCGTCTTACAGAAGAATCGTTGCTCACATGGATTTCAAACAGCTCTGGCTCAACGCCCAAGACCTCTGGGGTGCCCTCGAACAGCACCCGTTCCTGCAATCCGGCCTGGCGCTTATGTTGCTATTGGTGATCGCGCTGGTCCTCGGACGAGTGGCGCGCTATCTGATCCTGCACGCCAGCCGCATGCTCGGTCGCCAGCCGGCCCTGCACTGGATCAACGACTTTCGCCACAACAAAGTGTTTCAACGTCTGGCGCAGATGACCCCGTCGCTGGTGATCCAGTTCGGCCTGCACCTGGTGCCGGAACTGAGCAAAACCGCGATGACCTTCCTCGGCAACGTGGCGCTGTCCTTCACCATCCTGTTCCTGCTGCTGTCGGTCAGTGCCCTGCTCAATGCGCTGCTGGACATCTACGCGCGCACCGAACACGCCCGCACCCGCTCGATCAAGGGCTATGTGCAACTGGCGAAAATGGTTCTGTACGTGTTCGGTGCGATCATCATCGTCGCCACGTTGATCGACCGTTCACCGCTGTTGCTGCTCTCTGGTCTGGGTGCGATGTCGGCGGTGATTCTGTTGGTCTACAAGGACACGTTGCTGTCGTTCGTTGCCAGCGTGCAACTGACCAGCAACGACATGCTGCGGGTCGGCGACTGGATCGAAATGCCGCAAGTCGGCGCCGATGGCGACGTGGTCGACATCACTTTGCACACGGTCAAGGTGCAGAACTTCGACAAGACCATCGTTTCGATCCCGACCTGGCGCCTGATGTCCGAGTCGTTCCGCAACTGGCGCGGCATGCAACAGTCCGGCGGGCGACGGATCAAGCGCAGCCTGTTCATCGACGCCAGCGGCGTGCGCTTCATTCGTGACGATGAAGAAGAGAAGTTGAGCCAAGTGCACCTGCTGACCGGCTACATGGGCCGCAAGAAAGCCGAACTCAAGGCGTGGAACGAGGCGCAAGGAAACGTCGCGGCGATGTCGGCCAACCGCCGGCGCATGACCAACATCGGCACCTTCCGCGCTTATGCGCTGGCGTATTTGAAGAGTCACCCGGAGGTGCAGCCGAACATGACCTGCATGGTGCGGCAGATGCAGACCACGGCGCAGGGAATTCCGCTGGAAATCTACTGCTTCACGACCACCACGGTGTGGGCCGATTACGAGCGGATTCAGGGGGATATTTTCGATTATCTGCTGGCGGTGCTGCCGGAGTTTGGCTTGAGCCTGTATCAGCAGCCGAGTGGCGGGGATTTGCGTACCGGGTTGCTGCCGGCGGTGCTCGGTTCGGCGCACATTCCGGAACCGCAAAAACACCTGATGTAACCCACAATTCATGTAGGAGCTGCCGAAGGCTGCGATCTTTTGATCCTCAAAACATCAAAGGCAAAAGATCGCAGCCTGCGGCAGCTCCTACAAGGGTTATGCGGTGCTTTTGATACCTAACCGGCTGATCCATACGGCCGCCAGGATGACACTCCCGCCAAGCAACAGCCTTCCCAACTCCTCATGCTGATTCCAGATCAGCAGGTTCAGCAGCAAGCCCACCGGCACATGCAGGTTGTTCATCACCGCCAGCGTGCCGCCGTTGACCATGCACGCGCCCTTGTTCCACCAGTACATGCCCAACGCGGTCGAGACCAGTCCGAGAAACAGCAACACGCCCCATTGCAGGGGTGCTTCGGGCAGGAAGTTGGCTTTGCCGAACAGCAGAAATGCCGGCAACACCACCGCCAGTGCGCCGAGGTAGAAGAAGCCGAAACGCCGGTAATGCGGCAGATCGCTCGGGTATTTTGCTACCAGATGCTTGTACAGCACCTGCCCTGCCGCGTAGGTGAAGTTGGCCAGTTGCAGCAGCAGGAAGCCCATGAAGAAATCCGGACTGATGCTGTCGAAACGAATCACCGCCGCACCGCCCACCGCTACCAACGCGGCCACCAGCGCCCACGGATTGAAGCGGCGGTTCAGCGCATCTTCGATCAGCGTCACGTGCAGCGGCGTGAGGATGGTGAACAGCAACACCTCCGGCACCGTCAGCACGCGGAAGCTCAGGTACAGGCAGACGTAGGTGATGCCGAACTGCAACGCGCCGATCAGCAGCATGCCGCGCATAAACGCCGGTTCCACCGAGCGCCAGCGGGTCAGCGGAATGAACACCAGCCCGGCCAGCACCACACGCACCAGCACCGCGAAGTAGCTGTCGACGTGCCCGGCAAGGTATTCGCCGATCAGACTGAAGGAAAACGCCTGGATCAGCGTGACAAAAAGTAGATAGCCCATGGTCGCCTCTGTTTCGAATGGCGGCGACGATAGCCGGTTTTACATTCCGCAACCAACACAAAATCCCCTGTAGGAGCTGCCGCAGGCTGCGATCTTTTGATCGTAAAAAACAACATCAAAAGATCGCAGCCTGCGGCAGCTCCTACAGGGATAGCAGTGAATCAGAGAAATCCCAGGCAAAAAAAAGCCCGATCTCGCTAAAGCGTTCAATCGGGCTACAGCACTCAGGAGCAACAAGTGCAAAGGGAGGTTCGATGCGCGTAGAGCCTTGAAGGGGTTGCGCCAGGTCACTTAAACAAGCGGCGATTATCTGGCGATTAACATATCAAGCGACCTGGGACAGTTTGGCGTTGGCCTGATTCAGGCCCTTCTCCTGGAAGTCACCGCCCAGGTTCATGCCTTCGGCGTGAATGAAGGTCACGTCATGGATGCCGATGAAACCCATTACCTGACGCAGGTACGGTTCCTGATGGTCGGCCGGGCCGCCGGCGTAGATCCCGCCGCGAGCAGTGAGCACGTAGGCACGTTTGCCGCTGAGCAGGCCTTGCGGGCCGGTTTCGGTGTACTTGAAGGTCACGCCGGCACGCAGCACGTGGTCGAGCCAGGCCTTGAGGGTGCTCGGGATCGCGAAGTTGTACATCGGCGCAGCCATCACCAGTACGTCGGCGGCGAGCAGCTCGTCGGTCAATTCGTTGGAGCGCTCCAGCGACGATTGTTCGCTGGCATTGCGCTGCTCGGCAGGCTTCATCCAGCCGCCCAGCAGGTTGGCGTCCAGGTGTGGAACGGGATTCACGGCGAGGTCACGCACGGTGATCTGATCGTTGGGATGCGCCGCTTTCCACTGACCGATGAAGGTCTGGGTCAGTTGACGGGAAACCGAGTCTTGCTGGCGGGCGCTGCTTTCAATGATCAGAACGCGGGACATGGTGTGTAGTCTCCATCCGAGAATGTTGTAGGTCGATGGAGTGAAGGTTAAACAGGGTTGTATCGATGAAAAAGCGCAAATAATTGCTGCAAAAGATCGAATAATTCGTTTAGATGCTGACACGTACCCTTGTAGGAGTGAGCCTGCTCGCGATAGCGGTGTGTCAATCGACGCATTCTCTGACTGATACACCGCTATCGCGAGCAGGCTCACTCCTACAAGGGATCGACCGTTATTTCGGGCTGCAGCTCAGGTCGATGCGCAGTCTGATGATTTCGCGGGAAAACTTGGCCGTGGCATTCGTATGCTTGCGGGCCGGGATTTCGATGTTGCGCGTACGCGGTGCTTCCGGGCCATTGTTGAAAACGACTTTGCAGGTCGCGTCGACATCACCGTAGTTGGCGACCCGGATGGAGCCGATGTCTTTGTCGGTGTCGAAGGTCTCGTAGTCGATCTTCAAGCCATTGAGGTTCTTCTGCACATCGATCGGGTAAGCAAACGCAGTCAGCGGCAGCAACGCGAGCACCACACAACAGAATTTTTTCATTCGCCAGTCTCCATGAGGGACGGCCAGCTTAGGACAAGAGGAGCTATTGATGAAAGCGCCCCGCGTGACCCTTGATCAATGGCGAACATTGCAGGCGGTGGTCGACCACGGTGGTTTCGCCCAGGCCGCCGAGGTTCTGCACCGTTCGCAATCGTCGGTGAGTTATACCGTCGCCCGCATGCAGGACCAGCTCGGCGTGCCGTTGCTGCGCATCGACGGACGTAAAGCGGTGCTCACCGAAGCCGGCGGCGTACTGCTGCGCCGCTCGCGGCAACTGGTGAAACAGGCCAGTCAACTGGAAGACCTCGCCCACCACATGGAGCAAGGTTGGGAAGCCGAGGTGCGGCTGGTGGTCGATGCGGCTTACCCGAGCGCACGCATCGTGCGGGCGCTGACCGCATTCATGCCGCAGAGTCGCGGCTGCCGCGTGCGTCTGCGCGAGGAGGTGTTGTCGGGGGTCGAAGAGGTCTTGCTCGAGGGCGTGGCCGATCTGGCGATCACCGGCCTGAGCATCCCCGGCTACCTCGGCGCGGAATTGAGCGACGTCGAATTTGTCGCGGTCGCCCACCCGGATCACGCGCTGCATCGACTCAATCGCGAACTGAGCTTCCAGGACCTGGAAACCCAGATGCAGGTGGTGATTCGCGACTCCGGCCGCCAGCAACCACGCGACGTCGGCTGGCTCGGCGCCGAACAGCGCTGGACCGTCGGCAGCCTCGCCACGGCTGCCACGTTCGTCAGCAGCGGCCTGGGCTTTGCCTGGCTGCCACGACACATGATCGAACGGGAATTGAAGGAAGGCACGCTCAAGCTGCTACCGTTGGATCAGGGCGGCAGCCGCAACCCGAGCTTCTATCTGTATTCGAACAAGGACAAACCGCTGGGCCCGGCCACACAAATCCTCATCGAACTGTTGCGTACCTTCGACACCTTGCCGCTGGACGCACCGTTCGCCGCCCCCGAGCAAGCCTGACACGGAGTTCACCGATGGCCTATTTCGAGCACGAAGGTTGCAACCTGCACTACGAGGAATATGGCCACGGCACACCGTTGCTGCTGGTTCACGGACTCGGTTCGAGCACCCTGGACTGGGAAATGCAGATCCCGGCGCTGGCGGCGCACTACCGGGTGATCGTTCCGGACATACGCGGTCACGGTCGCTCGGACAAACCTCGCGAGCGCTACAGCATCGCCGGGTTCAGCGCCGATCTGCTGGCGTTGATCGAACACCTGAAACTCGGCCCGGTACATTACGTCGGGCTGTCGATGGGCGGGATGATCGGCTTTCAGTTCGGCGTCGATCAGCCGCAAATGCTGAAAAGCCTGACCATCGTCAACAGCGCCCCCGAGGTCAAACTCCGCAGCCGCGACGATTACTGGCAGTGGTTCAAGCGCTGGAGCCTGATGCGCGTGCTGAGTCTGGCGACCATCGGCAAGGCGCTGGGCGGCAAACTTTTTCCCAAGCCTGAACAAGCTGATCTGCGGCAGAAAATGGCCGAACGCTGGGCAAAAAACGACAAACGTGCTTATCTCGCCAGCTTCGATGCGATTGTTGGCTGGGGCGTTCAGGAACGACTTTCCCGGGTGACCTGTCCAACCCTCATCGTCACTGCCGACCGTGACTACACACCGGTGGCACTGAAAGAAACCTATGTAAAACTGCTGCCCGATGCGCGGCTGGTGGTCATCGCCGATTCGCGCCACGCCACCCCGCTCGATCAACCCGAACGCTTTAACCAAACGCTGCTGGCGTTCCTTGCCACAGCCGATACTCAATCTCAGGATCACTGACCCATGCTGAAAAAACTCGCCCTCGCCGCCGGCACCGTGCTGTTTGCTGCCAACCTGATGGCTGCCACGCCTGCAAAAGCACCGCACGTGCTGCTGGACACCACCAACGGCCAGATCGAAATCGAACTGGATCCGGTCAAAGCGCCGATCAGTACCAAAAACTTTCTGGATTACGTCAACAGCGGCTTTTACACCAACACCATTTTCCATCGCGTGATCCCGGGCTTCATGGCTCAGGGCGGCGGTTTCACGCCACAGATGCAACAGAAAGAGACCAAGGCACCGATCAAGAACGAAGCCAGCAATGGCCTGCACAACGTTCGCGGCACCTTGTCGATGGCCCGTACCTCCAACCCGGATTCGGCCACCAGCCAGTTCTTCATCAACGTCGCCGACAACGCCTTCCTCGATCCGGGCCGTGACGCCGGTTACGCAGTATTCGCCAAAGTGGTCAAAGGCATGGACGTGGTCGACATCATCGTCAACTCGCAGACCACCACCAAACAGGGCATGCAAAACGTGCCTGTCGACCCTGTGATCATCAAGTCGGCCAAAGTCATCGACTAAGCTGTACAGGGCGTTTCGAGCGGCGCTGGCCTGAAGCCACGCCGCTCACACCGATAAAAGGAGAGCCCGGCATCCGGGCGGTTATCTGATGCTCTATCGCCGTTTCGAACAACTGATCGACATATTCCGCGACGCCCCCACGGCGTCCCCGCCGGATCGTGTCTGGCCCTTCTATACCTATTACCTCAAGCAGGTCTGGTCGAGTTTTGCCGCCCTGCTGGTGGTCGGCCTGTTTGCCGCGTTGATCGAAGTGGCGCTGTTCAGCTACCTGAGCCGCATCATCGACCTGGCCCAGGGCACGCCCAACCCGAATTTCTTCAGCGACCACGCCCTCGAACTGACGTGGATGGTGGTGGTCGCCCTGGTGCTGCGGCCGATCTTTTTCGGCCTGCACGATCTTCTGGTGCATCAGACCCTGAGCCCGGGGATGACCAGCATGATCCGCTGGCAGAACCACAGTTACGTGCTCAAGCAGAGCCTGAATTTCTTCCAGAACGACTTCGCCGGGCGCATCGCCCAACGCATCATGCAGACCGGCAACTCGCTGCGTGACTCGGCGGTGCAAGCGGTGGATGCGCTGTGGCACGTGGTGATCTACGCGATCAGTTCGCTGGTGCTGTTCGCCGAAGCCGACTGGCGCCTGATGATTCCGCTGCTGACGTGGATCGTCGCCTACATCGGCGCGCTGTATTACTTCGTGCCACGGGTGAAAGAGCGTTCGGTGGAAGCTTCCGACGCGCGCTCGAAACTGATGGGACGAATCGTCGACGGCTACACCAACATCGCCACCCTCAAGTTGTTCGCCCACACCAACTTCGAACAGCATTACGCCAAGGAAGCCATCGAAGAACAGACGGTCAAGGCGCAGATGGCCGGTCGCGTGGTGACCAGCATGGACGTGGCGATCACCACCATGAACGGTCTGCTGATCGTTGGCACCACCGCGCTGGCGCTGTGGCTGTGGACGCAGTCGCTGATCACTGTTGGCGCGATCGCCTTGGCCACCGGGCTGGTGATCCGCATCGTCAACATGTCCGGCTGGATCATGTGGGTGGTCACCGGCATTTTCGAGAACATCGGCATGGTCCAGGACGGTCTGCAGACCATCTCGCAACCGGTCAGCGTCACCGATCGTGAGCAGGCCAAACCGCTAGCCGTGGCTCGCGGCGAAGTGCGCTTCGAGCACGTGGATTTTCACTACGGCAAGAAGAAAGGCATCATCGGCGACCTCAACCTGACGATCAAACCCGGTGAGAAAATCGGCTTGATCGGGCCGTCCGGTGCCGGCAAATCGACCCTGGTCAACCTGCTGCTGCGCCTGTACGACGTCGAGGGCGGACGCATCCTGATCGATGGGCAGAACATCGCTGAAGTCGGCCAGGAAAGCCTGCGCGCACGCATCGGCATGATCACGCAGGACACCTCCCTGCTGCACCGCTCGATCCGCGACAACTTGCTGTACGGCAAGCCTGATGCCACCGACGCCGAACTCTGGGACGCGGTGCACAAGGCCCGCGCCGACGAGTTCATTCCGCTGCTGTCGGACGCTGAGGGCCGCACCGGTTTCGATGCGCACGTCGGCGAACGCGGGGTGAAACTGTCCGGCGGTCAGCGTCAGCGCATCGCGATTGCCCGGGTGCTGCTCAAGGACGCGCCGATCCTGATCATGGACGAAGCGACCTCGGCACTCGACTCGGAAGTCGAAGCGGCGATTCAGGAAAGCCTGGAAACCCTGATGCAGGGCAAAACCGTGATCGCCATTGCTCACCGTCTCTCGACCATCGCTCGCATGGATCGGCTGGTAGTGCTGGAAAACGGCAAGATCGCCGAGAGCGGCACCCACGCCGAACTGCTGGCGCATCGCGGGTTGTATGCGCGGTTGTGGGCGCACCAGACCGGGGGATTTGTCGGAATCGATTGATCACAAAAACCTGATTTTGTGAGCTTTTGTGGCGAGGGAGCTTGCTCCCGCTCGGCTGCGCAGCAGGCGCAAAGCCCGCCAACTGTGCGAGTCTGACACTACCGGTGCAGATAGGTTTGGGACAGCTTGCTGTCCAGCGGGAGCAAGCTCCCTCACCACACAATGCCTGCCCGCCAGAAAACCGCCAGAGCCCGCCAAACACGGGCTCTGGCGGTTTTTTCCTGGCTGCTGGAAATCCATCCAAAGCGTGCTGTACTCAGCCAAGGTTCCAGCACGGAACCTGTCGTAAATTGCAAGGAAGCACAACTCGATACAGTCTCGATAGCACGCCTATCAAGGACTCTCTCATGTCTCTGTTCAAACGTTCAGTTACTGAGTTGTTGGGTACGTTCTGGCTGGTTCTGGGTGGTTGTGGCAGTGCGGTGCTCGCCGCGTCTTCGCCTTTGGGGATTGGAGTGCTGGGGGTGGCCCTGGCGTTTGGTCTGACGGTGCTGACCATGGCGTTCGCCATCGGCCACATCAGCGGCTGTCACCTCAATCCTGCGGTATCAGTCGGGTTGGTGGTCGGCGGGCGGTTTCCGGCCAGGGAGCTACCCGCCTACATCATCGCCCAGGTGCTCGGCGCGATACTCGCCGCCGCGCTGCTCTACTACATCGCCAGCGGCAAGGAAGGCTTCGATATCGCCGCCGGCCTGGCCTCCAACGGTTACGGTGAGCATTCACCAGGCAAATACTCAATGGCGGCCGGGTTTGTGACCGAACTGGTGATGACCGGGATGTTCGTGATCATCATCCTCGGCGCCACTGACAAACGCGCCCCGGCGGGACTCGCACCGATTGCCATCGGTCTGGGTCTGACGCTGATTCACCTGATCTCGATTCCGGTCACCAATACCTCGGTCAACCCGGCGCGCAGCACCGGGCCGGCGCTGATGGTCGGCGGCTGGGCGATTGCACAGTTGTGGATGTTCTGGGTCGCCCCCTTGATGGGTGCAGTAATTGGCGGCGTAATCTATCGCTCGCTGGGTGCTGAAAAGAACTGAATATCGCTCGACTCAAAAGGCGCATCGCTATAACTGGCGATGCGCCTTTTAAACTAACAAGCCAGCAACATCAAACATCCTGAAACAGCGAAATCGCTGACATCCCCGAACATCCGTATTACTTTAAAAGCGTGAACCCCAGCAACTTTCTTCACACACTAAAACATTAGCTTCTCAAGGACTGAGACATGAATACTTTGATCAACAGCATGATTGCCCTTGCACTGGCTACTGGCCTGATGCAAAGCAGTGCGTTCGCCGCCGAAAACGGAACCACCAATGTTTATCGCTGCCAGCAGTACAGCGACGACTTCAAGAATTACATCTGGAAGTTCAAACGCTTTTATCATGAAGCGAACACTGCCGAAGAGTTCATGAATACCGATTCCGCCAAGACATTGGGTTTAAAGAACTGCAAAGTCTGGCTGGACAAAGATAACGCCACCCATTGGGAGTGGTAACAGCCGATCGATATGGGTTGTATCAGGCGCACACTGCCACTTCGAGCAGAGTCGCGCTTTGATGTCGGCAGCTTCCAATAACGGAAACTCTGGCGATCACGCACGTCACGCACTACCAAACCAATTCGCATAGAACAACACTAAAAATCGAGTCAACTGAAAATGAAAAACTACAAAACCATTATCCTGTCCTTATTCATCGCTGCCACTTATTCCGGTTTCGCCTCGGCGATGCTGTCGCCAACCGTGGACAGTGACACTCCTATTGGATTCAACATCGCCGAAGCGTTGTCTGAAGTACGCCCGGAAATAAAGTGCTCGGTAAATGGCGGTACCGGCGTTACGCAATGCGAGCGACCGGCCAACGTATACACTTGCAGAATTGCCAAAAAACCCAGCCTGATGATTTATTATCACTCGTCGATTGCCACTATCGAAGAGTTTGACAAAGTGGCCGCCGAGAAAGGCCTGGCAAATTGCTTTGCCGGTGCAGGTTTCTAACTTCTTGTCTTGGCCTGTTTAATAGCGGGGCACACCTACAGTGAAAAGCACAAGGCCCGAATCATTTCGGGCCTTGTGCTGTCACCTTGCAATTCGTGCCATCACACCCGGTGAATACATCAGGTCTGTTTATAAGGAAGAGCGGTGACCGCCTCTGCTGCATAAGCCAACACCCCCGCACGTTCCTGCTGCAAAAAGTCTTTTACTGCGGCCTTCAGACCCGGATGACGCAGGTAGTGCCACGAGTGGGTGATCACCGGTTCAAAACCGCGAATCAGTTTATGTTCCCCCTGAGCTCCCGCATCAAAGCGCTGATACCCCTGCGCAATCGCATAGTCCATGCCCTGATAGAAACACGTCTCGAAGTGCAGTCGGTCAAACTCGGCCAGACAGCCCCAATAGCGTCCGTAGAAGCTGTCGCCCCCGACCAGACTGAAGGCCATCGCCACCGGCCGTGAACCCTGCCTGGCGAAGACCACCCGAATCGCCTCCGGCATCCGCGCAGCCAGCAGACTGAAAAACTCCCGCGTCAGGTATGGCGCCTGTCGGCGCACGGCATAAGTATTGGCGTAGCAGGCGTAGACAAAATCCCATTGCGATTCGTCCAGTTCGCGCCCCTCCAGCCATTCGAACTCGAAGCCCTGCCCCGCCACTTGCTCGCGCTCTTTACGCATCTGCTTGCGCTTGCGCGAGCTGAGCACGTCGAGAAAATCCTGGAAGTCTCCGTAACCGCGATTCTGCCAGTGATACTGACAGCCGATGCGCTGCAGCCAGCCCGGCTGCTCGATCATCGCGGCATCGGTGAACGGGTCGGTGAAGTTGATGTGCGCGCTGGAAAGCCCTTCGATTTCCAGATAACCCGGCAGGCTCTTGAGCAGCTCGAAACCGTCCTCGACCCGGGCGGCCAGCAAGCGTGGCCCGCTGACCGGACTGAACGGCACCGCCGTCAGCAGCTTGGGATAGTAATCGATGCCGGCCCGGGCACAGGCATCGGCCCAGCCGTGATCGAACACGTACTCGCCGTAGGAATGCCACTTGCGATAACTGGGCAGCGCAGCGATCAACCGACCGCCTTCAACGTGCAGCAGATGCTCGGGCTGCCAGCCGGTATGGGGTCCGACGCTGCCGCTGTCTTCCAGTGCGCTGAGGAACGCATGGCGCAAAAACGGCTGGTTCTCGGGCACCAGCGCGTCCCATGTCGCCGGGACGATTTCTGACAGGTTTTGCAGACGTTGCAACGGCATCAACTGGCTCTCCACATCTTGGCGTCAAAGCCCCGCGAGTATCGCTGATCGGCATCCATTGCACACGCTCATTCGGGCGACAGTGCTCTAGCTCAATAGTTCACGAGGACTTTGTATCGTCATCGACATGACATCACTTAGCCACTGCTCTGTCATAAACCATCGCGATACTCGCTCCTGTTTTTAGAGCGCCGGGTTCTACCCGGACACTGTTTTCCGACGTGCGCGTCGGTGTGCCCAGGATGGTTCAGCCATCCCCTCTCATCTTCGGAGATTGCTATGCGTCTTGCTTCCACGAAAACTGCGGCGGCCCTGTGCGGTGGCCTGTTGCTGGCCATGAGCGTTCCGGCCAGTGCTGCAGTCGACGCCAAACTGCTCGACATGCTCAAGGCCAACGGTTCCATTTCCCAGGCGCAGTACGTCGAACTGCAGACTGAACTGGCCAAGGATCAGAAGGCCCAGCAAATCGCGCAACAGGCGCAGCAAGAGACCAACGAGCAGATCGCGGCAACCGCGAAGAAAACCAACGAGCTGAGCTCCTTCGACCAGAAACTCGCCTGGGCCGCCAAGACCCAGTTCAAGGGTGACGTACGTATTCGTCAGGAGACCGTCAAGATCGACGGCGAATCCAACAACGGTGGCCGTGACAAGGATCGCCAGCGTATCCGCGCACGTCTGGGTGCTTACACCGAGATCAACCCGCAAGTGGACACCGGTATTCGTATCGCCACCGGCGGCGGCGACGATGCCCGCTCGACCAACCAGGACATGGACAACTACTTCGACAAGAAGCAGATCTGGCTCGACCTGGGTTATATCGACTATCACCCGGACGCGATCAAGAACCTGCACGTGATCGGCGGCAAGATGCTGCAACCGTGGGTCAGCATGGGTGACGTGATCTGGGATAGCGACATCAACCCGGAAGGTCTGGCCGTTACCTACAAATACCCACTGGGCAGCAGCGCCGAACTGTTCGGCAGCCTGGGTAACTACACCCTCAAGGACAACGTCGACGGCGAAGGCGTGCAATTTCGCCACGACCTGCGCCTGACCGCTGGCCAGTTGGGCAGCCGCTTCGCGATCACCGACAACCTGAAACTGACCTTGGGCGGCAGCGTCTACGCCTACCAGAACGACGAAGACAGCCGCTGCACCGGGACGTCCACACCGTGCGCGCTGTCGGTCAACGGCAACTCGGCCAACAACGAGTTCCGCCTGTACGAAGGTTTCAGCCAGATCGACATCGGTGGCCTGCCAATGCCGCTGTCGTTCTACGGCCAGTACGTGAAGAACAACGATGCCGTGACCGACGCCGATACCGCGTGGCTGGTCGGCGCCAAGTCGAAAGTCTTCGGTCTGAACCTGGATTACAACTATCGTGACGTACAGCGTGACGCCGTGGTCGGCGCGTTCACCGACTCCGACTTCGCCAACGGCACCACAGGTTCCCGTGGACACAAGTTCAAGGTCGGTTACGACATCGACAAGAACTTCGCCATCGGCGCCACGTACTTCCTGACCAAGGCCGACTTCTCCAGCCGTACCCAGCGTGACGCAGACACCAACACCCTGCAGCTGGATGCGGAAGCGAAGTTCTAAAACGCGTCACCCTCTAGCCTGACGCGGGCGGGACGATCCCCATCATCCGTTCGTTGCGTCCGCGCCGGGCTATTTCTGCAAGATGCAAAAAACCTGTAGGAGCTGCCGAAGGCTGCGATCTTTTGATCTTCAAAAACAAGATCAAAAGATCGCAGCCTTCGGCAGCTCCTACAGGTGAGATTCTATTTTTCCTGACGGCGTTGCTCGGCCAGGCGTTCGGCCAGCGCATCCACACCCTCTTGCGGCTTCTCCGGCAGCGCCTTCAGGGTCGCTTGCATCAAACGCATCTGACGAATGAACCGCCGACAGTTCGGGCAGAACATCAGGTGATGGCGCACCAGCAGTTTCTCGCGAAAGCTCAATTGGCCATCGAGATAATCGCTGGAGCGTGCCACTTGTTCCTTGCAGGTCAGCATTCGCCAGTCTCCTCAAAATGCTCCACCGTGGCGAAGACTTTCAGCCGCGCACGATGCAGCAGCACACGGACATTGGAGAGCGAGATCTCCAGAAGATTACAGATCTCTTCCAACTCCAGGCCCTGGCGTTCGCGCAGCAGCAACACGCTGCTTTGCAGTTCCGACAGACTGAGCAAAGTGTGCTCCAGGCAATCACGCAATTCGCTTTCGGTGAGCAAGGCTTCCGGGGTGTCCTGATGCCAGGCGAACGGCGCCACCAGCCAATGGCCGTCACCGGGAGAAAAACGATCGTCGTCGATGGTGCCGTGGGGTGACGGCAGATCATCCAGCAACACTTCGCGACGGTTCTGTTTGTAGCGGCTCTTGGCCGAGTTGGCGGTGATGGTCAGCAGCCAGGTCTTGAGACTGGAACGTCCTTCGAAGCTACCGATATGGCGCACCACCGAAAGCCAGGCATCTTGTACCACTTCTTCAACATGGCGCTGGCCGACGATGGCATACGCCACGGCGCGCATGGCGCTCTGGTAGGTACTGACCAGTTCCTTGAAGGCCTTTTGCTCACCCGCGAGCAGGCGTTCGAGCAGTTGGGTGTCGTCCGTTGCGGCCATGCATGCCTCGTTTTCAGATGGTCGAAAGCAAAAGATCGCAGCCTGCGGCAGCTCCTACAGAGATCAGTGTAGGAGCTGCCGCAGGCTGCGATCTTTTCAGGCGCACTCAGCGCTTGCGCAGAATCACGCTGCCGATCGAGTAACCGGCGCCGAACGAGCTCAATACCGCCAGCGATCCACTGGCCAGATCGTCCTGATATTTGTGGAAGGCAATCACCGAGCCGGCAGAGCTGGTGTTGGCGTAGGTGTCGAGAATCACCGGCGCCTCTTCTTCGGTGGCTTCACGGCCCAGCAGCTTGCGCACGATCAGGTGGTTCATGCTCAGGTTGGCCTGGTGCAGCCAGAAGCGCTTGACGTCGCCGACGTTGAGCTTGTTCTCTTCCAGGTGCTCACCGATCAGCTCGGCGACCATCGGGCAGACGTCCTTGAACACCTTGCGGCCTTCCTGCACGAATAGCTTGTCGCGGGTACCGATGCCCTCTTCCGCGGCGCGGTTGAGGAAACCGAAGTTGTTGCGGATGTTGTTGGAGAACTTGGTCAGCAGTTTGGTGCTGACCACGTCGAACTGGTACTTGGACGTCGCCAGGTCAGCGCGTTCGATGATCACCGCCGTCGCCGCATCACCGAAGATGAAGTGGCTGTCGCGGTCGCGGAAGTTCAGGTGCCCGGTGCAGACTTCCGGGTTGACCATCAGGATCGCCCGGGCCTGGCCCAGTTGCACGCTGTTGGCGGCGGCCTGAATGCCGAAGGTCGCCGAGGAGCAGGCGACGTTCATGTCGAAACCGAAACCCTGAATGCCCAGTGCTTCCTGGACTTCGATGGCAATCGCAGGGTAAGCGCGTTGCAGATTGGAGCAGGCAACGATCACGCCGTCGATGTCGGCGGCGGCCTTGCCGGCACGTTGCAGCGCCTGTTCAGCGGCGCCGATGGCCATCTGGCACAGCACCGACCATTCGTCGTTGGAGCGCTCCGGCAGACGTGGGGCCATGCGCGCAGGATCGAGAATGCCGTCCTTGTCCATGACAAAGCGGCTCTTGATGCCCGACGCCTTTTCGATGAACGCGGCGCTGGATTCGGTCAGCGCCTGGACTTCACCGCTGGCGATGGCGTCGGCGTTGTCGGCGTTGAACTGCGCGACGTAGGTATTGAAAGACTGCACCAGCTCTTCGTTGGAGATGCTGTTGGCCGGGGTGTACAGGCCGGTGCCGCTGATGACGACGTTATGCATGGTCGTTTCTCTAATCTGTTCAGGCAGAAAGCGCTGGCACCGACGTACCAACACACAAAGGGTCTATTCCCGTCCGGGGACGCTGACCTGGCATCGCTTTATTCCGATCGCGACCTCACCGAAGGCTCTGGGTCGCGAAAACGGCGTTTATGGTCGCGAAGTTTGCCATAAACCTTGGCTTTTGGCGCCTTCTCCCGCAAAACGCACTCCCTGTAGGAGCTGCCGCAGGCTGCGATCTTTTGATCTTGATCTTTTAAAAAGCAAAATCAAAAGATCGTCCGATCGCGGCCCGAGCCTGCGGCAGCTCCTACAGGGGCGATGCGGAGTTGGGGATCAGGCCTCGACCTGACTCCACTGCTTGCTCAGCCGTTTGTCCGAGATCGGCGCTTTCGTCCCCAACTGCTGGGCGAACAGCGACACCCGGTATTCCTCCAGCCACCAGCGGTACAGCTCTAACTGCGGATCGCGTTTGCCTTCCTGGGCATGTTTGGCGGCGCGGGTCTGATATTGCGCCCAAAGGCCGGCCAGTTCACCGCTCCAGACCCGGTCCTTCTGCACCTGCGCACCGAGCTTCTCGAAACGCTGCTCGACCGCCTTCAGATAGCGCGGCAGTTCCTTGAGCCATTGCATCGGCGTTTCCCGGACGAAACCCGGATACACCAGATTGCTGACTTGCTGCTTGATGTCATTCAGCGCCACAGCCTGCGCCAGATCGATCTTGCCCTTGAAGCGTTTTTGCAGGCCGTGCCACAGTTTGAGAATCTCCAGCGTCAGCCGCGCCACGCGCTCGGCGTGTTCGGTCCAGCTGCCGCGTTTGCGTTCAGCCAATGCGGCGAGCCCGGCGCCGTCACGCGGCAACGGGTCTTCGCCTTCCAGAATGCAGCTGTCGAGACTGGCCAGCAGAATGTCTTCGACCAGCGCATCCACTCGGCCCAGCTCGCGATACAGCAGGCCCAACTCGGTGATACCCGGCAGTTTACTGCGCAGGAACTTCGCCGGCTCGGCCAATTGCTGCAGCAGCAGCCGCTGCAAGGCGCGACGATGCTGGAACTCGGCTTCGGCCGGGGTCGAGAACCGCCCTTCCTTGACTGTGCCGCCCTCTTCCACCAGCGCCGGATAGACCGTCATCGACAATCCGGCAATCTTCTGCTGAGTCTTTTCCGCCACCGGGGCGAAGACCTTGGCCTCCACCGGTTGCTGACTTTTCGCACTCTGCGGCACCGCCAAAGCCGCCTGGCTGGCTTCGGCAAAACGCGCGGTGAGCTCGGCCAGATCGCGGCCCTCGCCGAGGAACTTGCCCTGGCCGTCGACGATTTCCAGGTTCATCCGCAGATGGCTTTCGACCTGCTGCGCCGCTTCCGCCCATGCTTCATCGCTGACGCGTGCGCCGGTCATGCGCAGCAACTCGCGACCGAGCGCTTGCGGCAGCGAGCCCTCGGCGAAGGTCATGCGCTGCAACGCCGCCTTGATGAAGTCCGGCACCGGCACGAAGTTCTTGCGCAAGGCTTTCGGCAGATTGCGCACCAGCGCAATGCACTTGGCCTCGATCAGCCCCGGCACCAGCCATTCCAGACGTTCGGGTGGCAGCATCGGCAGCAGCGGTGCCGGCACGCGCAGGGTCACGCCGTCGCGCGGGTGATTGGGTTCGAAGTGATAACTGAGCGCCAGTTCCAGATCACCGATGTGCAGCGTGTCCGGGTAGTCGCGCGCGGTGACCTCACTGGCCTCGCGGGCCAGCACGTCTTCTTCGCGCATGATCAGCAATTGCGGGTCTTTCTGACTGTTGACCCGATACCAGCTGTCGAAGGTCGCGGTCTGATGAATCTCCGCCGGCAAGCGCGCATCGTAGAACGCGTACAGGGTTTCTTCGTCGGCGAGAATGTCGCGGCGCCGAGCCTTGGCTTCCAGCTCGTCGAGCTGTTCGAGCAACTGCTTGTTGGCGGTCAGGCACTTGGCTTTCGACTGAATCTCGCCACGCACCAGACCTTCGCGGATAAACAGCTCACGCGAGACCACCGGATCCACCGGGCCGTAATGCACTGGGCGGCGACCCACCACGATCAGCCCGAACAGGGTGATCTGCTCGTAGGCCACGACCTGGCCGCGCTTCTTCTCCCAGTGCGGTTCGAAATGGTTTTTCTTGATCAGGTGCCCGGCCAGCGGCTCGATCCAGTCGGCATCGATCTTGGCGACCATCCGCGCGTAAAGCTTGGTGGTTTCCACCAGTTCGGCGGTCATCAGCCACTGCGGACGTTTCTTGCCGATGCCCGACGACGGGTGAATCCAGAAGCGCCGCTGCCGGGCGCCGAGGTAATCGCCGTCCTCGGTTTTCTGACCGATCTGGCTGAGCAGGCCGACCAATACTGCTTTGTGCAGTTTCGGGTAATCCGCCGGTTCCTTGTTGAGGCTCAGCTGCATGTCGCGGCAGATCAGGCTCAACTGGCGATGAGAGTCACGCCACTCGCGCAGACGCAGATAATTGAGGAAATTCTTCCGGCACCAGTTACGCAGCGGACTGGCGGTCAGCGCCTGGCGCTGCTCTTCAAAACCGCGCCACAGATTGACCAGTCCGGCGAAGTCCGAATCGCTGTCTTTCCATTGTGCGTGGGCCTGATCGGCTGCTTGCTGACGCTCCGGCGGACGCTCGCGCGGATCCTGAATCGACATGGCGCTGGCGACGATCAGCACCTCTTGCAGGCTGCCGAGTTTCGCCGCTTCCAAGAGCATACGACCCATGCGCGGGTCCACCGGCAGGCGTGCCAGCTGGCGGCCGAGCGGGGTCAGCTGGCTGTTGCGATCCACCGCCGAGAGTTCTTGCAGCAGGTTGAAACCGTCGCTGATCGCCTTGCCGTCCGGCGGCTCGATGAACGGGAACGCGGTGATCTCACCGAGGCGCAGGTGCAGCATCTGCAAGATCACGGCGGCGAGGTTGGTGCGCAGAATTTCCGGATCGGTGAACTCCGGGCGACCGAGGAAATCTTCCTCGCTGTACAGCCGCACGCAGATCCCCGGTTCAACCCGGCCGCAACGACCTTTACGCTGATTGGCGCTGGCCTGGGAAATCGCTTCGATCGGCAGACGCTGGACCTTGGCGCGATAGCTATAGCGACTGATGCGCGCGGTGCCGCTGTCGATCACGTAACGGATGCCCGGCACGGTCAACGAAGTCTCGGCGACGTTGGTTGCCAGCACCACGCGCCGCCCCGGATGCGACTGGAAAATCCGCTGCTGCTCCGCCGGCGACAGGCGCGCGTACAGCGGCAAGATTTCGGTGTGTTTGAGCTGAGCCTTGCGCAGCATGTCGGCAGCGTCGCGAATCTCGCGCTCGCCGGGCAGGAACACCAGCACATCGCCGGGGCTGCGGCGCTCTCTGCGCTCATAGGCGGCGATTTCGTCGAGGGTGGCGAGGATCGCCTGATCCACGGTCAGGTCGTCCTCGACGCGGTTGCCCTCTTCGTCTTGCTCCAGCGTCAGCGGGCGATACCATGTGTCCACCGGAAAAGTCCGCCCGGACACCTCGACAATCGGCGCATCGTCGAAATGCTTGGAGAAACGCTCCAAATCGATGGTCGCCGAGGTGATGATGACTTTCAGATCCGGGCGACGCGGCAGCAGGGTTTTCAGGTAACCGAGCAGGAAATCGATGTTCAGGCTGCGTTCGTGGGCCTCGTCGACGATGATCGTGTCGTAGCGCTCGAGGTAGCGGTCGTTCTGGGTTTCCGCCAGCAAAATACCGTCGGTCATCAGCTTGATCAGGGTGTTGGAATCACTTTGATCCTCGAAGCGCACCTGATAGCCGACCAGCGAACCGAGCGGCGTACCGAGTTCTTCGGCGACCCGGCTGGCGACACTGCGCGCAGCGATTCGGCGTGGCTGGGTGTGACCGATCAAGCCATGCTGGCCGCGACCGATTTCCAGGCAGATTTTCGGCAATTGAGTGGTTTTACCCGAGCCGGTTTCGCCAGCGATGATCAGCACTTGATGCTTCTCCAGCGCTGCCTTGATTTCGTCGCGCTTGGCGGCGATCGGCAGGCTGTCGTCGTAACGAATCACTGGCAGGCTGGCACGGCGCGCCAGCACCTGATCACAGGACGCCTGCATGCGCGCCACCCACTGGGCCAGTTTGACCTCGTCGGGTTTCTTGCGCAGCTCGAGCAACTGCCGTCGCAACCGGTGACGGTCGGCGAGCATGGCGTGATCGAGGTTTTTCAGCAGTTTGTCGATGGAGGGCGATTCGTCGGTCATCGGGTACGCAATTCGGTCGTCTGTTTATGCAGGGGAGCGATTGTCGCAGATTTGCCCTCGATTGACCTGCTTCCCCTGTAGGAGCTGCCGAAGGCTGCGATCTTTTGATCTTGTTTTTAAAAATCAAAAGATCGCAGCCTTCGGCAGCTCCTACAGTGGGAGTTACTCGTTATCGAGGCCTTTGCGACGGTATGGGAAGACGTCGATGACTTTGCCGGCGCGAATCGCCTCTTGCAAACCCTTCCAGTAATCGGCGTTATACAACTCGCCATGCAGTTGATCGAACAGTTTGCGCTGCCCGGCATCGGCGAACAGGAAAGGCGGAAACTCTTCCGGGAACACATCCAGCGGCCCGATCGAGTACCACGGTTCGGAAGCCATTTCGTCCTCGGGGGTGCGCGGCGCGGGGATGTGGCGGAAGTTGGCTTCGGTCAGGAAGCAGATCTCGTCGTAGTCGTAGAACACCACTCGGCCGTGACGAGTGACGCCGAAGTTCTTCAACAGCATGTCGCCGGGAAAGATGTTGGCCGCTGCCAGTTGTTTGATCGCCAGGCCGTAATCCTCCAGTGCCTCGCGCACCTGCGCTTCATTGGCGTTTTCCAGATAGAGGTTGAGCGGGGTCATGCGGCGTTCGGTCCAGCAGTGGCGGATCAGCACCGTATCGCCTTCGACCGAGACCGTCGACGGCGCGACCTCGAGCAGTTCTTCCAGGCACGCCGGATCGAACTTGCTCAGCGGAAAGCGGAAGTCGGCGAACTCCTGGGTATCGGCCATGCGCCCGACCCGGTCGACACTTTTCACCAGACGGTATTTTTCGATCACCGTCGCCCGGTCGACGTTTTTCGACGGTGAGAAACGGTCCTTGATGATCTTGAACACGGTGTTGAAGCCCGGCAGGGTAAACACGCTCATGACCATGCCGCGCACGCCGGGGGCCATGATGAACTGGTCGTCGGTGTTGGCCAGGTGATTGATCAGCGCCCGGTAAAACTCGGATTTACCGTGCTTGTAGAAACCGATCGAGGTGTACAGCTCGGCGATGTGTTTGCCCGGCAGAATGCGCCGCAGGAAACCGATGAACTCCGCCGGCACCGGCACATCGACCATGAAATACGAACGGGTGAAAGAGAAGATGATCGACACATCGGCTTCGTCGGTGATCAGCGCGTCAATCTGAATCCCGCGGCCTTCGCGGTGCAGCAACGGAATCACCAGCGGCCACTGCTCGTCGCGGGTATAGATGCGCCCGACCAGATAGGCGCCCTTGTTGCGGTACAGCACCGAGGAAAACAGCTCGACGCTCAGCTCCGGGTCCTTGCACACCCAGTCCGGCAGGTTCTCGCGCAGTTGCGACTCGAGGCGCTGCAGGTCGCCCGGCAAATCGGCGTAGTCCTCGCTGAAGCGATAGTCGGCAAAGATGCTGGAGAGCATCGATGACAACTGCCCTTGCGGCTTGTAGGTGCGGGTTTGCGCAGCCCGGGCGCGGCGCAGGCTCGGCCGAGTGGTGTGGATGAACATGCAGCCGTCGCTGATCAGGTCGTGACTGAACAGCCCGCAGAAAATCGAGTTGTACCAGGTCTCGGACAGTTCATCGTCGAAACGCAGGTCGATGACACTGATGTAAGCGCTTTTCACCAGCGGCCAACTGCCGACATTCATCAGCGTCTCGTTGTCGAAATGCTCGCGCAGGCGGGCGATGGTTTCGCCGACCTTTTCTTCGTAGAGATTGATCCGCGCTGCCGACGCGGTCTGCGTCTCCTGCCAGCGCGCCTGCTCGAAGCGCTCGCGCGCACCGTCGGTAATGCGCCGGAAATGCTCGCGGTAATCGTCAAAGCCATCGAGGATCATGCGGGCGATGTCGGTGGCTGGCCATTGCTGCGGCATAGATGAGACCTCGGCGTGCAAGTGGAAATCTGTGCCTGAGCTTAGCCACGGATGCACGCGCAGGAGAAGTGCAATTTCTGCCAAAAGCGCGGCAGGGTTGTACAGCGACACAGTTTTTATCAAAGTTTTTTGAGTCGACCGTTCGGTCAATTAACCGCCCTGCCGGTCTCGCCTGACGCACCGCGCCAGCCCGCGAATTCACTGGGATTCGGATCCAATCAATGCCCCGCCGCTCTGGCTCGCGGTTTTACCGCTGCGTTCCTGCCTGCCGATGAAAGAGATGAACTGCTCACAGATTGGTCTTACCAAAATAGTGGCACTTTGATATACAGCCCGCCAGCACCCGCCTCACAACAAGATCCTCGGCCCACGAGGACGACCTCTCCCTCATAGATCAAGGAGCACATTGATGTCTATCCGCAATCTGCGCATCGGTTTGCGCGCCAGTTTGAGTTTTGCCGTATTGGCCGCCCTGCTGGTGGTGGTCGGCCTGTTCGGTCTGGGCCAGATGAAAAATCTGCGTGAGAGCGCAACGGTGATCGAGGAATCGTGGATGCCCAGCATCGAGAGCATTCACGATGCGGCGGCGAACATCGCCAACATCCGCCTCGAATCCCTGCGCCTGATCACCAGCACCCAGCCGGCGGTACGCGACACAAGCAAAGGCATCATCAAGGTGCAGCGCGAAGAATTGTCCAAGCGCCTTAAGGATCACACCGCTCTGCTGGCCAGCGATGCGGAACGGGCGATGCTCGACGGTTTGAATAGCGACGTCGCCAAGTACATGAGCATCCTGGACCAGATCATCGCTCAGATCGACGCCGGGCAAAGTGAACAGGCCTATGCCCGCTTGAACAATGAACTGGCGCCACAGGGCAGGATCCTCGACAAGACGCTGGAGCAGATGATCAGCTTCAACCAGCAAGGCGCCGACAGCGCCGCCGAGGCTGCTGCCGGGGTTTATCAGCAGGCGCTGTGGATTGTCGCGACGATCATCGTTGTCGCCCTGATCGCTACCCTGCTGCTGGCCTGGCTGCTGACCCGCAGCATCACCACACCGATCAATCAGGCCCTGTCCGTCGCGCAAAAAATTGCCGCCGGCGACCTCAGCGGCCAGATTGCCGATCACGGTAGCGATGAGGCGGCGCAGTTGCTCAGCGCCCTCGCCGAGATGCAGAACAACCTGCGCTCGACCATCCGGGGCATCAGCGAATCGGCGCAGCAACTGGCCTCCGCCGCCGAAGAAATGAGCTCGGTGATGGAGCAAAGCACCCGTGGCCTGCAACAGCAGAACGATCAGATCGAACAGGCCGCCACCGCCGTCACCGAGATGAGCACGGCGGTGGATGAAGTTGCGGCCAACGCAGTGTCCAGCGCCGAGGCATCCGAAGCCTCGAACGAGGACAGCAAACACGGGCATGTGCAGGTCAGCGAGACCATCGGCTCGATTCAGGAACTGGTCAGCGCAGTGCTGGGTGCGTCGGAACAGGCCGAAGGCCTCGCCACTCAGGCTCAGGACATCAGCAAGGTGCTGGAGGTGATTCGCGGCATCGCCGGGCAAACCAACCTGCTGGCGCTCAACGCCGCCATCGAAGCGGCGCGCGCCGGTGAGGCCGGACGCGGCTTTGCGGTGGTCGCCGATGAAGTGCGCTCCCTGGCGCAACGCACGCAGAACTCCACCGAAGAAATCGAGCTGATGATCAGCAGCATCCAGCAAGGCACCGGCGCCACCGTCGGCGCCTTGCAAAGCAGTGCCGAGCAGGCCAGCCACACGTTGCGCCGGGCCAACAGTGCCGGTCAGGCGCTGGAGAAAATCACCGCGTCGATTGCGCAGATCAACCAGCGCAACCTGGTGATCGCCAGTGCCGCCGAACAACAGGCGCTGGTGGCGCGCGAGGTTGATCAGAATCTGGTGACCATCCGCGATCTCTCGACCCAGACCGCCGCCGGCGCTACCCAGACCTCCGCTGCCAGTCAGGAACTGTCGCGCCTGGCGATCGACCTCAACGGCCTGGTGACGCGCTTCGTGCTCTGAATGAAAAATTAAATGCCCGATTGACGGTTGCCATCGACAAAGCGCTCGGCAACACTCTCGTCCCGATCAAGGAAGGAGTGCCACCGTGAGCGCTGTCGATATTTTCCGCATGCTGTCGCTGGCAGCCATCTGGGGCGCGAGCTTCCTGTTCATGCGCATTATTGCGCCGGTGATCGGCACCATTCCGACCGCGTTCTTTCGGGTGTCGATCGCTGCCGTCGGTCTGCTGGTGATTCTCGGGCTGATGCGTATCAGCTGGGATTTCAAGGGCAAACTGAAAACGGTGATGTTGCTGGGGGTGATCAACTCGGGGATTCCGGCAACGCTGTATTCAGTGGCAGCGCAGGTGTTGCCGGCCGGTTACTCGGCAATTTTCAACGCCACCACACCGTTGATGGGCGTGTTGATTGGCGGGCTGTTTTTCAGTGAAAAACTCACTGTCGCGAAACTGACCGGGGTGTTTCTCGGCCTGTTCGGTGTCGGCGTGCTGACGCGCGCAGGTCCGGTCGCGTTCGATCTGCAATTGCTGATGGGCGCCCTCGCCTGCCTGCTCGCTACCACTTGCTACGGCTTCGCCGGGTTCCTCACGCGGCGCTGGCTGGATCACAGCGGCGGGCTCGACAGTCGTCTCTCGGCCGTGGGCAGCATGCTCGGCGCCTCGCTGTTTCTGTTGCCGCTGTTCGGCTACAGCATGATCACCGCCCCTCCGGCAAGCTGGGGTGGGTGGAATGTCTGGCTGTCGCTGCTGGGCCTGGGTCTGGGCTGCACGGCGTTCGCCTACATCATCTATTTCCGCCTGCTCAGTTCCATCGGCCCGGTGAAATCGATGACCGTGACCTTCATGATTCCGGCGTTCGGCGTGTTGTGGGGGGCGCTGTTGCTGGATGAGCCGTTGTCGATGGCGCACCTGTATGGCGGGGTGTTGATTGCGCTGGCGTTGTGGTTGGTGTTGAAGCCGGCGGTTGTGAAGCCTGCTGCCGCGACCGCCGGTTAGACTCGTTGCGTTGTTGAGATAGCTATCGCGAGCAGGCTCACTCCTACAGTTGAACGCATTCTCAATGTAGGAGCGAGCCTGCTCGCGATGGCGGCCGAACAGCCGCCATCGGTTTACAGATCAGCTGGATTTACGGAACACAAACGCCAGCCCGACAATGATCAACAGCATCCCCAATACACTCAACGCCGCCAGACGATTGCCGAAAATCAGGTAATCCATCACCGCCGTCACCGCCGGCACCAGATAGAACAGACTGGTGACATTCACCAGATTGCCCCGGGCGATCAGGCGATAGAGCAACAGTGTCGCCAGTACCGACACCACCAGTCCCATCCACAACACCGGCACAATGAAACCCGTGCTCTGTTCAAAGTGGAACGGCTGAAATGGCACAAATATCCCGCACAACAACAGCCCAGCCAGATACTGCACCGGCAATGTGCCGAGGGGATTGTCGGTGATGCGCTTCTGCATGATCGAGCCCACCGTCATGCTCGCCAGCGCCAACAGACCGAACAGCATCCCTGCCCAGGACATCCCCGCCAGTCCGATCCCCTGATAAACCACCATGATCAGCCCGGCCAGCCCCAGCGCCAGACCGAACATCCGGCTCGCCGAGCGCTGGCGCTCCATCAACACCACGGTGAGGATCGGCTGTACGCCCATGATGGTCGCCATCACCCCCGGCGTGACTCTCGTATTCAGGGCCAGCAGATAGAAAATCTGATACGCCCCCAACAACACCACGCCCGTTGCAATCGCAAACAGCATCGGCCGACCGCCCTTGGGCACCTTCAACTTGAGCAGCGGCGTCAACAGCAGCAGCCCGCACAGTGCGATCACAAAGCGAATCAGCAGAAAGGCAAAGGGCGAGGCATGGGCCAGCCCCCATTTGGAGAAGATCGCCCCGCTGCTCCACAGCAGAACGAACAGGCTCGTGGACGTCGCCGCGAGCACGGATTTTTTCGATAGGACAAACATGAATACCACCTGTAGTCAGGCAAACAGCCAACTCAGCCGAGGCTGAAATTCAGTAGGTTTTTCTGGCGGGCGCAGGGGTCGGCAAAGAATGCCGATCAGCCCGAAACGCCAACGCCCGGCGGTGATACGACGGCGCACACCGGCGTGCTACTGACAGGTGGAGGGTAATGACTGATCTGCCCTGGCTGCTGATTCCCGCACGGCACGACGCCAGCGTTGACCGCTGAATCGACTACCGCGTTGATGAGGAATGCAGGCATTGGGGCTGATCTTTTTTGAAGGGTTTGGAGAGTGAATCAGCTGATTCACGAGCGCCGACTATAACCAGCGTGGGACATGGATTGCAACGATTTGGACAAAGGGCCAGCAGGGACAGCTCGATGGCGGGCGCATAGGCTGATGAGCAACGGATAGGCCCATTGATGGGGAGACAGGGAATGCTCGGGATCACATGCCAAGGGAACGGACGAATTTGCGGTATCAGTTGTATCGGTCAGAGGCGAGGAAGCAGGCGGCTATCGTTATCCTTCAACTACAACTTCAGGTGGAACACCATGGTCCGACTGCCATCGATTTGTCGAAAGTACGTTTCGAACCTATCGACCAACAAGCACTACAGGCATCAACTCTCTGGACAGACCAACACTTTTGCTGGAATGAGGTCATTGAGTGGAAAGGTCGAGAGCCCTTATCTCTGGACATCGCTATCTGGTTTGGAGAGGAACTTTGCGGGCTGTGTTTCGCAAATCCGAATGCCAGCAAAAACAGAATACGAATTGTGCGTCTGGAGGGGCGCCCCTACGAATCCCATCCGTTGAAAAGACGTATCGGGGCACTGGCGATGATTGTGATTGAACAATACGCCCAACTCATTGGCAGCAAGGTTCTCGAGATCCAAGAACCTTTGAAGGGCGCGATTTCCCACTATCACGAGCTTGGCTTCGGCTTCGACGCTGGTGGTCGCCTTGTCAAAACCCTGGAGAACCTAGTATGGTGAAAACTGTTCAATTAACGATCAACACTGGTGGAGAAATGAGCAAATCAACAAAAAAGCCTTCCTCCAGAAAAGACACACTTCCTCTCGGCAAAAAATCCGGTGAGGTAATGCTCACTGTGAGTCAGAGGCGTCTGCTGCAGTTACTGATAACAGGCACTGAAAGCGAAGAACCGAATGTACTCGCCGCTGGCCGACTTTAGACTTATCGACAAACAAAAAACCGCTCACTAGGAGCGGTTTTTTTATTTCAGCATCCAGCCTCAACCAAACAGCCAATACCCCAGCAACGTCAGCACCACCACCGCCAGCACCGGGCGCAGGATGCGGTAGGCCTTGGGATTGCGGCGCTTCCACTGTTTGACCACACCGCTGAACCGGTCGCTGAAGTTCTTGCTCCAGGCGTAGGCCTGGTTGATGCCGCCGACACGTTCGTCATCAAGGTTCTGCGGGGCGGTGGCGCGGCCCAGCCAGGCGCTGATGGCGCGGTTGATGCGGGTCATCAGGCGGTTGCTCAGCGGGCGTTCGACATCGCAGAACAGGATGACGCGGGTTTGTTCGGTCTCGTTCTTGACCCAGTGCACGTAGGTCTCGTCGAACATCACGTCTTCACCGTCGCGCCAGGCGTAGACCTGACCATCAACGA
Source organism: Pseudomonas sp. MWU318 (assembly GCF_016756945.1). NCBI lineage: Bacteria > Pseudomonadati > Pseudomonadota > Gammaproteobacteria > Pseudomonadales > Pseudomonadaceae > Pseudomonas > Pseudomonas sp. MWU318. The sequence continues at coordinate 110,647 of NZ_JAESJL010000004.1, forward strand.
AGATCCGGCAATCGTCGGAGTTCGGTGTCGACAGGCCCAGGTGATAACGCAGCGAGCCGGCAAACGGGTCACGGTGCGGGTTCAGATGGCTGCCACCCGGCAACAGCGCGAACATCGCGCCTTTGACGTTAGGGATCGCACTGACCAGCGCCACGGTCTTCGGGCACAGGGTTTCGGCCGACGGCAGCGGTTTGTCGTACCACTTGAGGTAGAAACGCTTCCAGCCTTTCTTGAAGAACGAGCCGAAACCGGCGTCATTGTTCTTCTCGGCGGCGCGGATGTAGCCCTCGTCGAACAGGTGCATGGCCTCGTCGCGAATGGTTTCCCAGTTATCGCGCAGCACATCCAGTTCCGGAAACTTGCTGCGATCCAGATATGGCTTGGACGGCACGCCGGAGAACAGGTACATCAGCGCGTTGTACGGGGCGAACAGCGCCGAGTGGTTGACGAACTGGCGCAGAACCGGCAAACGCGCCTTGCCGCGCAAATGCACATAGAGGATGCTGCCCACAAACAGCAGCAGCACCAATACCTTGGCGGCTAACGAAAAGGTCATCAACGACTCCTTGAATAAAGACAACGCTGCGCAATGCCCATTACCCGGCATGGCAGCCGGCCATGATAAACACTACCGGCCTCGGGAAAAACCCGCTGAACCCAAGATTCAGTGTTAAGAATTGCGCAACAAAGCATTTATTAGCATAACGATCCTGAACCCCGGCTGATCTGAGTCAATTCGACTACTGCTGATTCTCCTGCTCGGTGAACAAATCGCTGAACAGCATGCTCGACAAATAGCGCTCACCGGAGTCCGGCAGAATCACCACGATGGTCTTGCCCTGCATTTCCGGCTTCTCGGCCAGGCGCACCGCTACGGCCATGGCCGCGCCGCAAGAGATACCGCACAAAATTCCTTCTTCCTGCATCAGACGCAGCGCCATGGCCTTGGACTCGTCGTCAGTGACCTGCTCCACCCGGTCGACCATCGACAGATCGAGGTTCTTCGGCACGAAACCCGCGCCAATCCCCTGAATCTTGTGTGGGCTCGGCTTGATCTCTTCACCCGCCAGCGCCTGGCTGATCACCGGTGAAGACACGGGCTCCACCGCCACCGACAGAATCGGTTTGCCCTGGGTATTCTTGATATACCGCGAAACGCCGGTGATGGTTCCGCCGGTTCCGACGCCAGCCACCAGCACATCGACGGCGCCATCGGTGTCATTCCAGATTTCCGGGCCGGTGGTTTTTTCGTGGATCGCCGGGTTGGCCGGGTTATCGAACTGCGACGGCATGAAGTATTTGCCGGTGTCGCTGGCAACAATTTCGGCAGCCTTCTCGATCGCGCCTTTCATGCCCTTGGCCGGTTCGGTCAGGATCAGCTCTGCGCCGAGGGCCTTGAGCACCTTGCGCCGCTCGATGCTCATTGATGCCGGCATGGTTAGCATCAATTTGTAACCACGGGCGGCGGCAACGAAGGCCAGACCGATGCCGGTATTGCCCGACGTCGGCTCGACGATGGTCATGCCCGGCTTGAGTTTGCCGCTGCTTTCGGCGTCCCAGATCATATTCGCGCCGATCCGGCACTTGACCGAATAACCGGGGTTGCGCCCCTCGATCTTGGCCAGAATGGTCACGCCACGCGGCGCGATGCGGTTGATCTGCACCAGCGGCGTGTTGCCGATGGAATGGGCGTTGTCAGCGAAAATACGGCTCATGGCTGGGTCCTTATGCAGCGTTGAATTCAGCGTTCCAAGGTATGCCTGTTGCCTGGCGCAGTCCAGTCGGGTCGAACGTCTGCGCCGCGCCACAGTCAATCGCTTACACCGTTCGGGAATTGTTGCCATGAAGCGTCGTTATAGCTGGCCAATAGGGATTGTTGCCGTCGTGGTTGTGCTGCTGATCGCCCTGCACATCGCCCTGCCCTACGTGGTGCGCGATTACCTGAACGGCAAACTGGCCGACATGGGTGACTACCGCGGCCAGGTCACCGACGTCGATCTGGCCCTGTGGCGCGGCGCCTACCGGATCAACGGCCTGAAGATCGTCAAGGTCGACGGCAAGGTGCCGGTGCCGTTCGTCAACGCGCCCGTGATCGATCTGGCGGTCAGCTGGCATTCGCTGTGGTACGACCATGCCGTGGTGGCGCAGGTGCAATTCTTCAATCCCGAGATCAACTTCGTCGATGGCGGCCCCAACAAGCAGAACTCGCAGACTGGTAAAGGCACCGACTGGCGGGCGCAACTGGGCAAGTTGCTGCCGATCACTCTCGACGAGGTGCAGATCCACGACGGCAAGATCACTTTCCGCAATTTCAACTCCAAACCGCCGGTCAACATGAACGCCAGCAACGTCGAGGCGAGCATCTACAACCTGACCAACGTGGTCGACAAACAGGGCAAGCGCGATGCCCGCTTCGAAGGCAAGGCCAAGCTGCTCGGCCACGCACCACTGGAAACCACGGCCACTTTCGATCCGCTGAGCAATTTTGAGGACTTCCAGTTCCGCCTGCGCGCCCGCGACATCGAACTCAAGAGCATGAACGACTTCGCCTCGGCCTACGGCAAGTTCGACTTCAACGCCGGGCACGGCGACGTGGTCATCGAAGCCCAGGCGAAAAAAGCCCAGGTCACTGGCTACATCAAACCGCTGCTGCGCGACGTCGAAGTGTTCAACTGGCAGCAGGACGTGGAGAACAAGGACAAGAGCATCTTCCGCTCAGTCTGGGAGGCCATCGTCGGCGGCACGGAAACCGTGCTGAAGAACCAGGCGAAAAACCAGTTCGCCACCAAGGTCGAACTCAGTGGCAACGTGCATCAGCAAAACATCAGCGCGTTCGAAGCGTTTTTGCAGATTTTGCGCAATGGCTTCATTCAGGCTTTCAATGCGCGGTATGAGCGGCCTAAGCCGGATGCGGGGTAGTTCTTGAAAATCCGCGCTGCTTTGCAGCTATCGGGGGATGAATCCCCTCGCCACAGGGGCGTTGTCTGGCGTCAGACCGAAACCGAGTCAACATGTGACGCCCCATTCAGAGACTGAATAAGCCGTCTGCGTTCACAGTCGACCGGGCTGCGCGTTATAGTCGGGGCATCCGATTTTTTCGCCACCGCCCTGCCCGTGCAGGTCGGCGTTACCGTTCGAGGATTAGCAGATGAAGTTCGAAGGCACCCAGGCCTACGTCGCCACCGATGACCTGAAGCTGGCGGTCAATGCCGCCATCACCCTGGAGCGGCCACTGCTGGTCAAGGGCGAACCCGGCACCGGCAAGACCATGCTCGCCGAGCAACTGGCCGAATCGTTCGGCGCCAAGCTGATCACCTGGCACATCAAGTCCACCACCAAGGCCCATCAGGGCCTGTACGAGTACGATGCGGTCAGCCGTCTGCGCGACTCGCAACTGGGCAACGAAAAAGTCCACGACGTGCGCAACTACCTGAAGAAGGGCAAGCTCTGGGAGGCTTTCGAGTCCGAAGAACGGGTGATTCTGCTGATCGACGAAATCGACAAGGCCGACATCGAGTTCCCCAACGACTTGCTGCAAGAACTCGACAAGATGGAGTTCTACGTTTACGAGATCGACGAGACCATCAAGGCCAAGAAGCGCCCGATCATCATCATTACCTCGAACAACGAGAAAGAGCTGCCGGACGCCTTCCTGCGCCGTTGCTTCTTCCACTACATCGCCTTCCCCGACCGTAACACTCTGCAGAAAATCGTCGACGTGCACTACCCGGACATCAAGAAGGATCTGGTCAGCGAAGCGCTGGACGTGTTCTTCGACGTGCGCAAGGTGCCGGGCCTGAAGAAGAAGCCGTCGACCTCGGAACTGGTCGACTGGCTGAAGCTGCTGATGGCCGACAACATCGGCGAAGCAGTGCTGCGCGAGCGCGATCCGACCAAGGCCATTCCGCCATTGGCCGGTGCGCTGGTGAAGAACGAGCAGGATGTGCAGTTGCTTGAGCGCCTGGCGTTCATGAGCCGTCGCGGTTCTCGCTAAGAGGCTGATGCCATGTTGCTCAACCTGTTCAATGAAATGCGTGCAGCCAAGGTGCCAGTATCGGTGCGCGAGCTGCTCGACCTGATCAACGCGCTGAAGCAGCGCGTGACCTTCGCCGACATGGACGAGTTCTACTACTTGTCGCGGGCGATTCTGGTCAAGGACGAACGGCATTTCGACAAGTTCGACCGTGCGTTCGGCGCCTACTTCAATGGCCTGGAAAAGCTCGACGATCACTTGCAGGCGCTGATTCCCGAAGATTGGTTGCGCAAGGAATTCGAGCGTTCGCTGACTGATGAGGAACGCGCGCAGATCCAGTCCCTCGGCGGTCTGGACAAACTGATCGAGGAATTCAAGAAACGTCTGGAAGAACAGAATGAACGCCACGCCGGCGGCAACAAATGGATCGGCACCGGCGGCACCAGCCCGTTCGGCTCCGGCGGCTTCAACCCGGAAGGCATTCGGGTCGGCGATGCCGGCAAGCGTCAGGGCAAAGCGGTCAAGGTCTGGGATCAGCGCGAGTACAAGAACCTCGACGATTCGGTGGAACTGGGCACGCGCAACATCAAGGTCGCCCTGCGTCGTCTGCGTAAATTCGCCCGTCAGGGTGCGGCGGAAGAGCTGGACATCGACGGCACCATCGACCACACCGCCAAGGACGCCGGTCTGCTGAATATCCAGATGCGCCCGGAACGGCGCAACACGGTGAAGCTGTTGTTGCTGTTCGACATCGGCGGCTCGATGGATGCGCACGTGAAGATCTGCGAGGAACTGTTCTCGGCCTGCAAGACCGAGTTCAAGCATCTGGAGTACTTCTACTTCCATAACTTCATTTATGAGTCGGTGTGGAAGAACAACATGCGCCGCACGTCCGAGCGTTTCTCGACCCAGGATTTGCTGCACAAGTACGGCGCCGACTACAAAGTGATCTTCATCGGTGACGCCGCCATGGCGCCCTACGAAATTACCCAGGCCGGCGGCAGCGTCGAGCACTGGAACGAAGAGCCGGGCTACCTGTGGATGCAGCGCTTCATGGAGAAGTACAAGAAGCTCATCTGGATCAATCCTTATCCGAAGGACACCTGGGGCTACACCTCGTCGACCAATATCGTGCGCGATTTGATCGAGGATCAGATGTATCCGCTGACCCTGCGCGGGTTGGAAGAAGGGATGCGGTTTTTATCCAAATAAAAGCCAAAGATCGCAGCGTGCCGCAGCTCCTACAGGGAAATTCGCGTTTCCATGTAGGAGCTGCCGCAGGCTGCGATCTTTTGCTCTTCAACCAAAGCGCTGCAAATACTCGACATGCTCCCGGTGCGCCACTTCCTGCACCACCGGCCTTAACCGCACCTGCGCCCCAGGCAGACACTGCGCCAGTCGCGCCAGCGCCAACGGCGTCAACGCTCCCAACCTTGGATAGCCACCAATCGTCTGCCGATCATTGAGCAGCACAATCGGCTGTCCATCCGGCGGCACCTGCACCGCACCCAGCGGAATGGCTTCGGAAATCATCGGCCGGCCCTGATACTGCAACGCCTTGCCCAACAGCCGAATGCCCATGCGGTCGGCGCGACTGTCGAGCGTCCACGGACTGTTGAACACATCGAACAGACTCTGCCCGCTGAACTGGCCGATCTGTGCACCGAGCACCAGATCCAAAGGCGTATTCAGGCGCAAATCAGGTCGATGCGCCTGCGGTACTTCACGCGCCTGCAGAGCCGCACCGCGATAACTCAATGTCGCGCCCTTGGTCAGCGGTAACCCCATGCCATCCAACCCGCCAAGTTCTTCGCGCACCACCGTGGCACTGCTGCCCAGCACCTGCGGCGCGTCGAAACCACCCGGCGCCGCCAGATAAGCCCGGGCACCGAGCAGCGGTTGGATAAACTTCAATGTTTGCCCTTTGCCCAGTTTGAAACTGCGCCACGGCGCCAGCGCCTGCCCGTCGATCTGCGCGCCAAGATCCGCCCCGGCCAGCGCCAGCAGGCAATCTTGCTGCGCCACTACAGCAAACCCGCCGAGGGTGATTTCGATCACCGGCACACCCAATCCGTTACCCAATAACCAGTTGGCCCAGCTCATCGAGCACCAGTCCGCCGCACCGCCCTGGGTCACGCCCAAATGGCGCACGCCAAAGCGCCCGGCGTCCTGCAACAAACACAGCGGCGTGCTGGCTTCAATCGTCAGTCGGCTCATGCCAGCGCCTCCAGTGGCGTGTCATCGCCGCCCAGGTTAATGAACTCGGCGTGGCTCACCGCTTCGAAACGCACGGTGTCGCCGGGTTGCATCAGGCTGTAGCCGTCGCGATGGCGGTCGAACAGTTTCGCCGGGGTGCGACCGATCAGGTTCCAGCCGCCGGGGGACACCACCGGATAAGCCGCCGTCTGCCGCTCGGCGATACCGACGCTGCCGGCCGCAACTTTTTTGCGCGGGGTGTCCAGACGTGGCGCTGCCAGCACCTCTTCCACCAGCCCCATAAAGGCAAACCCCGGCGCAAAGCCAAGGGCGAACACCTGATATTCACGCGCGCTGTGCCGACGAATCACCTCCTCCACCGCCAACCCGCTGCGCTGCGCCAACAGGCTCAGTTCGGGACCGACACTCAGGTCGTACCAGACCGGCAACACATGGCACTGGCCGCCGGTGCGCGCATTTGGCGACAGGTCGATCAAGGCTTCAGCGATCAATTCACGCGCCTGACTGGGGCTCAACGCAGTCAGGTCGTAATGCACCATCAACGTGGTGTAGGACGGCACCAGGTCGATCAACTGCGCGCCAAACACCCCGCGCAAGCGCTCACTGGCGGCGAGCATCCACGGCATGTTGGTTTCGGCGATGTCATCGAACAGGCGCAGCATCAGGCAGTCGAGGGCCACCACTTCAATCCGTGGGCTCATGGCGCGCTCTGCTGATTCAGGGCCTCGCGAATGCGCTGCACGGCGGCCACCGAACTGGCGTTGTCGCCATGCACGCACAAGGTGTTGGCCTGCAGGTGCAGCGTGCTGCCGTCACTGGCGACGAGGTCACCGCCACGGGCGATGGTCAGCGCCTGTTCGATGATTTTTTCTGCTTCGTGATGCACCGCACCCGGCAGTTGCCGCGAAACCAGTCGACCTGCACTGTCGTAGGCGCGGTCGGCGAAGGCTTCGAACCACAGGGTCACGCCGTATTCGTCACCGAGTTGCTGCGCCGCTGAATTGTCGCGGGTGGCCATCAGCATCAACGGCAAGCTGCGATCGTAGGCGGCAACGGCCTGAATCACCGCCCGCAACTGCGCCGGGTTGGCCATCATGTCGTTGTACATCGCGCCGTGGGGTTTGACGTAACTGACTCGCCCGCCCTGCGCCTTGCAGATGCCGTCGAGGGCGCCAATCTGGTAATGCAGGATGTCTTGCAGTTCCTGGGCGGAATAGGCCATGGAACGGCGGCCGAAACCGACCAGATCCTGATAGGCCGGGTGCGCGCCGATCTGCACGCCGTGGCTCAGGGCCAGGCTGACGGTCTTGCGCATGATGCTCGGGTCGCCGGCATGGAAGCCGCAAGCCACGTTGGCGCAGTCGATGAAGGGCATGACCTCGGCGTCCAGACCCATGGTCCAGCTGCCGAAACTCTCGCCGATGTCGCAATTCAATAGCAGGCGGCTCACGGTGAACACTCCTGTAGCTTCTTGTCTTTTTGTCTGTAGGACGCTTGCCCGGCAGGTTATCAGTTACTGCGCATCCAGTTGCTTGCCACGGGTCTCCGGCAGGCTCAGTGCGGCGAGAATCACCACGCCGTAGGACACCGCAGCGAACGCACCGATACCCACGCTCAACGGGACTTTCTGACTCAGCAAACCAATCAACAGCGGAAACAATGCCGCCAGCGCCCGACCGATGTTGTAGCAGAAGCCCTGCCCCGAGCCGCGAATTCGCGTTGGAAACAGCTCGGTGAGAAACGCGCCCATGCCGCTGAAAATTCCCGAAGCGAAGAAGCCCAGCGGAAAGCCCAGCCACAGCATCACCCCGTTGCTGACCGGCATCTGCGTGTACAGCAGAACGATGGTGAACGAGCCGACCGCGAACAGGATGAAATTCTTTTTACGTCCCAGCAGATCGGTCAGATAAGCGCTGATCACATAGCCGACGTAGGAGCCGACAATTACCATCGCCAGATACCCGCCGGTGCCGAGCACACTCAAGCCGCGTTCGTTCTTCAGGAAGGTCGGCAGCCACGAGGTGATCGCGTAGTAACCGCCGAGCGCACCGGTAGTCAGTAGCGACGCACGGAACGTGGTGAACAGCATGCCTGGGGCAAAGATCTCGTAGAACTTCGCCGGATTCTGCGGAGTTTGCGCCGCCTTGGCTTCGCGATAGATCTCCGGGTCTTTCACCAGCCGCCGCACGAAGATCACGAAAATCGCCGGGACGATGCCGAGGATGAACAGCGCTCGCCAGGCATCTTCCGGCGGCAACACCGAGAACAGCAACGCATACAGAATCGCCGTCAGCCCCCACCCCAGCGCCCAGCCGGATTGCACCATGCCCACCGCTTTGCCGCGATCCTTGGCGCGGATCACTTCACCGATCAACACCGCGCCGGCGGTCCATTCGCCGCCGAAACCGAAGCCCATCAGGGTGCGGGCGATCAGCAGCTGTTCGTAGTTCTGCGCAAAACCGCAGAGGAACGTGAAGAAGGCGAACCACAGCACCGTCAGTTGCAGAGAGCGCACGCGGCCGATGCGGTCGGAGAGAATCCCCGCCACCCAGCCACCAATGGCCGAAGCGATCAGGGTGCTGGTGTGAATCAGCCCGGCCTGTCCGGTGGTGATGCCCCACATGGCGATCAGGGTCGGTACCACGAAGCTGAGCATCTGCGTGTCCATGCCATCCAGGCCATAGCCGATCTTGCAGCTCCAGAAGGTGCGACGCTCTTGCTGATTGATGTTGCGATACCAGTCGAACGGGCCGGGGCGGGCCGTGTTCTTGGGGAGGTCGAGGGTGTCAGGCGCACGCATGGCAAGTCTCCGCAGGCTTTTATTGGTCTTGTTCGAAGTTCCGACGACGCCTATCGTGGGAACCGGATGCGCCGATTTTTCGTCGCCCGGCCCTGCTGCGTCCAACGAATAAAAACCCGCCTTAGGCATAAGAAAAATTTGTCACCCGAGCCGTTGCCATGAACTTGAAGTTTCTCGAGACCTTTGTCTGGGTCGCCCGGCTGAAGAGTTTTCGCCTGACCGCCGACAAGCTGTTCACCACCCAAGCGTCGATTTCCAGCCGCATCGCGGTGCTCGAAGGCGAACTGGGGGTGAAGCTGTTTCTGCGTGACTCACGCGGCGTCAGCCTGACGCCCGAAGGCCTGAAGGTGCTGGATTATGCCGAGCAGATGCTCGATACGATGTCGGCGTTGAAGCAATCGATCGAGACCCGTTCGAGCAAGGTCGGGCGGGTGCGCATCGGCGTAATGGACACGGTGATCCACACCTGGCTCAGCCCGTTGGTGGCGCAGATGACCGATCTGTATCCGCGGGTGGAAATCGAGCTGGTGGCGGATACCTCGCTGAACCTCTGCGATCAGCTGCAAAAAGGCTTTCTCGACATCGTTCTGCAAACCGATCTGGTGCGCCACGAAAGCGTGCGCAGCCTCGAGCTGGCCAGCCATCCGCTGGGCTGGATCGTTGCGAGCAATTCGATCTACAACCGCGAGTACGCTGACCTCGGCGAACTCGCGCAGGAGCGGATCATCACCTACTCGAAGAACTCCCGACCGCATCAGGATCTGCTGGCATTGATGCAGGCCAACGGTGTATTGGCGCCGCGGCTGAACTGCGTGAATTCGGTGTCGGCGATTACCCGACTGTTGCGTGATGGTTTTGGGATTGGCGTGCTGCCACCGGTGCTGGTGGCCGAGGAACTGGCGCGGGGTGAACTGACCTTGCTCGACATCGACCAGCGACCGCCGAATCTGCAGGTGGTGGTGTCGTGGCGAGTTGGCGTGGAGTGGGTCGAGGAGATGGTGACGTTGTGTCAGCAGGTGCTGGAGGGGTATGCGCGCAAGGTCGGTGAAAAGTACATCACCTTGAGTTCCTGAAAAACAAAAGATCGCAGCCTGCGGCAGCTCCTACAGGGAAACGCATATTCCCGTGTAGGAGCTGCCGCAGGCTGCGATCTTTTGCTCTTGACCTTTTACAAGCCGCGCACGTCGCGGTCTTCAATGGGCCGGCTCTGGCGCAAACGCCGGCCGCCGAGCACCACCCAGTCAATCAGACGAATCAGGCACTCGATGCCGAACGACAGCAGCAACGCGCCGCTCATGCCCCAGATCATCGCTTCTGGAGTCAGCAGGATCTGGTAGCTGTAGCCGTTCCAGGTTTCCTTGCGAATGTCCGGGTCGGCGGCCAGCACCACTTGCAGAAAGCGGATGTACCACGGGCCCTGCATCGCCTGGAACTGTTTATCCAGCGCTGTCTGGCGGTTGAGCAAGGTGCTCAGGCTGTCGGCATCGCTGCGAAATACCGGGTCATCACTGGCGCGGTAATGCGCGACCAGCGCCTGCAAGTCGCCCTTGAAGAACTGCTCGGCGGTGCCCTGAAAACCGCGCAGACCGGTCTGCGCTTCGATCAGATGGGCTTCGACGCGTTTGGCGTAATCGTTGATGAAACCCGGCACCTGGACACCGATCAACAGGCCCGCCGCAAACAACACCAGCCGTAGATAACTGAGCAACATCGAGGAAAGATCCTTTATTCGGTCGTGCCCTGGCTGACGCATTCGCCGCGTCGCCACAGGCTCCATTGGCCCGGTTGGTAACGGGTCCAGGTTTCGTTTTCGGTCAAAGGCTCGGTAGCGATCACCGTGACCACGTCGTTAGGCGTGGTTTCCGCCTGGAAATCGACGATCACATCGACATCCTTGAGCCGCGCCGGGCCGAACGGTGCGCGCCGGGTGATCTGTGCCAGTTTGGTCGAGCAATAGCAGAACAGCCAGTCGCCGTCGCTGAGCAGGCAGTTGAACACGCCTTTGCTGCGGTATTCGGCACATGCAGCGACCAGTTCCGGCAGCAGCACTTCTATATCGACCGGTTCCGGGAATGCTGCACGCACGCGGTTGAGCAAATCGCAGAACGCCGCTTCGCTGTCGGTATCGCCCACCGGGCGGTAGAAACTCTTGATCGGGGTGAAATCGGCGAGCTGGCCGTTGTGCGCGAAACACCAGTTGCGCCCCCACAGTTCGCGGACGAACGGGTGGGTGTTGGACAGGCAGACCTTGCCGACGTTGGCCTGACGGATGTGACCGATGACCACTTCACTCTTGATCGGATAGCGCTGCACCAGGTTGGCGACTTCCGATTCGCTGCTGGCGGCCGGGTCCTGAAACAGACGCAAGCCGCGACCTTCATAGAAGGCGATGCCCCAACCGTCGCGGTGCGGGCCGGTACGCCCGCCGCGCTGCATCAGGCCGGTGAAGCTGAACACGATATCGGTCGGCACGTTGGCACTCATGCCCAGTAGTTCACACATGTGCTGACTCTCGTGGTTACAGACGCGGCTCGACGCGCATGCGCTGCGGATTGTTCGGCACCGGCGGGCGACCGTAGCGGTCATCACCGGCAGCGCCGAACGGCTGATCGTCGTCGCGATCATCGGCACGCGCCGCCGCTTTGGCGGCCTCGGCCTGCTCGCGTCGGGCGCGCGAGGCGCGTTCGATCGGGAAGCGGATCAGCACGAAAATCAGGTAGATGCCGAACGCAATCATGCCGTACATGAACAGATCGGAAATCGCCCGCCAGGCGTTGTTGCCGACCTTGAAGGCCAGATCCAGCGCGGTAATGGCGATCGACGGTGCAACCTTGGCTTTCACCGGGTCAATGATGGTCGGGCTGAACAGCAACACTGCCATCAACACCCGCAGCGGCTCGCGCAGCCAGCGCCACATCCAGCGGGTCAGGCGCATCCATACCAACAGGCAGCCCACAGCAGCAAAGGCGTAGAGGCCCCAGGCGATCAGATAGTCGTTCTCGGTCATGGTGTCCATGGCAAGGCAGGCAAAGAGGCGCTTATAGTAACGACTTTTCGCCCGTCAGGCTTGTCCCAATGCCAGACGGCCCGCCGCATACCCTGTGGGAGCGAGCTTGCTCGCGAAAGCGATGGGTCAGTGAAACAAATGTCATCTGACAGAACGCCTTCACGAGCAAGCTCGCTCCCACAGGGGCTGAGGCGGTTTCAACAACCGCGAACACCATTATTCCGAATACTGTCCGAGAGCCTTCCATGCCCGAATCCGCCCACGTCATCCGCGCCCCGATCGCCCGCAAGGCAGCCGGTGCCGACCCGTATGCCTGGCTGCAGGAACGCAACACCGACGCGGTGCTCGACTACCTCAAGGCCGAAAATGCCTATCAGGAAGCGCAAACCGCCGATCAGGCCGGCCTGCGCGAGAGCCTGTTCGAAGAGATCAAGGGCCGGATCCTCGAAACCGACCTGTCCCTGCCCTCGCCATGGGGCCCGTATCTGTATTACACGCGCACCACGGCGGGTGACGAATACGCCCGCCATTACCGTTGCCCACGTCCGGCCGACGACAGCCTGACCCTCGACGAAAGCCGCGAGCAACTGCTGCTCGACCCGAACGTGCTGGCCAACGGCGGTTTCTTCTCGCTCGGCGCGTTCAGCATCAGCCCCGATCACCAGCGTCTGGCCTACAGCGTCGACGCATCGGGCGACGAGATCTACACGCTGTTCGTCAAGGAGCTGGCCAATGACAAGGTCAGTGAACTGGAATTTCAGGACTGCGACGGCAGCATGACCTGGGCCAACGACAGCCTGACGCTGTTCTTCGGTGTGCTCGACGACACCCATCGCCCGCACAAACTGTTTCGCTATCGCCTCGACGGCACCGCCGCCGAAGAGGTGTTCCACGAGCCGGACGGGCGTTTCTTCCTGCATTGCTACCGCTCCAGTTCCGAGCAGCAATTGCTGCTGACCCTGGGCAGCAAGACCACCAGCGAAGTCTGGGCACTGGACGCGCATCAGCCGCACCTGCCCTTCACTTGCATGGCGCCACGGGTCGAGGATCACGAATACGATGTCGACCACGGCGCGCTGGATGGCGTGTGGACCTGGTTCATCCGTACCAATCGCGACGGCATCAACTTCGCCCTTTATCAGGCGCCGGATACCGGCGTGGTGCCGGGCGAGGCCGATTGGCAGAACCTCATCCCGCACAGCGACACAGTGATGCTCGACGGCGTGACGCTGAACACGGCGGCCATGACCCTGAGTCTGCGCGAAGGCGGTTTGCCGGTCATCGAAGTTCATCCGCAAGGACAGACGCCGTATCGCGTGCAATTGCCGGACGCGGCTTACAGCCTCTATGTGCAGAACAGCCTGGAGTTCGAGAGCGACCGCATCCGTCTGCGTTACGAGGCGCTGAATCGTCCGGCGCAGGTACGACAGTTACTGCTGGCCAGCGGCGAGCAAACCGTCCTGAAAGAAACCCCGGTGCTCGGCCCGTTCGACGCCGACGCCTACGTCAGCCAACGCCTGTGGGCCACCGCGCCGGACGGCACGCAGGTGCCGATCAGTCTGGTGATGAAACGCGAGATGGTCGGTAAACCGGTGCCGCTGTATCTGTACGGTTACGGCGCCTACGGCTCCAGCCTCGACCCGTGGTTCTCCCACGCGCGCCTGAGCCTGCTGGATCGCGGCATGGCCTTCGCCATCGCCCACGTGCGTGGCGGTGGTGAGCTGGGCGAGGCGTGGTATCGCGCCGGCAAACAGGAACACAAGCACAACACCTTCAGCGACTTCATTGCCTGCGCCGAATTCCTGATCCTCAACGGCATCACCACCGCCGAGAAACTGGCGATCAGCGGCGGCAGCGCTGGCGGCCTGTTGATTGGCGCGGTGCTCAATCAGCGCCCGGACCTGTTCGGCGTGGCGATTGCCGAAGTGCCGTTCGTTGACGTGCTCAACACTATGCTCGACCCGGACTTGCCGTTGACCGTCACCGAATACGACGAGTGGGGCAACCCGGAAGAGCCGGACGTCTACGAGCGGATCAAAGCGTACGCGCCGTACGAAAATGTCACCGCGCAGGATTACCCGGCAACCCTGGTCATCGCCGGCTACAACGACAGCCGCGTGCAGTACTGGGAAGCGGCCAAGTGGGTGGCGAAACTGCGCGCGACCAAGACCGACGACAACCTGCTGCTGCTCAAGACCGAACTCGGCGCCGGGCACGGCGGCATGAGCGGGCGTTATCAGGGATTACGTGACGTAGCGCTCGAATATGCATTTGTGTTCAAGGTTTTGGGCCTGGCCTGAGGAACTCCGTCGGTCACTTGGGTCTTAATTCCAGACCCAAGGGGCCGATACCTATGAACACCTGTAGGAGCTGCCGCAGGCTGCGATCTTTTGATCTTGTCTTTCAAAATCAAAAGATCGCAGCCTTCGGCAGCTCCTACAGGGGATCGTGAAGTGCCTTGAAATGTGAAAACAATAAAGACCGCAACGACATGTCAGAACCGACCTTACTGAACAACGAAATTCGCGACTGGCTGATGGACTGTGGCCTGTTCGATCAATTGCAACTGGCGGACTTTGCCGCGGCATCAGGCTACTTCAGCATCAGCACTGTAGCCGAGGGCGAAGCAATCTTCCGTGAGGGCGATGCCGGCAGTTTCATGTGCATCCTCCACACCGGTCAGGTCGCCGTGCAAAAGACTGGCCCCGACGGCCAGGTCATCACCATGGCCACCCTGCGCAGCGGGCGGGCGTTTGGCGAAATGGCGGTGCTCGATGGTGAGCGCCGTTCGGCCACCTGCATCGCCGCGAGCAACTGCCAACTGCTGAACCTGGGCAAGGACTCGCTGGAAAAAATGCTCAACGACGCGCCGAAGATCGCCGCCAAGATCATCCGCGCCCTTGCCGTGTCACTCTCCAAACGTTTGCGCATGGCCGACGGCCAACTGGCGGCGCAACAGGTTTAACCGCCGGGGGATTTGACCTTGGTGCCGCTCGGCTCGATGCCCGGCACCGGTTGATCCTTGCTCGGCGGGCTGGGCATTTCGATCGGCACCAGCGGCGGGCTGCCACTGCCGGCACCGGCCTTCGGTGCGCTGATCGGGGTGATTTGCGGATACGGCGTCGGCGTGGCGGTTCCCGGCGAGCCGGGTTGCGGCGTCGGGCTGACCGGAATGGTCTGCTGCGCCTGCACTGCAGTAATCGAGAGCGCGGCCAGGGCAATGACCGTTAGAATGGTGCGCTTCATCAAGGGCTCCGTTTGGCCTTTAGTCTGCGCTCAGGCTACTCCCAACGGGCCTGCTTGCCTTCCCCCTTGTAGAGATTTCCATGAAACGTTTCGTTCTGCTCGACACCACGCCGATCCCTGACAACGGCGGTGCCCTGTGCCTGTTCGAGTATGGCGAGGATTTCGTCATCAAGATCCAGGGCGGCGACGGCGGGCAATTGATGAACACGCGCATGCACGGTTCCGAAGATGCGCTGGCCGAGATCCCTTGCCGCAAGGTCGCCGGCCGGCCGAATTCGCGGGTGCTGATTGGCGGTCTGGGCATGGGTTTCACTCTCGCCTCGGCGCTCAAGCACCTGGGCAAGGGTGCCGAAGTGGTGGTCGCCGAACTGGTGCCCGGCGTGGTCGAGTGGAATCGCGGGCCGCTCGGTGAAAAGTCCGGACGACCATTGCTCGACCCGCGCACGGTGATCCGTCAAGACGACGTGGCCAAGGTCCTGCAAAGCGAGCCGAGCGGCTTCGACGCGATCATGCTCGATGTCGACAACGGCCCCGAAGGCCTGACCCAGAAGGCCAACAGCTGGCTGTACTCGGCCGCCGGTCTGAACGCCTGCGCCAAGGCCCTGCGGCCCAAAGGTGTGCTGGCGGTGTGGTCGGCCAGTGCTGACCGGCAGTTTTCCGACAAATTGAAGAAGGCCGGGTTCAAGGCCGAAGAAGTCCAGGTCTTCGCCCACGGCAACAAGGGCACCCGCCACACGATCTGGATTGCCGAGAAGCTCAAGGGCTGAGCTAAACTCTGCACATAACCGTCATTAGTCCTTTTACAAAGGTGAACCCATGAGTTCGTCCACCCCGACCAACACGTCGAAGCTCGATCGCATCCTTGCCGACAACCAGCGCGACAAGGAAATGGGCTACCGCGACAAGGCCCTGAAGATGTATCCGCACGTCTGCGGCCGCTGCGCCCGTGAGTTTTCCGGCAAGCGTCTGAGCGAACTGACCGTGCACCACCGCGATCACAACCACGACAACAACCCGCAGGATGGCTCGAACTGGGAACTGTTGTGCCTGTATTGCCACGACAACGAACACTCGCGCTACACCGACCAGCAATATTTCGGCGACGGCTCGCTGAGCACGCCGAAAATCGCCAAGGCCACGCATAACCCGTTCGCCGCCCTCGCAGGGCTGATGAAAAAAGAAGATTAAAAGCAAAAGATCGCAGCCTTCGGCAGCTCCTACAGGGTGTACGCCATTCAATTGTAGGAGCTGCCGAAGGCTGCGATCTTTTGATCTTATCCCCGTATAATCGCCCTCTTTTTCCCGAAGGCACCCCGCTCGTGGCAGACAAACGTTACAGCTGCATTGGTTTGTACAACCCCAAATCACCGGAGAACGTCGGTTCGGTGATGCGCGCCGCAGGCTGTTACGGCGTGGCGTCGGTGTTTTACACCGGCAAGCGTTATGAACGCGCCGCCGATTTCGTCACCGACACCAAGCGCGTGCACTACGACATCCCGCTGATCGGCATCGACGACCTGAAAAAAATCCTCCCGCTCAACTGCGTCCCGGTCGCCGTGGAACTGGTCGAGGGCGCCCGCCCGCTACCGGAATACACCCACCCGGACCGCGCGCTGTACATCTTCGGCCCGGAAGACGGCTCGCTGGATAAAGAGATCCGCGACTGGTGTGAAGACGTGGTGTACATCCCGACCACCGGCTGCATGAACCTGGCGGCGACGGTCAACGTGGTGCTTTACGACCGCATGGCCAAGGGCCTGAATACTCGCTCCGGGCCGAAATTCCGCTGAAACGTCGCACATTCGATGGAACGAGCCGGCCGCTGCGGCAGTCAGCTTATCTATCTATTGCACATTGCCTGGGAGACAGATCATGACCGAACTCAAACGCGTCCAACGTATCGATTCCACCCCGTTCCAGAGCCCGACCGAGCAGAACGTCCAGGGCTGGGAGCGCATCGGCTCGCTGGCCGGTGGCGTGATCATGGTCGGCAAGGGCCTGCGCCGTGGCGGCGTGTTCGGTCTGATTCAGGTGGCAATTGGCGGCGTGGCGATGGCCCGTGGCATCACTGGGCACAGCTCGGTGAAAAGCTTGCTGGAGAAAAGCCGTCAGGACATAAACAACGTGCGGGCGAAGATCGAGCGCGCCGGTGAAGAACTGAGCCAGCTCAAGGCCAACGCGGAGGCGGCAACCAGCACCGCGACGGTGACCGGCAATGATTCGGTGAAATCGCCGAAGGCCGGGGTTTAAAAGCAAAAGATCGCAGCCTGCGGCAGCTCCTACATGTGGAATGCGTTTCCCCTGTAGGAGCTGCCGCAGCCTGCGATCCTTTGATCTTTACTGCAACAATGCGCTATCGAGGACTTTGGAAGACTCGCCCAGAACACTCTCGGCCAGTTGCACAAACTCCTTGGTACTCACCGTCCCCAGATGCATCGCCCCGCGCAACACATCATCCAGCGAACGTTTGTTGCGCGTCTTCAAGCGAATCTCGCGATCCAGTTCCTGCAAGACAATCACCGCTTTTGCAAGCTGCGCCGCACTGATCTGTTCGCCGCGCAGGGTCGTGACTTTCTGACTGTCCCGGGTCAACTTCGCCTGCAACGCCTGATAGCGCTCATCGCTCATGCCCCCGGCACGCCGCAGCAGTTCGATCGCGTAGTACTCGGCAAAGCCTTCGCTGATCCAGTCGCTGCGCTGTTCGTCATTGATGCGCCCGAACACCTGCGCCAGCTCACGTACCAGCGCACTGCTGCCGCTCTCGCTGACCAGCGGCAAACGTGTGTTCAGGTAAATGGACTCATGCGCACCGAGGCTGCCGCGCCACATCGGGTCGTTGGCACCGACGATTAGCAGTTTTTTCGGATGCCGGGGATAGACCGCTTGCACCTGCGGCCAGACGAACGTCAGCAAGGTCAGCACATCCATGCGGCGCATGCCCTGCCCTTGCGGTGAGGCCACGGTGACTTCGGTTTCGCCCAGGCGCGTGCGGCGGCTGCCGAGGTGACCGGCGAGCATCCAGCCGGTCGGGCGGTCGAACAGGCGTGACGGGTTGTCGATGCGGAATTTGTTCTTGCCGATGCGCGGCCAGGCGGTTTCAACGCTTTGCCAGCCATTGGGCAGTTCGAATTGCAGACGCGACACCAGCTCGACGCCATCCTGCTGATCGAGCCTGGCCGGCGGCACCAGATCATCACCACGCAGCAGCGCCCAGCTCGGGGTCATGCGTGTGTCGAAGCTGCCGCTCTTGCGGCCGTGGCTGATGGTGACGCGATAAGTCAGGCTGGGCTTGTCGCCGATCGGGCGCCAGAGGCCCCGGGTCTGTTTGCCCGGGGTCAGTTGCCACTGGCCGTCGGCCTTGAAGTCGCTGTAATGGCTGCCGTCACCGAGGTCAAAGTCGAGGCTGCGCACCGCTTCGCCTTTGGCCAGGGTCAGGCGTACTTCGGCCTGATCGCTTTGCGGCAACAGGCGTACGTGGTAATCGAGGTCGACTTTTTTCGCCGCCCACACTGGTGCGCTTAGCGCCATCAGAGCGATCAGCGATGCCCGCAGCAATCCCCCAGCCATACACACTCCTTGTTGAATCCTGGAAAACCTTGGTGCTTAACCAGCCCGAAAAATCAGGTGATCTTCCCAGTCGTCCTCCGGCACGCTGCCTTCGGCGAGCATGCGCCCGGACTGGGAAATCCGTTCGTGGTGCACGGCGTCACGATCGCCGCACACCAGGTGGTGCCACAGCGGCAGATCCTTGCCTTCGCTGACCAGACGATAACCGCAGGTCGGCGGTAGCCATTTGAATTCTTCGGCCTGGCCCGGAGTGAGCTGGATACAGTCCGGGACAAACTTGATGCGATTCGGGTAGTCGCTGCACTGGCAGGTTTTCAGGTCCAGCAGTTTGCAGGCGATGCGCGTGTAATAGACGCTGTTGTCTTCTTCATCTTCGAGTTTCTGCAGGCAGCACAGACCGCAGCCGTCGCACAGCGATTCCCATTCCTCGTGATCCAGTTGCTCGAGGGTTTTGCGTTTCCAGAACGGTTCGACTATGGCGGCCATGGTTCAAGCATCAACATCAGGTGGTGAAAAGGCCGCCAGTCTAGTGCCCAAGGCCTTGCGGGCCAAGCGCTGGCGACTGTCGGTAAATCGCGCTTGTCAGCCGAATCGCCGCCCAGTAGGGTTTTGCCACGAATTCATGACTCAAACACAGCAAGGAATCTTTTGATGAGTGCCAACCCTCGCGTCGCCGATTACGCCATTCACCCGCAGTTCACCGACCGCTGGTCGCCCCGCGCCTTCACCGGTGAAGCGATCCCGGAAGAAACCCTGCTGAGCTTTTTCGAAGCCGCACGCTGGGCGCCGTCGGCCTACAACTCGCAGCCATGGCGCTTTCTGTATGCGCGCCGTGACACGCCGAACTGGGAGCGCTTCCTGGGCCTGCTGAATGAATTCAACCGCAGCTGGGCGCAACACGCTTCGGCGCTGGTGATCGTGATTTCGAAAACCACCTTCACCGCCCCCGGCGCCAGCGAAGAGTCCCCGGCGCTGTGGCACACCTTCGACACCGGTTCGGCCTGGGGCCACCTGGCGCTGCAAGCGAGCATCAGCGGCTGGCACACCCACGGCATGGCCGGTTTCGATCAGGAGCTGACCCGCAAGGAGCTGAACATTCCGCAAGGTTATGCGCTGCATGCGGCGGTGGCTGTCGGCAAGCTGGGTGACAAGGCAACTCTGGCCGAGTACCTGCAGGCCCGTGAAGAGCCGAGCCCGCGTCGTCCGCTGAGCGAGCTGGTGGCGGAAGGCGACTTCACCCTCTAAGCCACCATGCAAAAACCACTGTAGGAGTGAGCCTGCTCGCGATGGCGTAGTGTCAGACAACATCAATGTCGACTGACACACCCTCATCGCGAGCAGGCTCACTCCTACAGGTATCGCGGTGGATTTAATATCCGCGGTTGAAATCCACTTCCCCGCGCAACGCTTCTCCCGCCTGATACGCCTTCAGGTTCTCGACGAACAACTGCACCATCAACGCTGGCGACGTCGGTGCCGAGCTGTGTCCGGTCAGCAACAAGCCCCACGCCGTCCAGAACGGATGGCGTTGCGGCAACGGCTCCTGACGGCAGACGTCGATCACCGCACCGGCCAGATGCCCTTCCTTCAGGGCTTCCACCAGATCCGCATCAACCACCGCCACGCCGCGTCCGACGTTGATGAACAACCCGGTCGGCTTGAATTGCTTGAACAGCGCCGCGTCATAAATGTCGTGGGTGTGCTCGGTATTCGGCAGCAGATTGACCACGTAATCGACCACGCCCACCAGCCGTGGCAGATCCGCCATCGAGCCGACTTCGACGAACGGCGCCTGCTCGCGCGCGCTGCTGGCGATGCCGTACAGCTCGACGCCAAACGGCAGCAGAAACTGCGCCACGCTCTGGCCGATATCGCCGGTGCCGACGATCAGCACCTTGCGCCCGACCAGACTCTGGCCGGTGCGGTTGTCCCACTTGCGCTCGACCTGGCTGACCAGACGCGCCAGCACTTCCCGCTCGTGGCCGAGCATGTAGGTCAGCACGTATTCGGCCATCACCTGACCGAAGATCCCCACTGCGCGGGTCAGGCGGTAATCGCGGCGCAAGCCGTCAGCGAGCAACGGCGTGATGCCGGCCCAGGTCGATTGCAGCCATTGCGGCTGATGGCCCTGACGCAGCAGGGTCGCCAGCAGATCCGGCTGCCCCAGCCACACCGGGCAATCGGCAGCCTGACGGGCCAGTTCGGCAGAGTCGCCACTGGTCAGTACTTCGAGTTCGGGGGCCGCCTGACGCAGCAGCCGGGCGTACACCGCGTGGTCGTGTTCAGCAATCAGAACGCGCATCTTCAAACCTTTCGCAAACCGTGCAGGCAACCGCCGAAAGAGCCGTGCTCCTTCGTGGCGGTCGTCGCCGTAAAATCAGTTCCAGGGTGGCAAGAGGCCCAGAACAGGGCCTCGCAGATCAGACCGGGTCGTTGCGTCGCAGCAATTCTTCGGGCAGGTGTTCGATATACTCGTCCTCGGCCGGTGGCATCTGCAGGTGATAGCCCTGCTTGTCGAGGTTTTCCAGGACCACGACGATGTCCTCGCTAGCCAGCTTGCGCTCAGGCGACAGCACCAGATCGAAGGCATGTTTCGGCTTGCCGAACGCCAGCATCAGGGGTTCCGGCACACGCTCCAGAGCATCGCTCTTGAGCACATAAAGGTACATCCCGCTTCGCTTGGAGCTTTGATAAATGGAGCAAATACGTTTCAAGGCTGTTCTCCGGCGGTGGCCAGGCTGTCGAGCAGCTTCTGGCCCATGAGTTCGCGGCGCCAGCCACGCAGCGACTCAGGCAATTGATATGGGCCCTCGGGGAAGCCGCTTTTGACCAGCGCTTCGAGGGTTTTCTTGCGCAGCATCAGTTCCGGGGCGATGCCCAGGCGTTCGGCTTCGACCTGGCCGAGGGCGCGCAGTTGCTTGATCAGCGCAGCGGCTTCGACCGGCAATGGTTCCGGCACCGCCGGCGGCCATTGATCAGGCCCCACACTGCCAGAGCGCTTGATCAGATCAAGCAGAAATTGGCCGTCCTGACGCACGGTACGCGGGTGCATGTCTTCGATCTTGCCCAGCGCGGCGAGGTTGTCCGGTTGCGTGCGGGCCAGCGGCCACAGCGAGTGTTCACGGATGATGCGGTTGCGCGGCAGATCACGGGCACGCGCTTCTTTTTCACGCCAGGCGCACAGTTCACGCAGCACCGCCAGTTGCGCGCGGGACAGTTTCCACGCCAGTTTGGCTTCGCGGTAGACCTCGTACGGGTCGGTCTCGCGGCGCAGGTTGGCGACCAGTTCGGCGCCGTCCTCCAGCACCCAGGCGAACTTGTCGTCGGACAGTTTCGGCCGCAGCTGTACGAAAACTTCCGCAAGATGCACCGCGTCTTCGGCGGCATAGCTGATTTGTGTGTCGGAAAGTGGACGCTGCAACCAGTCGGAACGGGTTTCGCCCTTCGGCAACTCAATGCCCAGCACTTCCTGCACCAGCCGCGAATAGCCCATCGAGAACCCAAGGTTCAGGTAGGCCGCTGCCAATTGTGTGTCGAACAGCGGCGCCGGCAGGCTGCCGGTCAGGCGCAGCAACACTTCGAGATCTTCGCTGCAGGCATGCAGGACTTTGAGCACCGCCGGGTTTTCCAGCAACGCCGCCAGCGGTTGCCAGGCGTCAATGGTCAGCGGATCGATCAGGTAGGCGCGTTTGCCGTCACCGACCTGCAGCAAGCCGGCAATCGGGTAGAAGGTGTCGACCCGCATGAATTCGGTGTCGAGGGCAACGAACGGCAGTTGCTGCCACTCGGCGCAAAACTGCGCGAGGCTTTCGTTGTCGCGAATCCAGTGAATATCGATGGCCACACGGCTCTCCCTTGAAGAATGGCGCGCAGTATATATCGCCGCCGACGTTTTACGCGCCTGCGCTGGGCCAGAGCTGTAACGAAATGTCCTGCCAGAGAGAAAGAATAGTCTTACAGCGAGATTGACAAAATTAATCGGAGCGCCCCGTGTAGGAGCTGCCGCAGGCTGCGATCTTTTGATCTTGTTTTTAAAAACCAACGTCAAAAGATCGCAGCCTGCGGCAGCTCCTACAGTGGGGAGAGTCATATTTAGTTTTTAAATAATGCTCGGGAAATCTGATTTGCCGATACGTGTGCTGCGTCGCCTAATCGACAGCCTCCGCAATCCAGAGTCTGCCGATGCAAAATGTCCGCGCCACCACCCGCCCCGCTGCCTGGCTGATGTTCGGGATCATTCTCGTCGCACTCAATCTGCGCCCATCCATGGCCGCCGTCGGGCCGTTGCTGTCGGCAATTCGTGGCGATATCCCGCTGAGTTTCAGCGTGGCATCGCTGCTGACCATGCTGCCGGTGATGGCGATGGGGGTGGCGATGTTTTTCGGTATCGGCATCAGCCGGCGCCTGGGCGAGCAACGCACGGTGATCCTGTCGTTGTTGATCATCGGCCTGGCGACGCTGTCGCGGCTGGTGCTCGATTCGGCACCGCAGTTGATTGGCAGCGCGGTGCTGGCCGGGATGGGTATCGCCCTGATTCAGGCGCTGATGCCGGTGCTGATCAAGTCACGCTTCCCCGACCATGTGGCGCTGTGCATGGGCCTGTATGTCACATCGATCATGGGCGGCGCCGCGCTGGCCGCCTCATTGTCGCCGCTGGTGCTGGTGCTGACCGGCAGCTGGCGCATCGGGCTGGCGATCTGGGCGGCACTTTCCTTGCTCGCGTTGCTGGTCTGGTGGACACAGTCGACCTCGTCATCCCTCCAGATCACGCCTGTAGGAAAAGAGTTCTTCACGCGTAATTCCCGCGCCTGGCTGCTCGCCCTTTTCTTCGGGCTCGGCACGGCGTCCTACACCTGCGTACTCGCCTGGCTGGCGCCGTACTACGTGGAACAAGGCTGGAGCGAACAGCAGGCCGGGCTGCTGCTGGGTTTTCTGACCGCCATGGAGGTGATTTCCGGGTTGGTGACTCCGGCCATCGCCAACCGTAGCCGTGATCGCCGTATCGTCCTCGCAGGGTTGCTGCTGCTGATCATCGGCGGCTTCTGCGGACTGATCCTCAGCCCGCAACACCTCAGCCTGCTGTGGCCGTGCCTGTTGGGGCTGGGGATTGGCGGCTTGTTCCCGATGAGTTTGATCGTCTCCCTCGATCACCTCGACAACCCGCAGCGCGCCGGCAGCCTGACCGCGTTTGTGCAAGGCATCGGCTACTTGATCGCCGGGCTTTCGCCGCTGCTGGCCGGAGTGATCCGCGACCGGCTCGGCAGCTTCGAATGGGCCTGGTGGTCGCTGACCGCAGTGATGGTGGTGATGCTGCTGATAGTGCTGCGCTTCGACCCTCGGCAGTACGCCCGACACATCTGTTGAAGCCGAATGCCGCCGCCGGGCTAGAGGCCTGTTGCCATCTTTTTGCGGTTTATTTGCCGACGTCGTGTTGCTAAAAGTTTCTGTCCCACTGGCGACATTGAAACGTCCTACAGGGCTTTGTCCTGGCACCATCGTTCCGCTACGATCATGCGCACACGTTTGCGCGGATTCAGCGCAAGGAGCACAGCGGGACGGAACGGATGCTGAACAGTAACTTGCTTCGAAAGCTCGACATGCAGGACCTCATGGTGTTTATCGCCGTGTATGAGCAAAGCAGCGTCACGGATGTCTCGGAGACGCTGTGCGTCAGCCAGTCCACTGTCAGCTACTGCCTGAAAAAATTGCGCACCAGTTTCGAAGACGAGTTGTTCATCAACACCCGCACGGGCATGCGCCCCACCTACAAGGCCGGCACCATGTACGGCCATGTGCAGAAGATCCTCGAAAGCATCAACCTGTGCCACGCCGGCGCCCCGGCCTTTGACCCGACCCGGCAAGCGGTGACCTTCAATATCTGCGCCCCGGAATATTTCGAGCAACTGGTATTGCCGCGCCTGTTGAAGCGCTTCGACTTCGACGATTTGCCGGTGGTGGTCAACGTGCACAAGTTCGAGACTGACGTACCCGCCGACGAACTGCGCGACGGCAGTCTTGACCTGGTGATCTGCTTCGGCCCCAACTTCCACCGCAGCCACACCGACCTAAAATCGCGAATGCTCCTGGAGGACGATCTGGTCTGCGTCTTCGACAAACGTGCCACGCCGCTGGAACCGCGCCTGAGCCTGCAGGCCTTCACCGAGCGGCGCCATGTGTTCCCGACACCGTGGACGTCCACCACCAACATGGTCGATGGCTGGCTGGCACGTCAGGCGCAGAAACGGCAGATCGTCGCGCGCTCCAACAGCTACAGCGCGGCATTGAAGATGATCACCGGCACCGACTTCATTCTCACCCTGCCCCGACGCATCCAGCGCCTGCTGACCAACGACGCGGTGTTCAATCACTGCGAAGCGCCGAACGGCCTGCCGGGATTCACCCTCGACATGCAATGGAGCCAGAGCGCCGACCAGGACAGCGCCAACGTCTGGCTGCGCGAGCAGGTGATCAAAGTGTGCAGTGAGCTGGAAGCGGCCTGAGTCCTACACGCCGATGGCAGTCTTGGTGTAGGAATCGCGGTCGATATCGAGCAACTCCACACACAACTGCACTTCGACCCCGGCCGGCCATTCGCACAGATCCTGCAACACCGCCAGCAGGCTGTCCGAGAGCTGCTTCTTGATCTGCGGCGAACGACCGCTGAGCAGCGCCAGCTTCACATGGATGAAAGCACGCTCACCCATGCCGGTACCGACCTTGAAGGTCTCGACCTTCACCGCCCGGCTCTTGATATCGAACTCCGCAGCGAACTGACCGGAACCCACCAGGGCGTTGTTGAGCCGGATCAACGCCACATCAGCGTTCAACTGCGGCAGGTTGGCGGTGTATTCCATGTGCAGGTGTGGCATGGGGTGCTCCAGTCAGTCGGCAGAAAGGTCGTACATATACCACAGCGCTGCCCTACTCTCCTGCGGCTTTTTCCGAGGTTATCGAGGCCGACGCCTGACGCAATGCCAGGCTTTCCCACAGAGCCACCAGCACCACGATCGCCGTGGTCAGCGCCCCGAGCACCAGCGCCGAAAACCAGTGGTTCAACGTCAGCGGCAGCGCCAGCGTAAGCAACACCAGCCCCGCCAGATGCGACAACGGCGGCAGCGGTCGGTCGGACATGACCCACTTGAACAGCGCATTGCCCAACAGAAACAGCCATGGCCCGCCAATGATCACCAGGATCCCGGCGTCACCGGCGTGATCCGGATGCACCAGCACCAGTTCGTCGGCCACCGCACTGACGATCACCCCGGCAACGATCAGCACGTGCAGGTAGGTGTAGGCGATGCGCGCCTGGCGCCCGGGATCGCTCGAATGCGCGATGCGATGATGCGCGCGCTCGGCGCCGCTGTCGAAGTACACCCACCACATGCCGATGCTGCCCAGCACCGCCACCAGAAACGCCATGACTCCGGTGGCGCTCAGCGTCAGTTCGGCGAACGTCGCGCCGGTCACCAGCAACGATTCGCCCAGGGCGATGATCACGAACAGCGCGCAACGCTCGGCCATGTGATTGCCTTCGACGTTCCAGTCACTCAACGACGACCGCCCCAGCCCCGGCACCCAGAAATACAGCGAAGGCGAGATCAGCTCGATCAACAGCGCCAGCGCCCAACACAGCAGACGTTGCTGCCCGTCAAGAAAGGCCCCGGCGATCCAGAACACGCCTGAGAACATCAACCACGCCAGAATCCGCTGGAAGTTGCGGGTCATGCTCAGCGATTCGCCACGCACCGCCCAGATCGCAAACAACGTGCGCCCGACCTGCATGAACACGAACGCCGAGGCAAACATCAGCCCGCGCTCGGTGAAAGCCTTGGGGATCGAGGACGACAGCAACAGACCGGCGATCATCAGCCCGAACAGTCCGAGGCGGATCGGCAGTTTTTCCGGGTCGAGCCAGTTGGTAATCCACGAAGTGAAAATCCACACCCACCACACCGCGACCATCAACAGCGCCACCTGCACCGCGCCCAGAATCGAAAGATGCGCGAGCAGCGAATGCGAGAGCTGAGTCACGGCAAACACGAACACCAGATCGAAAAACAGTTCGACCATGCCGACCTTGCCACTGTCGAGACTGCCGCGCCCACGCAGCAACGAACGGGAAATGCTCATGGGTCAGGTCTCCGCCGAGGACTTTGCCATTGAGCAAAGCAGCCCGACCAGACGAACGCAAACCCTTGTAGGAGTGAGCCTGCTCGCGATGGAGACGTGTCAGACAACATCAATGTCGACTGACACACTCTCATCGCGAGCAGGCTCACTCCTACAGGGGAGATTTGTGGTGGGATTCAGGGCGCGGTCAGTGGCCGTTCGCTCATGAACGCTTCAAGCCGCGAACGCAGCCAGCGCTCGGCCGGATCGCTATCGACGTGGCTGAGCCAGACCATCGACAGATCCAGCATCGGCGTCTTGAACGGAAACGGTTCCTTGAACAACAGCCCGGAGGCAGCCATGGCTTCGGCGGTGTAGTCCGGCAGGCTGGCGATCAGGTCGGTGCCGGCCAGCAATGCCGGCAGCGCACTGTATTGCGGCACCGACAACACCACATGCCGGGTGCGGCCGATCTCCGCCAGCCACTCATCGGCATAGCCGCTGATGTTGGCGGTGTGCGACACCAGCACGTGCGGGCGTGAACAGTATTCATCAAGGGTCAGCGGCGAATCCGAGGCATCGGCGCGCAGGATGCTCGGCTGGATATGCCGCAGCAGTTTGCGCTTGGCATTGGCCGGCAGGCCCCGGGTCTGGCTGATACCGACGGTGATGTCGCCGGCGGCCAGCAGATCGGGGATCCGCCAGTAGTCGACGTGTTGCACCACGAACACCACGCTCGGTGCCTCTTGGCGCAATGCCCGCAGCAGCGGAGGCAGCAGGCCGAATTCGACGTCATCGGACAGGCCGATCCGGAACGTCATGTTGCTCACGGCCGGGTCGAAATCGTGAGTCAGGCTCAGCGCCACCGACAGCGAGTCAAGGGCCGGCGACAGGTACTTGAACAGCTCTTCGGCCCGGGCAGTCGGCTCCATGCGATGGCCGACGCGAATGAACAGCGGATCGTTGAACATCGCGCGCAAGCGATTGAGCGCCGAACTGATGGTCGGCTGGCCGAGAAACAGCTTCTCCGCCGCCCGGGTCACGTTGCGTTCGAGCATCAAGGTCTCGAACACCACCATCAGGTTGATGTCGGCCTTGCGTAATTCATTTCGATTCATCCATTGTCCCCGCTCCCCAGACTGCCGGCAGTGTATGAAGTCCTTGGGACTGACGTCTATCCGACGATTGGCGGTTTGTTCGACAATTTCACTGCACCGTCAGGGTTTTCAACCCCAGCCCCATGACTCGCGCATCGTCGTTGAAGCCCAGCTTTTGCGGACTGACTGCATCGGGCAGATGCAATCGAACATTCAGATATTCCCCGGCGACCTGCGCTGCGCTGAGCGGTATTTCCAGCCGATTGCCCTGCACCTCAGTCAGACGCGTCGACAATGCCTCGACGCCATTGATGCTGACGATCACTCGCTGGCTGAGGTTCGGCGGCATGGCAAAGGCCAGGGCATCAATCACCAGTGCATGCGACCCGGGAGCGACGCGCAGTCGCAGTTCTGCATCCTGTCCATCACTCCAGGTGCCCCAGGCTTCCGGCGTGGACCAGCCTTTGACCAGTTGCCGAGTGCTGCGGTTGAACGTCTGCACCAGTCCCGGCTGGCTCAAGGGTATCGAGGACAGCGCTCGCCCCTGATCGACCATCGCCAGACAGTCATTACAGTGTTTCCAGCCCGGGGCCAGCACGACAAAGTCGTCGACCCGGGTCAACAGATCGGTGTCGCTGCGGATGCTCTTGACCGCCAACTCCAGCGCGTCGTCATCGAGGATGTACAGCGAATCGCTGTCGTACTGGCCGCTGGCGAGCTGGCTTTGCGTCGTGCGCAGCAGCTTGTCCAGCGCCTTGGGGCTCGTACGCCCCAGGTAAGCTGCGTCGGTTTTCAACCCATGGGAGCCGGCAAAATCGGCAATCGCCTGCCACTGGTCCGGCTGATTTTTCGGTGTCACGGCACGGACGTTCTTGTAGTGCGCCGCCGCACTGGCCCAGAACGGATCATGCATCGGACTGGCCCAGGCCGAGGCTTCGGGCAGCATTTTCGTTGCTCTCAAACCTGCCCAGGCAATCCGGGTGTCGGCGACTTGCACCACCAACGCCAGCGCCAGCAACCCCATGGCGATACGCGGCCGATAACCGCGCACCACCAGATAAGTGAGCAATATCACGATGGCGTAAAACACCGGCCAGAACATCCGGCCCGAAGCGCGAAAAATACTCGCTGCACGCAGCACGAATTCTGGCAGCGGATAGCTGAACGTCTGCAGGCCGAATCCGATCTGGTTCGACAGGGCGAACAGCGTCAATCCGATCAACGCCAACAACAAGAACGGGCGACTGCACAACAAAGCCTTCAACGAGATACCACTTTTGTACCAGCCGATAGCGGCCAGCGGCAGCAGCAACAGGACACCCAGCCCCAGGTAGTTGAAACCTTCGTAATCGCCTGCGCCCTTGGGGATACCTGGCAAGACAAATGACCAACCGTCTGGATCCACCAGCGACAACAGGTTCATTCGATAAAAGCCGAAACCGCCGCCCGCCGCGCCATCGGTAATACTGAAATAACCCGCCTGCCAGCAGCACACGCTCACCAACGCGAACAAGCCGCCCAGCTCGATAAAGACCTGACGGCGCGTCAGCTTGCCGACCCACAACTTGCCAAACAGATCCGCGACCCAGATCAGCGCCACCATGCCTAACAGGTAAGCGTGAACCAGTGCCGTCACGGCGAGCAATGCCCCCCACGCCAAACGTCTACGCTCGAGTGCCGGGTGGAGTGCCAGATACAACGCCGCGAGAATCAGGAAGTGCCCGACCAGCGAAAGATGTCCACCGGTACGCAGAAACATCGGCGGCGAAAACACCAGGAGCCCGGCGCCAAGCAGGCGCAACACGGGGTTGTCGGTGATCAAGCCGAGCAGCTTCCAGGCAAACCAGGCCTGCATAATGAAACACGCCAGCAGCCATAAACCGAAATACTGGAACGTCTCCGGCAACCAGCCATTGAACGGTTTGAACAGCAGCGCCAGCAGCGGATTGGAATCGGAAAAAATGATCGAGCTGCCCAGTTCCATCCCATAGGACGGATTCAGCCCGAGGGGAAAAGTCCAGGGAGAATGGCGAAAAAATACCCAGCCCAGGTAATGCGTCGCCGGATCACCGTCCTTGAGCCAGGCGATGTTTTGCGGGTCGAGGGCACGCGGGCCGATCACCAGAAAAAACGCCAGCGCGCCCAGCAGGACTGGCAACAGCGCCAAGGCTGGATGCTTGTTCAAGCCCCTCATCGATACGTCCAGAAGTTATGCAGCACGAAGGTGAATGCCGGAATGATCAGGGCTACGGCGCCGATGCCCAGCAAATAGTGCAGTCCGGCAATCTGCGCCGCCCACGCGACGGACATCGCCAGGAAAAAGCCGCCGCAGGACACCAGCATGAAGCGCAGCAGGGTTTTGCCATGCAAACGGGCCGAAAAACTCCAGGTGGTGTTGATCACGTAGGACACCACCGTCGCCACGGCAAACGCCACACCGTTGGCGAGTGGCGGGTGCGGCGCGACGAAATGGATGAACAGCACCGCCACCAGTGCGTGCAGCGCGGTGACGAACAGACCGGTCACGGCAAACCGCAAGCCGCGCTGGATCAACGCCGATCTGTCGGCTGAGGTCACGGTTTGCGCGCCAGCACAAACACGCTCAGACCGGCCAGACGATTGATGCCCATCAGCGGCAGTTCAAGGCTGCAGAGGGTCTTGAGTACGCCGTTGACCAGCGGATGATGACGCTTGAGCTGCGACTGCGGTGCTGCAGCCTGCGGCCCTTTGGGCAACAAACGCAACGCTGCCGCGATCGGAAACACCGCTCCGAAATAGTAGGCACCGCGCTGAACAGTCAAACCGGCGTCACGAGCCAGGGTTTCAAACTGCGGCAGGGTGTAGCGGCGCTTGTGTTCGAGGAAGTCGTCGTGACCGCTCCACAGAAACTGAAACGCCGGTACGGTCATCAGGAAACGGCTGCCGGACGGTACCTTGTCGACATAAGCCTTGAGCAGGCCGAGGTCGTCGTCGACATGCTCCAGCACGTCCATGAGCAGCACCAGATCCGCGTCGATGGCGTCGATATCGCGGCGGTAATGCACCGGTTTGCCCGCAGTGCTCGCATCGGAGTCGGCGGGGTAGCTGATATCGACGCACCACGCCTCCTGCGCCGAGGTTTGGGTCAGCAGATGGTGCGAGAAAAACCCCGACCCGGCGCCCACGTCGAGAATCCGTGTGATCGGCGCATCACCGAGCAGACGCCGAGTCGCCGCCGCTTTGGAGCAGTAATACCAATGCTCGCCGATGCTGTCGCCGAGGATGTCGGTTTCCTTGAGATCCATGTTTCAGTCCTTGGGATCGTAGACGCGACGCACCAGAAAAACCGGCCGGCGTTTGGATTCGATATAAGTGCGGCCGAGGTACTCGCCGAGTACGCCGATGCCAATCAATTGCAGGCCACCGAGGAACGTCACGGCCACCATCAGCGAGGCATAACCGGGCATGTCGATACCATAGATCAATGTGCGCACCACAATAAACATGGCAAAGGCAAAGGACACCAGCGACACCGCGGCGCCGATGTAAGTCCAGATCCGCAACGGTTCGGTACTGAAACTGGTGATGCCTTCCAGGGCAAAGTTCCACAGCCGCCAACCGTTGAACTTGCTCTGCCCTGCCACACGCTCGGGTCGCTCGTAATCGACATGGGTGGTACGAAATCCGACCCAGGCGAACAGGCCCTTCATGAAGCGCCGGGACTCGGGCAAGGTCAGCAAGGCATCGACCACACAACGGTCCATCAAGCGGAAATCGCCGACGTTTTCCGGCAGCGGTTGCTCGGCGATCTTGTTGTGCAGACGGTAGAACCAATGCGCCGAAGTCTGCTTGGCCCAGGTGTCGCTGCGGCGGCTGATGCGGTGACCGAGCACCACTTCGTACCCTTCGCGCCAACGCTCGATCATATGCAGAATGACTTCGGGCGGATCCTGCAGATCTGCATCGATAGGCACCACAATCTGCCCGGTGGCGATCTGCAGACCGGCGGATAACGCCGCCTCTTTGCCGAAGTTACGACTCAGATCGACGATGCGCAGCCGCGAATCGTGCCGCTGGCGATCCAGCAACCGCTCAAGTGTGGCATCAGTGCTGCCGTCATTGATGAACACCAGTTCCAGAACAATCGACGCCTGGTGCTGGAAGACTTCATCGATGCGCTGAATGAACGCGTCGAGACTGTCCTCCTCGTTAAAAACCGGGACAACCAGCGATAACGTGACCCGTGTGGCCTGTGCCGTTCCATGCTCAGTCAAGGGAATGCTCTTTTTATAGTGTTTGTCGGTCGTCGAAGCATTTTCAACGCCATGAGCCGTCCCGTATTAAGCAGTAGCGTCGATAGCCTTGCAAGACGCAAATGACGCCATTTTGGCCAATCCAGACGCCAATGCGTGCGCTCTAGCCCGCGCTCTTCAGAAACATCTGCCAACGATTGGAAACAAATGCCCGATAGCGAAAAAAACTCGCTCCGCTAGGCTTGCGACGATGCGCCACACAGGTAGGCGCAAACACTATCGCAAGGAGCGAACTGAATGTATTTCGAGATCTACAGGCAATCCCGAGGCACCCCGAGCACCGGCAAAGGCCAATGGCGCTGGAGGCTGCGGGCGGGAAACCACGAGACGATTGCCAGTGGCGAATCCTATGTAAACAAGGCCGATTGTTTACATGTGATCGAGTTGATCAAGGGTGTGCAGGGGGAGACGCCGGTGAAGGAAATTTAAGCGGTGCGGTCCGTTCTCTCGAGCGGGCCGGCTTCAGAGCGACGCAAATCAGAGGCCGATCAGGTATTTTTTTCCTGAAAATGAAAAAGCCCAGCAATAACGCTGGGCTTTTAGACCGGAAGTCTTACGACTTTACTTGGAAGACTCTAATTTAATCTTTTTGGCAGTCCGAATTATCGCTTTTTGCATCTCAATCGCTTCATTTGCTGCAACAAGATACGCTTCACGTCTTTCTTCTATGGACCCAGTATGGAAAAAAGCCGACATCGGGGTCGATAATGCTTTTTCCTTGATTTCGTCGCTTTCGCCTTTCATAAGGCTACTCCGTTCAAAATACATTCAAGTTCGTTCTGATCATAGGGCTGGTTAACGAACCGGTCAATTTCATCAGCTGAAAGGTTGATACCAATGTCAGCATTCCCGCCATCCGTGTTTTTGAGGATCACATCCACCTGCAACGAATCGCCTAACTCTCGCTTCAACTCACAGACAGATGCCTTTGCAGCATAAAACTGCCTGACGAATTCGCGGCATGGAATGTTTCGCCCCTCCGTTTCCTCACGCGCAAGGACAAATTCCCACGCTAACTCGGGCCGTTGATAAACGTAAATGATCTGTACAGATCTATTTTTTCTTTCAACGGAGCGCAGAATATTTCTTCTCGCGACCTCTGCATTAGCTAGCGTCCCATCCAGCAAAAATGACTGGTCTTGCTGATAGACCAAATCAAGAGTCCGCTCGACTATGGCAGTTACCGCTCGCTGAAAAAGGCTGGAGTTATTTCCACTGTATTCAGCAAAGACCCCTCTGAAGTCATCCGGGTCGATCCTCAGTGCCCGTGAGCCGCCAGCCCCGATCACATTGATAAATGCTTTGGATACTTCTGTTTTCCCCGCTCCCGGAGAACCAGCCATGAAAACTGACACAGGGTGATCCTCTCGTGGATGCCTGGTCAAACACGCGACTTCACGCGCGATGCGGGTGCGATTGGCTTTGGCAAAGGCTAATGCGCGTTCAGATATGCCCTGCTCCAGTGATGTCATCGGTTTCTCCCTAAAGTGAACTGAATCTACCACCCCTCAAGAACACGAACACATCCAGCATAAAAACAAAAAAGTATCCTTCCGTGACAACAATTGACTCAGTTACCAGAGGGCACGCACAACTCGTCGCCCTGCTATCGCATTTTTTCAACAGAAACAAAAAAGCCCCGTAGCTCTTCAGCTACGGGGCTTTTTCTATGTAATGGCGGAGAGATAGGGATTCGAACCCTAGGTACCGGTGAAGGTACAACGGATTTCGAATCCGTCCCATTCGGCCACTCTGGCATCTCTCCAACGGCGCGCATCATAACAACACTTCTGCCGAAAGCAAACCCTCTTTCGAAAATTTCTTCGTGCTATCAGATGCTTGCGTCGATTAAAGCGGTACACCCAGACGATTGGCGACTTCTTCGTAGGCTTCGATGACGTCACCGAGGCCCTGGCGGAAGCGGTCTTTGTCCATCTTCTTCTTGGTGTCCTTGTCCCACAGGCGGCAGCCGTCCGGGCTGAACTCGTCGCCGAGGACGATCGAGCCGTCGCTGAACACGCCGAATTCAAGCTTGAAGTCGACCAGCAGCAGGCCTGCGTCGTCGAACAGTTTGCTCAGGACTTCGTTGACCTTGAGCGACAGTTCTTTCATGCGCGCCAGTTGCTCGGCGGTGCCCCAGCCGAATGCCACGACGTGGGATTCGTTGATGAACGGGTCGCCCTTGGCATCGTCCTTGAGGAACAGTTCGAAGGTGTACGGGTTGAGCTTCATGCCCTCTTCGACGCCCAGACGTTTTACCAGGCTGCCGGCGGCGTAGTTACGCACGACGCACTCGACCGGGATCATGTCCAGCTTCTTCACCAGGCACTCGTTGTCGCCCAGCAGTTTGTCGAATTGGGTCGGAATGCCGGCCGCTTCGAGTTTCTGCATGATGAAGGCGTTGAACTTGTTGTTCACCATGCCTTTGCGGTCGAGCTGCTCGATGCGCTTGCCGTCGAACGCCGAGGTGTCGTTGCGAAACAGCAGGATCAAGCGGTCAGCGTCGTCGGTCTTGTAAACCGATTTGGCTTTGCCGCGGTAGAGTTCTTCACGTTTTTCCATGATGGGCTCCGCTTGCTAAGTAGATGGGCTAGGCGATATGGCGCCAGTCGAGCCCTGAATCTTGATCGGCCAGTTGCAGCCAGTCCGGGTCGCACCCGAGGGTGTCGACAAAACATTGCCGGGCCAGCTGCGGCAGGTTGTTCTTGCTGCTCAGGTGGGCGAGAACCAGATGCTGCAAGCCCTGCCACCCCAACTCGGCCACCAGGAATGCCGCCTGATGGTTGTTCAAATGTCCCAGCTCGCCGCCCACCCGTTGCTTGAGAAAGTACGGGTAATGACCACGGGCCAGCATGTCGCGGCAGTGGTTGGACTCGATCATCAACGCATCAAGATCCCGATAGCCGTCCAGCACCCGCTCGCAGTAGGAACCCAGGTCGGTCAGCAGGCCGAAGCGCCGCTGCTCGTTATCACTGAATACGTACTGGGTCGGCTCCTGCGCATCATGGGCCACGGCAATGACCCCGATGTTCAGTGCGCCGATCTGCAGCTGCTCGCCGCCGGCCAGAAAACCTGCGGGTTCGATCGGTTTGCGCATCCCGCGCAGTGTGCCGCGACTGAGGTAGACCGGCAGATTGTAGCGCCGAGACAGCAAACCCACGCCATGCACGTGGTCGGCATGTTCGTGGGTTACGAGTATCGCGCTCAGTTGCGCCGGGTGAACCCCCAGACGCAACAGGCGTTTTTCGGTTTCCCGCAGGGAAAAACCACAATCCACCAGCACATAGGTATCAGCACTGGCAATCAGCGTGCCGTTCCCTTGGCTACCGCTGCCGAGAACGGCAAAGCGCATGTGATCAGCCCAGGTTGTCCTGAATCACGCTCAACACTTTGCGCGCCACATCGGCCGGCGCAACGGTGTTGATGTTCTTCTCGACAGTCACCTGAACGTTCTCACCGACCTTGCTCAGGCGAACCTGATAACGCTCGGCGCGGGCTTCAACTTCTTCCTTGGTCGGCGCACTGCCGAACAAGCTGCTGAAGAAACCAGGCTTGTCGTCTTTCTTCTCGGCTTTCTCGGCCAGGTTGATGTAGTACAGGCCCAGGCTGCGGTTGATGTCTTCAACGCGCCACTGACCTTGCTCCAGCGCACGACCGACGCTCGACCAGGCACGATCCAGGTCAGGACCGACGTTCAGCACCGGGTTGCCGCTGCCGTCTTCGCTGAGGCTGACACGGCTCGGGGTATCGAAGTCACGCGAAGCCAGCATCGACACCGAACCACCCTTCTCGGAGATCCGGCTCATGCTCGCAAGCATGTCGTCGACCAGCGCTGCGTCCAGGCCAGTGTTGACCGAACGGTTGGTGAAATCGACGTCGGCGGTGCTGCCGGCAGGACGCTCGGCGCTGACCACGTAGATTTCACTGGTGTTGCGCTGCACGCCTGGCTCGATACGCACCCGCACGCGGGTTTCGCTGTCGGCACCGACACCGGCGGCGCTCAGGCGCTTGGCCATGGCGGCGGACAGTTCGTCGGAATGCTGCCAGGTGGTGGTGAACTCACCGGTTTGCGGACGCTGTTCATCCAGACGGAAACCGTTGTCCTGGAAGAACTGCACCGCCACTGGCCAGACTTCGGCCGGAGGGTGCTGGGCCACAACCCAACGCGAGTCACCGCTCTTCTGCAGCGAGTAGTCGGTCGCCTCGGCAACCGCCGTCAGCGGTTGCGGACGCGGCACCACGTACTCGCCCTTCGCCGTGTCATCAGCCACGTTGCGCGGAATCGGCAACAGAGGATCCAGACGCTTGGAAGTGCTGACATTCGGTGGCAGTTGCATCGGTGCAGTCTGTTGCGCTTCCAGGTAATCGCTACCACGGTCACGGAAATAACCTTCCGGGCCCCAGACCCATCCGCAGCCACTGGTGCTGGAGATAATCAAGGCAAGTGCGGAAAGTCCGGCCATTCGCTTCATGCGTTGTACTTCCTCAATTAAACCAGGACGCTGCACTGGCGCAGGGCCGTGCGAAGCGTTTCATGACAAGGAGCGCTCAGCCAGGTCAACGGCAGGCGGATGCCTTCGTGCATCAGGCCCATTTCAACCAAAGCCCACTTCACCGGAATCGGGTTGGCTTCGATGAACAGGTCCTTGTGCAGCGGCATCAATTTATCGTTGATCGCCCGTGCGGTCTCGGCGTCGCCTTTCAGCGCGGCCTCGCACAGGTCAGCCATTTCGCGCGGGGCGACGTTGGCCGTTACGGAGATGTTGCCTTTGCCGCCCAGCAGGATCAGCTCGACCGCGGTCGGATCATCGCCGGACAGCACGATGAAGTCCTTGCTCACGCCGTCGATGATGGCTTTGGCGCGTTTCAGGTCGCCGGTGGCTTCCTTGATGCCGATGATGTTCGGCACGCTGGACAGGCGAATCACGGTCTCGGCCTGCATGTCGCAGGAGGTGCGGCCGGGAACGTTGTAGAGAATCTGTGGAATGTCGACGGCTTCGGCAATGTGCTTGAAGTGCTGGTACAGGCCTTCCTGGGTCGGCTTGTTGTAGTACGGAACTACCAGCAGGCAGGCGTCGGCGCCGGCTTCCTTGGCGTTGCGGGTCAGCTCGACGGCTTCGCGGGTCGAGTTGGCGCCGGTACCGGCGATCACCGGAATGCGCCCGGCTACCTGTTTGACCACGGCTTTGATGACGGCGATGTGTTCTTCTACATCAAGGGTCGCCGACTCGCCGGTAGTACCGACCGCGACAATGGCATGGGTGCCGTTCTTGAGATGGAAGTCCACGAGTTTGCTGAGGCTGTCCCAGTCAAGACGCCCTTGTGCATCCATGGGAGTGACCAGTGCCACCATACTGCCCGCAATCATGAAACCGCTCCTGCCGGAAAAAGAGAGCGGTA
This sequence comes from Pseudomonas sp. MWU318, assembly GCF_016756945.1. Taxonomy (NCBI): domain Bacteria; kingdom Pseudomonadati; phylum Pseudomonadota; class Gammaproteobacteria; order Pseudomonadales; family Pseudomonadaceae; genus Pseudomonas; species Pseudomonas sp. MWU318. The sequence goes on from NZ_JAESJL010000004.1 coordinate 148,355, forward strand.
ATGGTACTGGCGCCAAGATGCTTGCACAAGCGAAGTACTGCGCCGCCATTCCCCTTGGCGTCGGTTTTCGCTACCCTTCAGACTTTGATCGGTACAGATCAGCTTGTACGCCGGGTTCCAGCCTCCCCTTTCGGCCTCCCAGGCCCCGTTCCAGTGTCGCTGCTGCACGCTCCGCCTTTATTGGAGCGAATTGCGAGCCACGGCCCGGGGCTTTCTGAACGGGCACGCGCAGACGCTTCCCGACGGCCAATGCCCATCGACCTACCGACCGCTCATCGCTTTAGGAATGCTGCATGTCCACCCCCACAGTTCGCGAACAATTCCTTGTCATCAGTGCCCTTGGCGCCAACCCCATGGAGCTGACTAACGTCCTGTGCCGCGCCAGCCATGAAAATCGCTGCGCCGTCGTCACCTCCCGCCTGACTCGCCATGGCGAATGCAGCGCCCTGGTGCTGGAAATCTCCGGCAGCTGGGACGCGCTGGCCCGCCTCGAAGGCAGCCTGCCGACCCTGGCCAAGCGCCACGCATTTACCGTCAACGTGGTGCGCAGTGCGGCCCTGGAAAATCGTCCACAGGCCCTGCCGTACGTGGCTTATGTCAGCTCGGCGTATCGCCCGGACATCATCAATGAGCTGTGCCAGTTCTTCATGGATCACAACGTCGAGCTGGAAAACCTGACCTGCGATACCTATCAGGCTCCGCAGACTGGCGGCACCATGCTCAACGCCACGTTCACCGTGACCCTGCCCGCCGGCACCCAGATCAGCTGGCTGCGCGACCAGTTCCTGGACTTCGCCGACGCAATGAACCTGGACGCGCTGATCGAACCTTGGCGCCCACAAAACCCAATGTAAGGAAGCTTTCATGGCCGTTGTCATCGACCAACCGGTTGCGGATTTCGAAGCACCTGCCACCAGCGGGCAGACCGTCAGCTTGTCCGCCCTGAAGGGCAAGCAAGTGGTGATCTACTTCTATCCGAAGGACAGCACCCCGGGCTGCACCACCGAAGGCCAGGGTTTTCGTGACCAGTACGCGGCGTTCCAGGCCGCTAATACCGAGATTTTCGGTATCTCCCGCGATAGCCTGAAGTCTCACGAGAACTTCAAGTGCAAGCAGGAGTTTCCGTTCGAGCTGATCAGCGACAAGGACGAAGCCGTCTGCCAGCTGTTCGACGTGATCAAGCTGAAAAAACTGTACGGCAAGGAGTACCTGGGCGTTGATCGCAGCACATTCCTGATCGACAAGGACGGTGTACTGCGTCAGGAATGGCGCGGCGTGAAAGTGCCGGGGCATGTGGATGCGGTGCTGGCTGCGGCTCAGGCGCTGAACAAGGCCTGAAGATCAAAAGATCAAAAGATCAAAAGATCGCAGCCTGCGGCAGCTCCTACAATTGGAATGCGTTTCCCTGTAGGAGCTGCCGCAGGCTGCGATCTTTTTGCTTTTATAGCAATGGAGCCACCACAGGCTCCTTGCGCGGCCACGCATCCAGCACGGCCTTGAACAACGTCGCCAGCGGAATCGCAAAAAACACGCCCCAAAACCCCCAAAGCCCGCCGAACAGCAGCACCGCGCAGATGATGGCCACCGGGTGCAGGTTGACCGCCTCGGAAAACAGCAGCGGCACCAGCACGTTGCCATCCAGGGTCTGAATGATCCCGTAGACCGCCATCAGATAAATGAACTGATCGCTCCAGCCCCACTGGAACAACGCAATCAGCAACACCGGCACGGTCACCACCACCGCGCCGACGTACGGTACCACCACCGACACCCCGACCAGCAACGCCAACAGCGCCGCATAGTTGAGCCCGAGAGCGACGAACGCGATGTAGGTCACGCCGCCACAGATCACGATCTCGATGACCTTGCCGCGAATGTAGTTGGCGATCTGCCGGTTCATTTCCTGCGCCACGCGGGTGATCAGCGCTCGCTCACGGGGCAGATAGCCACGCACCCACTCGCCGATCATGGCCCGATCCTTGAGGAAGAAGAACACCAGAATCGGCACCAGCACCAGATAGATCATGATGTTGACCAGCAGCGGCAGACTCGAGAGGGAAAAGGTCAGCGCCCATTGCCCGAACTTGCCGATTTCGCCACGCGCCGCTTCGATGGCCTGCAGCACCTGCTCGTCAGAAACCAGATGCGGATAACGCTCGGGCAGCAACAGCAGCAGCGACTGCCATTTGGCGAGCATCCCCGGCAACTCGTTGAACAGCGTGATCAACTGATGCCACAGCAGCGGCAACACCACCACGATGAACACCAGCAACACGCCCATGAACAGCGCAAACACCAGCCCCACCGCCGCCGCGCCAGGCACGCGCATACGCTCCAGTGCGAGTACCAGCCCCTGCATCAGATACGCCAACACCATCCCGGCCAATACCGGCGCGAGCATGCCACCGAGCGTGAGCACCGCGGTGAAGGCGAGAAACAGCAGCACCGCCAGCACCACCGCTTCTTCGTCGGAAAAGTAGCGCTGAATCCAGTCGCGTAACACTTTGAACATCAATAATCCTTAGGTCTTTTACGCTGTCGGCTTCAGGCTTTTTTCAACCAGTAACGGTAGACGCCTGCTTCGTCTTCTTCGCGCAGCAGCGTATGACCGGCCAGACGGGCAAAGGTGCGGAAGTCGCGCTGCGAGCCTGCATCCGTGGCGATCACCTTGAGCACCGCGCCGCTGGGCAACTTGTTGAGTTCCATCTTGGCCTTGAGCAACGGCAACGGGCAATTCAGGCCACTGGCGTCCAATTCACAGTCATGGGCTACAGCGTCGGTCATTGCGTCACTCCGGTTCAGGTGGTTAAGGCGCCTAGAATATCTGGTCGCAAGCCCGGTGTCCGGCTACAGTAAGGTCTTTGTCTTCTAAGGCTTTGTGCATGACATTTCTGCGCCCTACCCTGCTGACGCTCGCTTGCCTGCTCGCCTCACCGGGCTTTGCCGACGATCTGCCGTCACTTGGCGACGCCAGTTCTGCCATTGTCTCTCCGCAACAGGAATATCAGCTGGGCCGCGCCTGGCTGGCGATGTTGCGCAGCCAGGTTGCGCAGCTCAACGATCCGCAACTCAAAGACTACGTCGAATCCAGTGTTTACAAACTGGTGGAGACCAGCCAGGTCACCGACCGCCGTCTGGAATTCATTCTGATCAACAGCCCGCAGCTCAACGCCTTCGCGGCGCCGGGTGGCGTGGTCGGAGTCAACGGCGGCCTGTTCCTCAACGCGCAGACCGAAGGTGAATACGCCTCGGTACTGGCCCACGAACTGGCTCACTTGTCACAACGCCACTTCGCGCGCGGTGTAGAAGCTTCGCAGCGGATGCAGGTGCCGATGATGGCGGCGCTGCTGGCCGGGATCGTGATTGCCGCCGCCGGTGGTGGTGATGCCGGGATCGCGACCATCGCCGGCAGTCAGGCCGCAGCCATTCAATCGCAGCGTACCTTCTCGCGCCAGAACGAACAGGAAGCCGACCGCATCGGCATCCTCAACCTGGAAAAGGCCGGATACGACCCGCGCTCGATGCCGACCATGTTCGAACGCCTGATGCGCCAGTATCGCTTCGACGCCAAGCCGCCAGAGTTTCTGCTGACTCACCCGGTCACCGAATCGCGTATCGCCGACACCCGTAACCGCGCAGAACAAGCACCGGCGGGCGGCATCGAAGACAGCATGCGCTATCAACTGATCCGCGCCCGCGTTCAACTGATCTACGAAGAAACCCCGGGACTGGGCGCCAAGCGCTTCCGTGCACAACTGGATGAAAATCCGAAAAACGACGTGGCGCGCTACGGCCTGGCGATCGCTCAGATCAAGGGTGGCCAGCTCAATGAAGCCAGGGAGAATCTCAAACAGCTGCTGGCCAAGTCACCCAACGAGATCATCTACAACCTCGCGCAGATCGACCTGGATATTACCAACAACCGCCTGCCGGATGCGCAAACGCGGGTTGACCGCATGCTCACCCAGTATCCGGGCAATTACCCGCTGAATCAGGTTCGGGTCGATCTATTGCTGAAACAGAATCGCACCGCCGACGCCGAGAAAGCCCTCGACAGCCTGCTCAAATCCCGCCCGAATGATCCGGACGTGTGGTATCAGGTCGCCGAAACCCGTGGTCTCTCTGGCAACATCATCGGTCTGCATCAGGCTCGCGCCGAGTACTTCTCGCTGGTCGGCGATTATCGTCAGGCGATCCAGCAGCTCGACTTTGCCAAGCGCAAGGCGGGCAGCAACTTCCCGCTGTCCTCGCGGATCGATGCGCGCCAGCGCGAGCTGATGGAGCAGGAGCGCATGATCAAGGACATGATGGGCTGAGTTTTCATCAGCGACATAAAAGTTCCAGGCATAAAAAAACCGCCTCTTTCGAGGCGGTTTTTATTTTACCGCTAGCGGATTATTCCGCCAGTTTGAAGGTGATGAAGCTCGCGCGACCTTCACGCAGAACGCGCATCGACACCGAACGATTCTTCGGCAGCGCCTTGGCGATCTCGGCGAACTCCTTGGTGGAGCCGATGGCCTGGTTATTCAGGTGAGTGATCACGTCACCCGGCTGCAGACCGATCAGTGCCGCAGGACCATCCTGAACATCCTTGATGACCACACCGCCCTTGAGGTCGTAGGTTTTCTTCTGCTCGGCGGTCAGCTCGATCACCGAAACACCGAGGCGGTTGCTGCTGCTTTCTGCGCCGGATTTCGGCAGTGCTGCCAGCTCTTTGTCCTCGTCCGGAATCGCGCCGACGGTCAGCTCGACATTCTTGCGCTTGCCGTCACGGATCACTTCGAGGTTGGCCTTGGCGCCCGCTTTCAGCGCACCCACCAGATGTGGCAGGTCGGCGGACATGACGATCGGCTGACCGTTCATGCTCAGGATCACGTCGCCCACTTGCAGACCACCCTTGGCTGCCGGACCGTCATCCTGAATCTGTGCAACCAGCGCACCGGCCGGCTTATCAAGACCGAACGACTCGGCCAGATCCTTGTTCACTTCCTGGATGACCACACCCAGCCAGCCGCGGCTGACTTTGCCACCGCTTTTCAGCTGATTGGAAACGTCCATCGCCACATCGATCGGGATGGCGAACGACACGCCCATGAAGCCACCGGAGCGGGTGTAGATCTGCGAGTTGATCCCGACCACTTCACCGTTCAGGTTGAACAGCGGGCCACCGGAGTTACCCGGGTTGATCGGCACGTCGGTCTGGATGAACGGCACGTAGTTTTCGTTCGGCAGGCTACGGCCGACGGCGCTGACAATACCTTGGGTCACGGTGTGGTCAAAGCCGAACGGCGAACCGATCGCCACGACCCACTGACCCGCCTTCAGGTCCTGGGACTTGCCGAGCTTGAGCACCGGCAGATCCTTGCCATCGATTTTCAGCAGGGCCACGTCGGAACGTGGGTCGGTACCGATAAGCTTGGCTTTCATTTCACTGCGATCAGCCAGACGCACGAGGATTTCGTCGGCATCGGCAATCACATGGTTATTGGTGAGGATGTAGCCATCCGAGGAAATGATGAAGCCCGAACCCAGCGATTGCGCTTCACGCTGACGGTCGCCGCGCGGCGAACGCTGCTGAGGCGGCATGCCACGCTCGAAGAACTCGCGCAACATCGGCGGCAAGCCTTCCAGGTCAGGCATCTGCTGGTTCACCTTGCGGTCCGGCAGCTTCTGCGTGGTACTGATGTTCACCACTGCAGGCGAGGCCTGTTCAACCAGTTGGGTGAAATCCGGCAGGTCGGCCGCCTGGGCAGCGGGGACAGCCTGACCCAGCACCAGCACGGTGGCGAAAATGGAGAGATAAGACTTCAAGCTAAGTATCGACATACAGCTCCCGTTACGACGAGCAGGGTTAAGCGATATGGAGCAAGGAACACCGGGAACCGCGGGCCGGTATTTTTGTTCCGGGAACAACAGACAAGGCCAGAGCCGTGAGGCTCTGACCTATAAAAAACTTTCGGGTGATTTGCAAATGAAAATGCTGAGCAAACATTTCATCTACGTCTCGAAGAAGAAGTGGAAATGACTGAAATCAGCTCACTGCTTGCTGGTTGCAGCGCCATCGTTACGCATCGAAAGGGCAATCCTCTCGGCCGTGCCGATTGGAATTTCGCCGACCACCGTCACCATCATCTCACCCTCAGGCGTAGTGAGGCGACGGGAAACAGCGACAGTCGGCCCCAACTGCGTGCGGGTATCGGTCACTGTTGCACCGTTCAACGGCTCAAGAAATACCGAAAACCGCGCCAGCCCGTCGTCATACATCAGGCTGCTGACTTGAGTCTTGGTTTCCGAATCTTTGCGTGAAGTACTGCTGGTCAGCACAAACCCCGGAGGCAGCCAGTCGGAATGCCAGACCTGAGCTGTCTTCACGGCAGACGCCTTGTCACTATCAATAGTAACGGCCTTGCACTCGGCGCCAGCTTGCAGGTCTTTGTCCGACGGGACATCAGCGGTATCGAGGCTGGTGAACTGGAAACGCTCGAGTAGCTGCCCTTTGTCGTTGAGCAATAACGACTTCAATGGCAAACCGGTCTGTTTATCCAGATGCAGTTCGAAACCATAACGATGCTGGTCGCGAGGCGTCAGCGATACGATGACCGCATCACGCCCGGCCACGCGCGACTTGCCGATGACGGCAAGCTCATACCAGTTTTTCAGCTTTTGGGGGTCAAGCGAACGAGCGGTCGAGTTGGGAGAATCTCCCAACCCCGCAATCAGAGTGCCGCTGACGCATTGAGTATGCCCATCAACACGCACGACTTCCTGAGCCGAGCCGTCGAGCTGAAGCAAACGCTCGCGGACCTGACCGTTCTGGACACGATGCCAGATATTGTGGGTAGAAAAACTACCGTTACGCTCGTATACGAAAGTACCTTGGAAGCTTTGCTGCTGCTCGGCCTGACCCAGGCGGATCAGCCAGTCCTGGGCCTCGTCGGCATGGGCTGGAACAATGAACCAGCCGCTAAGCAGAAGCGTAAGTAGAGGTATGGCGCGCATGATCCTCCTTAACGGTTTTCCATGCTTGCTGCACGCGCATAAGGCAGAGCGCTTTCAGTACCTTTCAATGCAGCCTGCTGAGCATGCTGACGCAGATAGCCTGGCAGACGCTGATCGTGCCAGCCTGGCTGACCTTGCAGGACGCCATTGGCCATCGGACCGGTGGTTTCCGAGCTTTCCTTGTAGCCAGCCAATACAGCCGGGCCTTTGACCTGCGGCGCAACCAGCGAAGGCTGATTGGACTGCTGGGCCAGTTCGACTCCAGCGATTTCGTCCTGGTTGTACAGGCGCACACCGGCCAGTACTGCAACGGTCACCGAAGCCGCAACGGCCAGACGACCGAGATTGCGCCAAGGGCCGCGGGATACTTTGGCTGGAGCCGTTTCGTCTTCCAGCGCAGCAGAAACTGCCGCAGCAATGTCCAGACGCGGAAGCAGCAGATCCTTGTGCATGGCCGCCCGAGCGATCTGATAACGAGCCCAGGTCTCACGGGTTTCAACATCGTCCAGTGCATTGATCACTCGACGCAATTCCAGTTCGTCCGCTTCGTTATCCATCACTGCGGACAGCGATTCCTGCAGGGCTTCACGACTCATGGCGTTCCTCTCTTGGCTGTCGCCGCTGTCTCAGTTTTCCTGCAACAACGGCTGCAGGGCTTTATCGATGGCCTCCCGGGCGCGGAAAATCCGGGAGCGCACGGTACCCACCGGACACTGCATGACGCTCGCAATGTCCTCGTAACTCAGACCATCGAATTCACGTAAAGTTAAAGCCGTACGTAAATCCTCTGGCAGTTGCTGAATGGTTCGATGGACGGTGCCTTCGATCTCATCCCGCAGCAATGCGCGTTCCGGTGACTCGAGATCCTTCAGGCCGTGATCGCCATCGTAGAACTCTGCATCTTCAGAACTTACATCGCTATCCGGCGGCCGGCGGCCGCGTGAAACCAGATAGTTCTTTGCCGTGTTGATGGCAATGCGGTAAAGCCACGTATAGAACGCGCTGTCTCCGCGAAAGTTTCCTAGCGCTCGGTAGGCCTTGATAAAGGCTTCCTGAGCCACATCCTGGGCTTCATGGGTGTCGTGCACGAAACGCACGATCAACCCGAGAATTTTGTGCTGATATTTCAGCACCAGCAGATCGAAAGCTCGCTTGTCGCCACGCTGAACGCGCTCGACCAGCTGCTGATCCTCTTCCTGGGTTAGCATGAACACTCCTCGATAAGCATGGAGGAGGCTTGCATAACTAAACGACCAGACTTGCAAACATAGACTCGGGCTTTTCGCAAAAGTTCTCCCCCTCCAGGCAAGTTTCCTGCGGGCTCTGATTTGGCACGCACGAAAAACGCAGCGCGGGATAAACCGGCTGCGCGAATAATCTTGTCATCGGTTCGCCGGCAAAAACCCAATCGCAGGTTCTGCATTGAAGCCGACACTGTCCCGTGCTTCTGGCAACTGACTATTGATCTTGGGCCTCTGGCAAAAGTTCCAATTATTTATAGCCGCGCTGAAGCGACACCGAGCAACCGTGTGCTGAAAAAGCCTGTTTCATCCTCGATACAGTCGCCTTTTCCCAAAACGACAGAAAAAAACGTCCGACGAAGCGTCAAGCTTTTGTCGTCACAGTAGTTTCACAATGCCATACGAGCCCGGCTATTGTGCCGCTCCACCCCTCTATATACTAGTGGGCTGTGTGGCTGTCTTGACTCGCCGATCCAGCTGTCTTGCGCCAACCCCGATCCGGGTCGCTTTGAGCGGAATCCTGAAATGAGCCAACAGTTTCAACACGATGTTCTGGTGATTGGCAGCGGCGCTGCCGGTTTGAGTCTCGCGCTGACCTTGCCGGGTCATTTGCGCATTGCCGTATTGAGCAAAGGTGATCTGGCCAACGGCTCGACTTTTTGGGCCCAGGGCGGCGTCGCGGCCGTGCTGGACGATACCGATACTGTCGAATCCCACGTCGACGACACCCTGAACGCCGGCGGCGGTCTGTGCCATGAAGACGCGGTGCGTTTTACCGTCGAGCACAGCCGCGAAGCCATCCAGTGGCTGATCGACCAGGGCGTGCCGTTCACCCGCGACGAACAGTCCGGCACCGAAGACGGCGGTTTCGAATTCCACCTGACCCGCGAAGGCGGCCACAGCCATCGGCGCATCATCCACGCCGCTGACGCGACCGGCGCAGCGATTTTCACCACCCTCCTCGCCCAAGCCAAAGAACGCAGCAACATCGAACTGCTGGAGCAGCGAGTTGCCGTTGATCTGATCACCGAACGCCGTCTGGGCATGAATGGCGAGCGTTGCCTCGGCGCCTATGTGCTGAATCGCGCTACCGGCGAAGTCGACACCTACGGCGCACGCTTCGTGATCCTCGCGTCTGGCGGCGCGGCCAAGGTCTACCTCTATACCAGCAACCCCGACGGTGCCTGCGGTGACGGCATCGCCATGGCCTGGCGCTCGGGCTGCCGGGTGGCGAACCTGGAATTCAACCAGTTCCACCCCACTTGCCTGTATCACCCGCAGGCCAAGAGCTTCCTGATCACAGAAGCCCTGCGTGGTGAAGGCGCGCACCTGAAGCTGCCCAACGGCGAGCGGTTCATGCCGCGCTTCGACAAACGTGCCGAACTGGCGCCACGCGACATCGTCGCCCGCGCCATCGACCATGAAATGAAGCGGCTGGGCGTCGACTGCGTGTATCTCGACATCAGCCACAAACCTGAAGCCTTCATCAAAAGCCACTTTCCGACGGTTTACGAACGCTGCCTGGGTTTCGGCATCGACATCACCAAGCAGCCGATCCCGGTCGTACCGGCGGCGCACTACACCTGTGGCGGGGTGATGGTTGACCAGCACGGTCGCACCGACGTGCCGGGGCTGTACGCCATCGGCGAAACCAGCTTCACCGGCCTGCACGGCGCCAACCGCATGGCCAGCAACTCGCTGCTCGAATGCTTCGTCTATGCCCGCTCGGCGGCAGCGGACATTCTTGCGCAACTGGATGACGTCACCGCGCCAACCGCCCTGCCCGAGTGGGACGCCAGCCAGGTCACCGATTCCGACGAAGACGTGATCATCGCCCACAACTGGGACGAGCTGCGCCGCTTCATGTGGGACTACGTCGGCATCGTTCGCACCAACAAGCGCCTGCAACGAGCGCAGCACCGCGTGCGTCTGTTGCTGGACGAGATCGACGAGTTCTACAGCAACTATAAAGTCAGCCGCGACCTGATCGAGCTGCGTAATCTGGCGCAAGTCGCCGAACTGATGATCTGCTCAGCCATGGAGCGCAAGGAAAGTCGCGGTCTGCATTACACCCTCGACTACCCGAACCTGCTGCCCGAGGCGCTCGACACTATTCTGGTGCCGCCCACCTACGCCGGCTGAACTTGAGCCGCACTCGCAGGCGTCGGTGTACATCCGCTGCCTGCGAGTCTCGCGGCACACAGATCGAGCGCACCCGCCGCTCCCCGCGCAGACGAAAGCGCAACACCACGATCAACGGCAACGCCAGGCTGTCCGGGCGCAGTTGCACCGCTTGCCAGCCGCCCGCCTGATTCCACAACTGCCAGCCATCGGCGTCGCGGCGCAATCGGCAAAAAGCCTGCGGATGCTTCAGCAGAATCTGCCGTGGCAACACCCACGCGGCGTGCAGCAGACAGGCGAAAGCCCCGAGCAGACTGGCCCAGAGTGGAATCGACAGGAGAAACAAAACACCCAGCGCGAATGCCTGGGTCAACAGATACGCCGCCAGCAACTGCCGTGAGGCATGCCAGCGGCATTCGAACGTGTTACTTGGGCTGAACACGGTCCAGGATCATCCGGACCATGCGCTGCAACTCAGGGTCTTCGGACTCACTGCGCTCCATGAACCAGCCGAACATGTCCTGATCCTCACAGGTCAGCAGACGGACATACAAGTCGCGATCGACCTGGTTGAGGTGCGGATACACCTCTTTCACGAACGGCACCAGCAGCACGTCAAGTTCCAGCATGCCGCGGCGGCTGTGCCAGAAGAGGCGATTGAGTTCAACTTGTTCGACCATGGAGCCCTCCTCAAATAGGCGCGCAGTATACAGCCCCGGCGCGGGTCGCACAGTCGGCTTTGGTCGGGCACCACCGATCCTTTATCAACTACCCATTTCAACAACGCGCCCTTATGATGTGCCCCAGACTTTTTTACCCTGCGATGACCCATGGCCGATTCTGCTTTTTTCTGCACCCTGTCTCATGAAGGCGTACTCGCGGTTCGCGGCGTGGATGCCGGCAAATTCCTGCAAGGCCAATTGACCTGCAACATCAATTACCTCAGCGACAGCCAGGCCAGCCTGGGCGCGCGCTGCACGCAAAAAGGCCGGATGCAGTCGAGCTTCCGCATTCTGCTCGAAGGTGACGGCGTGCTGCTGGCAATGGCCAGTGAACTGCTGGAGCCGCAACTGGCGGACCTGAAAAAGTACGCGGTGTTCTCCAAATCCAAACTGACCGACGAAAGCGCCGCCTGGGTGCGTTTTGGCCTGGAGCACGGCGACGCCGCGTTGGCCAGCCTGGAGCTGAACCTGCCAAGCGAAACCGACAGCGTGGTACGCAGCGCAGGCCTGATCGCGATTCGCGTCTCGCCGGAACGCGCCGAACTCTGGGTACCGGCCGATCAAGCCGACGCCATCAAAGCCAAGTTGGCCACCGCCCTGCCTGAAGGCGAATTGAACCAATGGCTGCTGGGGCAGATTCGCGCCGGTATCGGTCAGGTCATGCCGACCACCCGCGAGCTGTTCATCCCGCAGATGCTCAACCTGCAGGCAGTCGGTGGCGTGAGTTTCAAGAAAGGTTGCTACACCGGCCAGGAAATCGTCGCGCGCATGCAGTACCTGGGCAAGCTCAAGCGTCGCCTCTATCGCGTAGAACTTGATGCGACTGAACTGCCAGAGCCGGGCACCCCGCTGTTCGCCCCAAGCCACAGCAGCGCCATCGGCGAAGTGGTGATTGCCGCCCGCGCCGCAGAAAAGATTGAACTGTTGGCGGTGTTGCAGGCCGAAGCTGCCGAAGCGGGTGATCTGCACCTGGGCGCCCTCGAAGGGCCAGCCCTGCATTTGCTCGACCTGCCCTACGAACTGGATCGCGACCGCGAAATCCAGCGCTGATCGCAGCTTTTGTTGCAACACCCTAGAGAATCTACATGAGCGAGCTGGCGGATAAGGTCCAACAGGATTTGGTTGAGGCCATCGATAACGATGACCTGGTTCTGCCAACGTTACCGGAAGTGGCCCTGCAAATTCGCAAGGCCGCCGAAGACCCGGAGATCAGTGTCAGCGACCTGAGCAAAGTGATTGGCCGCGACACGGCGCTGTCGGCACGCCTGATCAAAGTGGTCAACAGCCCGTTGCTGCGCGCGACCCAGGAAGTCACCGACCTGCACACCGCGATCACCCGACTGGGGGTGAACTACAGCAGCAACCTGGCGATCGGCCTGGTGATGGAACAGATCTTCCACGCCCGCTCCGAGGTGGTCGAACAGAAGATGCGCGAAGTCTGGCGCAAGAGCCTGGAGATCGCCGGCGTCAGCTACGCCCTGTGCCGTCGGCACACCCAACTCAAACCTGATCAGGCGGCGTTGGGCGGGCTGGTGCATCAGATCGGCGTACTGCCGATTCTGACCTACGCCGAAGATCACTACGAACTGCTGTCTGACCCGGTCAGCCTCAACCATGTGATCGACCACATTCACCCGCTGCTGGGCGACAAGCTGTTGCGGGTCTGGGAATTTCCCGAGCAACTGGTGGCGTTGCCGGGGCTGTATCTGGATTTCAAACGCGACTCGGCGCACCTCGATTACGTCGATCTGGTGCAGGTGGCGAGCCTGTATTGCCACAAGGACAGCGATCATCCGATTGCGCGGATTGATCCGCTCAGCGTGCCGGCGTTCAGGAAGCTTGGGATCGATCCCGATAACAAAGAATTGTGCGCGGATCTGGAAGAATCGCGGACGATGTTTTACTGATCTGTGGTGAGGGAGCTTGCTCCCGCTGGGCTGCGAAGCGGTCCCAAAACCAGGCGGCCTCCCTTCATCAGGCAAACCTTGCACTCAAGGATCACGACTGCTGCGCAGCCGAGCGGGAGCAAGCTCCCTCGCCACAAAAGCCCTCTCGACTGCTATCCGGCAATAAAACTCACCCGAACCTTCAAACCCGCCTGCTCGCCATCGTGCAAGGTAATCTGCGCCAGATGCGCCCGGCAGATCTCTCCGACAATCGCCAGACCCAACCCTGACCCCGCGACCTGCTGATTGCGCCGATAGAAGCGTTCAAACACCCGATCACGCTCTTCCAGCGGAATGCCCGGCCCGTCATCTTCAACCTCAAGCACCGCGGGCGCCGCGACCCGCAGAATCACGTTGCCGCCCGGTGGGGTATGCGCCAGTGCGTTGTCCACCAGATTGCTCAGTAGTTCATTGAGCAACGTCGGCTCACCGCGCAGCCACACCGGTTCATCCGCCTCCAGCGCCAGCGCAACCCCGCGTGCATGAGCCAACGGCGCCATGGCCATGCCCAGCTCGCGGGCCAACTGACTCAGATCCAGTAATTGCGCGCCGCCCTCGGCAATCGCCCGGGCACCGTTTTCCACCCGCGCCAGCGACAGCAGTTGATTGGCCAGATGGGTCAGGCGATCAGTGCTTTGCGCAGAGGATTCCAGGGTTGTGCGCCAGGTTTTCGCTTCAGACGAACGCAGCCCCAGTTCCAGCCGCGCCTTCAACGCCGCCAGTGGCGTGCGCAGTTCGTGGGCGGCATCGGCAATGAACTGCGCCTGCCGCTCGAACTGCCCGCGCAAGCGTTCGGTGAAGTGATTGAGCGCGCGCACCAGCGGCCACAATTCATGTTGCACTTCCACCAGCGGCAGCGGCCGCAAATCATCGGGCTGACGCTCCTCCACCGCCGTGCGCAAACGCTCCAGCGGGCGCAGCGCGGCACTCACCGCAAACCACACCAGCAACAAGGCGCCGATGGCGAGCATGCCCAGACGCAGCAGCGTATCGGCCGCCAGACTGCGGGCCATGCTGACCCGCGCCTCATCGGTTTCCGCGACGCGGATTTCCGCCATGCCGTTCATGTTCGGTTCGGTGACCGCTTTGAGCAGGCTGACCACGCGCACGTTCTGCCCGCGATAGGTCGCGTTATAGAAGCGCGCGAGCGCTGGATAATCGTCAGTTCTTGGCGTACCGGGTGGTGGTCCGGGCAGGTTTTCGTAGCCGGAAATCAGCTTCTGGTGGATGTCGTTCACCTGGTAGTAAATCCGCCCGGCGCTGTCGTAAGCGAAGGTGTCCAGCGCCACGTAGGGCACGTCGGCGCTGAGCGTGCCGTCGCGCTGCGACAGGCCGGCGGCAATGGTTCGCGCCGAGGCCAACAGGGTTCGGTCATAAGCCGTGTCGGCAGCTTCGCGCCCGTTCCAGTACGCGCTCAGGCCACTGGCGAGCATCAACACCACCAGCAACAACGCGAGGTTCCACAGCAACCGCCAGCGCAGGCTGCTGGGCTTATGCATCGCGGCTTTCCAGCAGGTAACCAAGGCCACGGAAGGTCACGATCGCCACCGGTTGGCCGTCGAGTTTCTTGCGCAGACGATGCACGTAGATTTCGATGGCATCGGGGCTGGCTTCTTCGTCGAGACCGAATACCTGAGCCGCAAGTTGTTCCTTGCTCATCACCCGGCCCGGGCGGGCGATCAACGCTTCGAGCACGGCTTGTTCGCGGGAGGTCAGAGTCAGCAGTTCTTCGCCGAGACTGAAGCGTCGGGTGTCGAGATCGTAGGCCAGCACGCCGCAGCGCTGCTGACGCTCGCCACCGAGCACACTGCGCCGCAACAGGGCTTTGACCCGGGCTTCGAGTTCGGTCAGTTCGAACGGTTTGGCCAGGTAATCGTCGGCGCCGAGGTTCAAGCCGTGAACTCGATCCTTCACGTCGCTGCGTGCGGTCAGCATTAACACCGGCAGATTTTTACCCCGCGCGCGCAGGCGCGCCAGCACCTCGAACCCGTCCATGCGCGGCAGGCCGACATCGAGGATCGCCATCGCGTATTCCTCGCTGCCCAGCGCCAGGTCGGCGGCCACGCCATCGTGCAACACGTCCACGGTCAGACCGGTGCTCTTGAGCGCCTGGGCAACGCTTTCGGCCAGTTGCAGATGGTCTTCGACGAGCAGAACACGCATGGATCTCTACCTCATTCAGGGATGGCCGACGCCACTCTTTGCCGCGGAGTTTACAGCCGCAACCGCCGCTGTGAAGCCCGAAAACCGCGAAATCCAGCTGAAAGGTTAGTGAAAGGTTAGCCCGTTAGAGTCCGGTCACGGACAGTTTCGACTGCCGTCGCTGCTGCCACACAGCGATACGAAAAACGCCTCGAAGCGTTTTCGACCAATAAGAACAATAAACGGAGTACACCCGCATGCCGTCCTTGCAGACCAAGGCTTCTACGCCTGTTCGTCCTTCTCGTTTGCGCCACGCCACCCTCGCCAGCACCGCTGCACTCGCCGGTTTCTCACCGTTGAGCTACGCCGACTTCATCAAAGACAGTTCCGCCACCTTCGAAACCCGCAACATGTACTTCAACCGCGACTTTCGCGACGGCACCAGTGCCCAGCAAAGCAAGCGTGATGAATGGGCGCAGGGTTTCATGCTCAATCTGCAATCGGGTTACACCGACGGCACCGTGGGCTTCGGTCTCGATGCGCTGGGCATGCTCGGGGTCAAACTTGATTCGAGCCCGGATCGTACCGGCACCGGCCTGTTGCCGACCCACGATGACGGGCGCGCGGCGAACGAATACTCGAAAGTCGGCCTGACCGGCAAAGTGAAAATCTCCGCCACCGAACTGAAAATCGGCAGCCTGATTCCCGAACTGCCGATCCTCAAACCGAATGACGGGCGTATCCTGCCGCAGACCTTTGAAGGCGGTTTGCTGACCTCCAAGGAGATCAAGAACCTGACCTTCACCGGTGGGCGTCTGGAGAAAGCCAAGGATCGCGACAGCACCGATTTCGAGGACATCGCCCTCAACAACAAGAACAGCCGCTTCGCGGGCACCGTGGCCGGCAAGCATTTCGATTTTGCCGGCGTGGACTACAAGTTCACCGACAAGATCACCGGCAGTTACCACTTCGCCCAGCTCGACGAAGTCTATAACCAGCACTTCTTCGGTCTGGTCGCCTCGCGGCCGATGGGCCCGGGCACCTTCGCCACCGACCTGCGCTTTGCCGTCAGTGACGATCAGGGCGCGGCCCGTGGTGGCGAGATCGACAACCGCTCGCTCAACGGTCTGGTCAGCTACGCCCTGAGCGGCCACAAGTTCACCGCCGGTTATCAGCACATGTCCGGCGACAGCGCCTTCCCGTATGTCGATGGCAGCGACCCGTACCTGGTCAACTTCGTGCAGATCAACGACTTCGCCGGCGCCGAAGAGCGCTCATGGCAGGCGCGTTACGATTTCGACTTTGCGCGTCTCGGCATTCCAGGCCTGTCGTTCATGAGCCGTTACCTGAGCGGGGACAACATCAAGCTCAAGAATGGCGAAGAAGGCAAAGAGTGGGAGCGCAACACCGAGATCAAATATGTAGTACAAAGCGGCGCCCTGAAGGACGTTGCCGTACGCCTGCGTAATGCCACCTACCGTTCCAACTACTCCGCTCGCGATGCCGATGAAGTGCGTCTGCTGGTGAGCTATAGCGTTGCCCTTTGGTAATTGATTGAAATGCTGCGGGTTGGAAGATCAAAAGATCGCAGCCTGCGGCAGCTCCTACAAAAAGCCCTACAACAACAAGACTGTGGAGAAACCAATGAATTTGTCACTGCGTAAAGTTGCTCTGGCCGCTGGCGTCATGCTGTTCGCCGGCCAATTGATGGCCGAACCGAAACGTCCGGAATGCATCGCCCCGGCCTCCCCCGGCGGCGGTTTCGACCTGACCTGCAAACTGGCGCAAAGCGCGCTGGTCAATGAAAAACTGCTGACCAAACCGATGCGCGTGACCTACATGCCCGGCGGTGTCGGCGCGGTGGCGTACAACGCGGTCGTCGCCCAGCGCCCGGCCGATGCCGGCACGCTGGTGGCGTGGTCCAGCGGTTCGTTGCTGAACCTGGCGCAAGGCAAGTTCGGTCGTTTCGACGAGACCAACGTGCGCTGGCTGGCCGCCGTCGGCACCAGTTACGGCGCCATCGCGGTGAAGAGCGATTCGCCCTACAAGACCCTCGACGATCTGGTCAAAGCCCTGAAGAAAGATCCGAGCTCCGTGGTCATCGGTTCCGGCGGCACCGTCGGCAGCCAGGACTGGATGCAGACCGCACTGATCGCCAAGGCTGCCGGGATCAACCCGCGTGACCTGCGTTACGTCGCCCTCGAAGGCGGCGGCGAAATCGCTACTGCACTGCTCGGCGGTCACATCCAGGTGGGTAGTACCGACATCTCCGACTCCATGCCGCATATCCAGAGCGGTGACATGCGGCTGCTCGCGGTGTTCGCCGATAAACGCATCGACGAACCGGAAATGAAAGACATCCCGACCGCGCGCGAGCAGGGCTACGACATCGTCTGGCCGGTGGTGCGCGGTTTCTACCTCGGGCCAAAAGTCAGCGACGAAGACTACGCCTGGTGGAAAGACGCCTTCGACAAACTGCTGGCCTCGGACGACTTCGCCAAGCTGCGCGATCAACGTGAACTGTTCCCGTTCGCCATGACCGGCCCGGAGCTGGACACCTACGTGAAGAAGCAGGTCGCGGACTACAAAGTGCTGGCCAAAGAGTTCGGCCTGATTCAGTGATCGTCTCTGTCTAGCGGCTGCGGCCTCGCGCATCGAGGCCTCGGCACAGGAGTTTCCCATGCTCTTACAACGCATTTTCGCCTCGGTGCTGTTGCTGGCCTGCGTTGGCCTGGCGCTGATGGCGTGGCCGTATCAAGCGGCTTTTTCTTATGAACCGGTCGGCCCGCGCGCCTTTCCTCTGCTGATGCTCGGCCTGATGGGCGTGGCGCTGCTGTACATGGTGTTCCGCCCGGCACCGATCAAACACAGCGAAGACGAGCCACCGCTGGATCGCGAAACCCTGACCAAGATCGGCATCTGCGTGCTGTTGCTGCTGGTCTTCGCCGGCCTGTTCGAACCGCTGGGCTTCATCCTCAGCAGCATCCTGATCGGCATCCCGATGGCGCGCCTGTATGGCGGTCGCTGGCTGCCGAGCATCGTGGTGACAACGTTGATGGCCATCGGTCTATACCTGCTGTTCGACCGTCTGATGGACGTTCCACTGCCTCTGGGCCTGCTCGACGTTCTGGAGAACTGATATGGATACTCTCGGTTATTTGGGTCAGGGCTTCGGCGTCGCGCTGAGCCCGTACAACCTGGTCACGGCCTTGACCGGCACGCTGATCGGCACCGTGGTCGGGCTGTTGCCGGGCCTGGGTCCGATCAATGGCGTGGCCCTGCTGATCCCGATCGCCTTCGCCCTTGGCCTGCCGCCGGAGTCGGCGCTGATTCTGCTGGCGGCGGTGTATCTGGGCTGCGAATACGGCGGGCGGATCAGCTCGATCCTGCTGAACATTCCGGGCGAAGCCTCCACCGTGATGACCACCCTCGACGGCTATCCGATGGCGCGTCAGGGTCTGGCCGGTGTCGCGCTGTCGCTGTCGGCATGGAGTTCGTTCATCGGTGCGTTCATCGCCACCTGCGGCATGGTGCTGTTCGCCCCGCTGCTGGCGAAATGGGCGATTGCCTTCGGTCCGGCGGAATACTTCGTGTTGATGGTGTTCGCGATTGTCTGCCTTGGCGGCATGGCCGGCGATCGTCCGTTGAAGACGTTTATTGCGGCGTTGATCGGGCTGTTTCTGTCGACCGTTGGCATCGACGCCAACAGCGGCGTATACCGCTTCACCGGCGACAACATTCACCTGACCGACGGCATCCAGTTCGTGGTGCTGGTACTGGGCCTGTTCTCGGTCAGTGAAATCCTCCTGCTGCTGGAAAAAACCCATCGCGGTCAGGAAGCGGTGAAAGCCACCGGACGCATGATGTTCAACTTCAAGGAAGCGGCGTCGGTGTTCGTGGTGAACATCCGTTGCGGCCTGCTGGGTTTCATCATGGGCGTGTTGCCGGGTGCCGGCGCGACGCTGGCCAGTGCCGTGGCCTACATGACCGAAAAACGCATCGCCGGTGCCGGCGGCAAATTCGGTCAGGGTGACGCCCGTGGCCTCGCCGCTCCTGAGACCGCGATCGGCGCTTCGGCCTGCGGTGCACTGGTGCCGATGCTGACCCTCGGCGTACCCGGTTCGGGCACCACCGCCGTGATGATCGGCGCGCTGTCGCTGTACAACATCACCCCGGGGCCGCTGCTGTTCCAACAGCAACCGGACATCGTCTGGGGCCTGATCGCGTCGTTGTTCATCGCCAACATCATGCTGGTGATCCTCAACATCCCGATGATCCGCATCTTCACCCGCATCCTCGCCGTGCCGAACTGGGCACTGGTGCCGGTGATCGCGATCATCACCGGAATCGGTGTGTACGCCGTGCATGCAACCACCTTCGACCTGTTCCTGATGGTCGGCATCGGCATCTTCGGTTACATCCTGCGCAAACTGGATTTCCCGTTGTCGCCGGTGCTTCTGGGGTTCATTCTCGGCGGGCTGATGGAGCAGAACCTGCGTCGTGCGCTGTCGATTTCCAACGGTGCGCTGGAAATCCTCTGGTCGAGCCCGATCACTTTCGGCGTGTGGATCCTGACCGCGATCATGTTGCTGCTGCCGCTGCTGCGCATCTGGCGCAAGCGTTCGGCGGCGCAACGCGCCATCGCCGATGTCTGATCGCTCCTCCCTCAGAAGCTGGTGGGCGACCCCGCTGGTCGGTCTGCTTGGCGGTTTTATCGCCAGCCTGATCGGCTGGCCACTGCCGTGGATGGTCGGCTCGTTGCTGGCGATCATCCTCGTGCGCTGCCTGACCCCGTGGCAACTCACGGAAATCCCCGGCGGGCGTAAATGCGGCCAATGGATTGTCGGCATCGGCATTGGCCTGCACTTCACCCCGCTGGTGATGGAGCAGGTGCTGAGTCACTTCGGTCTGATCTTCTTCGGCGCACTGGTCACCAGCCTGTCGGCGGTGGTCGGGGTGTGGTTGATGCGCCGCACCGGCGAAGATCGCGCCACGGCGTTTTTCTCAAGCATGCCCGGCGGCTCCGGGGAGATGGTCAACCTCGGCGCGCGCAATGGCGCGCTGCTCAGCCATGTCGCGGCGGGGCAGAGTCTGCGGGTGCTGGTGGTGGTGTTGTGCGTGCCGGCCGCGTTCAAGTATCTGCTGGGCGACGGCACACCGATTTCCCACGCCGGCAACGTCGATTGGCGCTGGCTGGCGATTCTGTTTCCTACGGGCGCCCTGCTCGCCTGGCTCTGGCAGCGTTTGCGTCAGCCCAATCCGTGGCTGTTCGGGCCGCTGCTGGTCAGTGCCACGGTGAGCATTGCCTGGGATTTGCACATCGGCCTGCCGGACGGTGGAAGCCAGATCGGCCAGTGGCTGATCGGCAGCGGGCTGGGCTGTCACTTCAATCGACAGTTCTTCCGCCGCGCGCCGTCATTCATGGGGCGTACATTGATCGGCACGGCGCTGACCATGTTGATCGCGACCTTGGCGGCTTTAGGTTTGAGTGCACTGACCCATCTGGATCTGCGTTCGCTGACGTTGGGCATGATGCCCGGGGGGATTGCCGAGATGAGCCTGACGGCGGAGACCCTGCAACTGTCGGTGCCGCTGGTGACGGCGATGCAGGTGATGCGGCTGCTGTTTGTGCTGTTTCTGGCGGAGCCGTTGTTCAAGTATTGGAACCGTAATCCCGAGTAACACCGAGTCGACTTCATCGCTGGCAAGCCAGCTCCCACCGGATCGAGGCTGCCACGAATCTTGTGTGCACCCCGAAACTCTGTGGGAGCTGGCTTGCCAGCGATAGGGCCGGCCCGGTCATCCAGTCAAACCGGCGGCAGACGCCACTCGATCGGCGCTTCGCCATTCTGCTCGAGAAACTTGTTGGTCCGGCTGAAATGCCCGCAGCCGAGGAATCCACGATAAGCCGACAACGGCGACGGATGCACCGACGTCAGCACCAGGTGCTTGGTCGCATCGATCAGTTTCTGCTTACTCTGCGCGTGCGCCCCCCACAGCATGAACACCAGATGCGGCTGGCGTTCGCTGACCACCTCAATGATCCGGTCGGTGAAGAACTGCCAGCCCTTATCCTTGTGCGCGTTGGCATTGGCGCGCTCGACAGTCATGGTGGTGTTGAGCATCAACACGCCCTGATCGGCCCAGCTCTGCAGGTAGCCGTGGTCGGGAATGTCGATGTTCAAGTCGCGCTTCAACTCTTTGTAGATGTTGACCAGCGACGGCGGCGCCGGCACGCCCGGTTGCACCGAGAAGCACAAGCCATGGGCCTGGCCCGGACCGTGGTACGGGTCCTGGCCGAGGATCACCACTTTGACTTTATCCAGCGGCGTCGAATTCAGCGCGTTGAAAATCAGCGGCCCCGGCGGATAGATTTCCTTGCCGGCCGCCCGCTCCTGCTGCAGAAAATTGCGCAACTCTGCCATGTAAGGCTGGTCGAATTCAGCACGCAGTGCCTCCTTCCAGCTCGGTTCGAGTTTGATACGGTCGTCAGCAGTCATGGTCATACCCGGCAAAAACAATGGGGCGAACCCTAGGAAAGCCGACCACGCTTGTCAATTGATCTGACACAGATCCGGCACTTTCCCACACAGCGATCATACTGAACGCTCAATTTCCCGATCGAGGTCACGATGAATCTGCACTTCGAAGAACTCACCGGCACCGACGGCGCCCGCCTCGGGATCGCCAGCCTGGATGCTGAAAAGTCGCTCAACGCGCTGTCCTTGCCGATGATCAACGCCCTGAGCGACAAACTGAACGCCTGGGCCAAGGATCCCCAAATCGTCTGCGTATTGCTGCGCGGCAATGGTGCCAAAGCATTCTGCGCCGGCGGTGAAGTGCGCAGTCTGGTGGAGGCCTGCCGGGCCCACCCCGGTGAAGTCCCGCCACTGGCGGCGCAGTTTTTCGCCGCCGAGTATCGCTTGGACTACAGCCTGCACACCTACCCCAAACCGCTGATTTGCTGGGGCCACGGTTACGTGCTCGGCGGCGGCATGGGCCTGTTGCAAGGCGCCAGTACGCGGATTGTCACGCCGAGCAGTCGCCTGGCGATGCCCGAGATCACCATCGGTCTGTATCCGGACGTCGGCGCCAGTTGGTTTCTCTCACGGTTGCCGGGCAAGCTCGGCTTGTTTCTTGGACTGACCGGCGCGCACATGAACGGTCGTGATGCCATCGATCTGGATCTGGCCGACCGCTTTCTGCTTGAAGAGCAGCAACCGCAACTGATCGAAGGCCTGCTGCAACTCAACTGGCAGGAACAGACCGACATGCAGCTCAACAGCCTGCTCAAGGCCCTGCAACAGGAAGCCGTCGGGCAGATGCCCGAGGCGCAATGGTTGCCGCGCCGCCAGCAGATCGATGAACTGCTCGACGTCAGCGACGTCATCTGTGCCTGGAAAGCCATCAGCCTGCAACGCGACAGCAGTGATCCGCAGATCGCTCGCGCCGCGAAAACCCTGAGCGAAGGCTCGCCGCTGACCGCGCATCTGGTCTGGGAACAGATCCTCCGCGCCCGCTATCTGTCGCTGGCCGAAGTGTTTCAGATGGAATACACCCTGAGCCTCAATTGCTGTCGGCACCCGGAATTCAGCGAAGGGGTGCGGGCGCGGCTGATCGATAAGGATCAGAAACCGCACTGGCATTGGCCGGATATCAGCAATGTTCCGGATGCGGTGGTCGAGGCGCATTTTCACAAGGTCTGGGAAGGTCGGCATCCGTTGGCGGATTTGACGCAATACTGAATGCCCGGCAAATCGCAGGCACAAAAAAAGCGGCGCTCAATGCGCCGCTTTTTTGTTTGCGGATGATTACCAGCGACCGCCTCGCCCGCCGTGGTCACCGCGGTTACCGTGATGGTCACGGCCGCCACGGTCACGATCCCAACCCCCACCACGGTGACCGTCCCAACGGCCACGATCATTGTCGTGCCAGCGGCGGCTCTCGTAGTAGCGCGGCGCTGGTTGGTAGTAGCGGGGCGCCGAGTAGTAACGCGGAGCCGGTTGGTAATAACGCGGGGCCGCCTGGTAGTAGCGCGGGGCCGAGTAGTAGGTGCTGCCACCGCTGTAATAGGTGCCGCCAGTGTTGTAGTACGCCGGAGCGGGTGAGGTGTAGACCTCTGAGCTGTAATAACTGTCTGCGTAGGAGTAGGGAGCGCAACCGGCAACGGAAAACATCATCGCAGCAAGTAGAAGAATTCGTCGATACATGGCGGCCTCCTGGACCGCGGGTAGCCGCACCAGCGACGCTGGCAGGCATCAGTCGTTTATTCGGTGACTGACGAAACATCTGACAGCGTTTTCCGAATCTGGTGCGCTTCCGTAACAAGTTGAAACATGTGATTGATGAAATCCTGTTCATTTGGAAACCACTGTCATTCAGCAACTGATCAGTGGTGCCCACCGTGATAGCCACCACCGTGATAACCGCGTCCGTAGCCGCCGCGATAGCCGTAGCCGCCGTAGTAATAATGAGCACCGCCGTAGTAACGCGGTCCGTAATATCCGCCGTAGTAATACGGCGAGTAATAGCCTGGATAGTAGTAAGTGGCAGGGTAAGCATCGTAAGGACCGGCATAGTAATAACACCCGGACAGGCCTGAACCGAGCACCGCTCCCAGCAGCACTCGACGCAACAGTTTTGAAATACCCATGACGGCCTCCTGAAAGACCCACGGCCGCAGCAGGACAGCACAGCCGACACAGTTTTTGACTGTCAGGTCCAGGGCAAGTGCCGGGCGCGGAAAGGCTTCAGATAAGCGGCGTCAGTCACACTGAAAATCCTCTGTGGTAGCAGGCTTGCTCCCACAGTTGGCCTGCGAGCTTGCACAGGCTATCGTCCCGGGCCGATCATGCGATGCAACGGGCCAAGCAAACCGGCCGTAACCGCACCTGCGTGGAAATGCCTCACCCGACTTATGCCTGATTCCGACACTAAACCCGACCTCTGCCCGGCCTGCGGCGCCCGCAACGACTGCAGCCTTGCCGACCCGCGCACCACTGACCGAGCCTGCTGGTGCTACGGCGTGAGCATTGATCCGGCAGTCCTCGAGGCGCTGCCAGCGGCGCTGCGCGACAAATCCTGCCTATGCCCGCGCTGCGCTCAGGTCGAAGCGCAACTGCAAGCAGCGGCGCGACCGATCCCGTAAGATACGCGACCCTTTGTCCGCCGATTTCTGACCATGCGCGTCGACCGTTTCCTTAGCAACCTGCCCCGCTATAACCGTCAGCAGGTTCGCCTTTTGCTGGTGGAAAAGCGCGTGCGGATCGACGGAAAAGTCGTCAGCGACCCGCACAGCGAAGTGCTGGAGTTCAGCCGCGTCGAAGTCGATGAAGAAGTCCTGCAACTCGGCAAACCGGCACGCTACTTCATGCTGCACAAGCCGCCGGGGTACGTCAGCGCCACTCGCGATCCGCAGCACCCGACGGTGCTTGACCTGATCGATGAACCGGACAAGGACGACCTGCACATCGCCGGACGCCTCGACTTCAACACCACCGGACTGATGTTGATCACCAACGATGGCAGCTGGTCGCGACGCCTGACCCAACCGCAGACCAAACTGCCGAAGGTCTATTACGTCGAGACTGAACAGGAGATCGGGCCGCAATACGCGCTCACGTTTGCCGAGGGCATCTACTTCGCCTTCGAAAACCTGACCACGCAACCGGCGCAACTCGATGTACTCGGCCCGCGAGTGGCGCGCCTGAGCATCGTCGAGGGTCGCTACCATCAGGTGAAGCGCATGTTTGGTCACTTCAACAACAAAGTCTTGCGCCTGCACCGCGAATCCATGGGCCCGCTGTCGCTCGATAACGCGCTAAAACCGGGCGAGTACCGCGCTTTGCGCACCGAAGAGATCCATTTGTTCTAAGCCGGCGACCGCTCAGCAGAAGTTGTCGAACAATTTACCAACGGCACTTGCGCGATCCCTTTCCCACTGCTTGAATCAGGACGTCGGCCAAATTGTGACCGATTAGTCACACCATACCTCTAAGAAACTTTTTGCCGGTCGTCAGCCCTCTGGGTTGCGCCTCAGCCGGCAGACTGCCCGCCAATAACAACACCCGTCGACCGCAGTCATGGATCGACATGGGCCAAGCAAATTCCAGGCGTATGCCTACCTGTCACAAAGCTCGTGCAATCTCTATTTGCGCGCATACCCGCTTGCTTGCCAGGAGTCTTATGACATGAGGCCAGAAATCGCTGTGCTGGATATACAGGGTCAGTATCGGGTTTACACGGAGTTCTATCGCGCAGACGCCGCAGAAAAGACCATCATCCTGGTCAACGGCTCGATGGCCACGACT
Organism: Pseudomonas sp. MWU318; assembly: GCF_016756945.1. Lineage (NCBI taxonomy): Bacteria > Pseudomonadati > Pseudomonadota > Gammaproteobacteria > Pseudomonadales > Pseudomonadaceae > Pseudomonas > Pseudomonas sp. MWU318. The sequence continues at coordinate 173,836 of NZ_JAESJL010000004.1, forward strand.
GCGTCGTTTGCACAGACTGTGAAAAACCTGCACCCGCAATTCAACGTGGTTTGCTACGACCAACCCTACGCGGGCAAGTCGAAAATCCACAACCGTCACGAGAAACATCTGACCAAGGAAGTCGAAGGGCAGATCCTGCTGGAGCTGATCGACCACTTCGGCGCCGAACACGTGCTGTCGTTTTCCTGGGGTGGTGCGGCGACCCTGGTTGCCCTGTCGCAACAGCCGCGACGTATCGAGAAAGCCGTGATCAGCTCGTTCTCGCCGGTGATCAACGCACACATGCTTGATTACCTGGAGCGCGGTGTCGATTACCTCGGCCAGCGCGACGGCGACCGCGTCGGGCACCTGGTCAACAGCACTATCGGCAAACACCTGCCGTCACTGTTCAAGCGCTTCAACTATCGCCACGTCAGCAGCCTGGCCGAGCACGAATACGGGCAGATGCACTTCCACATCAGTGACGTGCTGCACAGTGATCGCCAGTGCTATTTGAATGCGGCGAAGAAGATCAACGTGCCGGTGCTGTTTCTCAACGGCGAATGGGATGAATACACCGCCGCCGAAGACGCCCGGATATTCGGCAACCATGTGGCGCACAGCACCTTCACCACGCTGCAGGCCACCGGCCACTTCCTCGACATGGAACACAAGGCTGCGTGCCGCGATAGCCAGAACGCCCTGCTTGGTTTCCTGAAACCCTCAACGCAGTCGAGCCGAACGCGTTACGCGTTCGTCCAGGATCACCATGCATTGGCCATTTGAAAAAGCGTCGTCGCGAGCGAGTCTGTGGGGCTGGAAAACCAGCATTGATTGCCCTGCAGATTTGCCCGCGAATGACCGTTTTCAATGCTGTAACGCGCTGCGGGCAAAAGAAAAACTTCAAATCCGCGCCCGACTCTGGTACAAAGTCAGCCGCTCTGAGCGGGTATAGTTTAGTGGCAAAACGAAAGCTTCCCAAGCTTTAGTTGAGGGTTCGATTCCCTCTACCCGCTCCACTCATTCAGGTCTCACGTCGTGATTATGACGGGGGATGCAGGAACAGAAAAACCGGACTACAGGGCCGGTTTTTTTGTGTCCGGAATTTGCCCGCATTGCCCCGTAAAGGCCTGCAACACACCCATCATCCCAACGCGACGCCCCAGCCTAGACTGGATCTTGCCACCGAGCCAATCAAAGGACGATGACCGTTCGGTGGTTATAGTGTTGATCAAAAAAAATCAGTAGTTATAGTACCCACCAAGCACACCACAAGGAGGTGTTGTGAATAGCCGCTTTTTAATCGGTCAACTCGTCGCAGACGGTTGGTATCTGGTGCGGGTCAAAGGCAGTCATCATCACTTTAAACATCCCATCAAACCCGGTCTGGTGACGGTGCCGCATCCGAAGAAGGACCTGCTTAAAAAAACGGCCATCAGCATTTTGAAACAGGCGCTGCTTTGACTCACTCCACCGACAGCGTCCAGGAGGTCCACGAACATGCTTTACCCGATCGCAATTTCAATAGGTGATGAAGAACACGCCTGGGGAGTGGAGGTGCCGGATATTCCCGGCTGCTTTTCTGCCGGGGATGACCTGGATGATGCCGTCGCGATGGCTCGTGAAGCCATTGAGGGGCATTTCGAAATTCTGGCCGAGGACGGTGCGTCGATCCCGCCAGCCAGCAAGCTTGGCGTGCACGTAGTGAACCCGCAGTACTCCGGTTGTGCCTGGGCTGTGGTTGATATCGACGTTACCAAATACCTGGGCAAGGCGCAGAAACTCAACATCACACTGCCCGGCTATCTGCTCAACCGCATAGATGAATATGTGCTTCATCACCCGGAAGAAAAAAGTCGTTCGGGGTTTCTGGCCTCGGCAGCGTTGAAGGTCTTGCAGCAAGGTTGAATACAAATCCGGCCCTCCGCTAGCATTTCCCCATCACCCACCACCCTCCCCCTGCGCGGCCATCGACGAATACGCGTTTTGACTTTCGAGGGACTCCATGGCGCGGCCTCTGTGCCGCTGATGACCGAACTCAAAAGAGCACTTCCCCCATGACGCAAAACATTTACGACGACCCCGAATTTTTTCACGGTTACAGCCAGATGAACCGTTCAATCGGCGGCCTCGATGCCGCGCCGGAGTGGCCGGCGCTCAAGGCGTTGCTGCCATCGATGCACGACTTGAATGTGGTCGACCTCGGCTGCGGCTATGGCTGGTTCAGCCGTTGGGCCAGTGAACATGGCGCCGCCCATGTGCTGGGGCTGGATGTCTCGGAAAAGATGCTGGAGCGCGCGCGCGAAACCACAGCGGCGGCGAACATCCGCTATGAACGCGCCGACCTCGAACATCTCGACTTGCCGGCCTGCAGTTTCGATCTGGCCTACAGTTCGCTGGCGCTGCACTACATCAAGGATCTGGCCGGACTGTTCGCCCATCTGTACGCGGCGCTGAAACCGGGTTCGCATTTTGTGTTCTCCATCGAGCACCCGATCTTCATGGCCCCGCGCAATCCAGGCTGGCTGGTCGACAGCGATGGCCACAAGCGCTGGCCGCTGGACAGTTATCAGATGGAAGGCGAACGGGTGACCCACTGGCTGGCCGACGGGGTGATCAAGCAGCACCGCACGATGGGCACGCTGTTGAATTCGTTGATCACAGCGGGCTTTGCCATTCGCCATGTCAACGAATGGGGGCCGAGCGATGCGGAGGTGGCCGCGCAACCAGCGCTGGCTGAAGAGCGGGAGCGGCCGATGATGATGTTGGTGGCGGTGCAGCGCTAATCTGAGCTGAGCAAACAATATGTGGTGAGGGGATTTATCCCCGATGGTTGCGTAGCAATCGCTTAAAGGGCCTGCTGCGCAGTCCATCGGGGATAAATCCCCTCACTACAGGTGGCTGAAGGCTGGCTTCAGCGAGTCGCGACGATGAACAGCCGCGGAAACGGCAACAGCACCGAACCATCCGGCAACGCCGGATACGCCTCGGAAACGGCCGCCAGATACTGCTGCAGATACTGCGCCTGCTCCTCTCCGCTCAGCGGGCTCAGAAACGGAATCAAACCACTGCCCTTGAACCACTCCACCACCCCCGCCGCCCCGCCCGGCAGTTGATGGTGATAGGTGGTGCGCCACACATCGACCCGCGAACAGTGCGGACGCAACATCGCGAAGTATTCGCTGGCACTCGCCATGTCGGTGCGCTGCCCGGCGGCGCCGGCGAGTTTCGCGGCCCATGGGCCATTGGCGGCGACTTCGCGCATCAGTCGATGGGAAGGCTCGTTGAGGTTGTCCGGCATCTGGATCGCCAGACTGCCACCGTCCGAAAGCTTACCCGCCAACGCCGGCAGCAACGTCGCGTGATCCGGCACCCACTGCAACACAGCGTTGGCGAAGATCACATCGAACGGGCCTTGATCCGCCCAACTATCGATTTCCGCGACGTCGAACTGTAACTGCGGCAGCCGCTTGAGCGCCGCGTCAATCATGTCCGCCGAGCTGTCCAGCCCCCGGACCTGCGCCTGCTCAAAACGCTGCACCAGCAGCTCGGTGGAGTTACCCGGGCCGCAACCGATATCGACCACCGATCGCGCCTGAACCGTGGGAATCGCCGCCAGCAGATCACGGGCCGGGCGGGTGCGTTCATCTTCGAAAGCGACGTATTGTCTGGCGGACCAACTCATTGCGTTCTCCTGTCGGGACATTCCTGCGGTTCGTCACAATACAGGCAGCGCTGCGGGCAGTTCCAGACAGGCTTATTGCAAGGGATGTCTTCACCCTCACAATTATTGGCAGACGTCATTAGTAAGTAGAATTTTCATCGCGCCCCGGATGTCTGAATTTCAAGCTCTCCCAATAAGGAACATCGCAATGAAATTCGCGAAAATCTCCCAGACCCTGGCCCTCTGGGCCGGTAGCCCGAAAACCTTCATGGGCGCGTTGATCCTGATTTTTCTGTGGGGGTTGAGTGGGCCGATTTTTGATTTCAATGACACCTGGCAACTGATCATCAACACCTCGACCACGATCATCACTTTTCTGATGGTGTTCCTGATTCAGAACACGCAGAACCGTGATACCGACATCCTGCATCTGAAACTCGATGAGTTGTTGCGGGTGAATAAGGAAGCGCAGAACGCGATGCTCGGGCTGGAGTCGCTGGATCTCAAACAACTCGAGGCGCTGCGCAAGCATTACCGCAGCCTGGGGGAAAGCGAGGTGTTCAACCTTGAGGGGCTCGGGGAGAAGAGCAAGCCTAAGCAGGATTTGAATGACTGCTAAGCAAAGTTGAACAAAGCAAAAGATCGCAACCTGCGGCAGCTCCTACATTGAACGGTGTAGGAGCTGCCGCAGGCTGCGATCTTTCGCTTTGCTGGTCGTATCAGCGGCTGGCTTGCAGCGCCCGGGCCATTTCCAGATGGCTTTGCAGTTTTGGCAGTGTCTCGTCGGCAAAGGCCTTGATTTCCGGCACGTCGGTCGACTGCGCTTCCTGCTGGATTTGCTGGATGGCCTCTTCGGTCGCTTTCACCTGGCTCGCGGCGTAGGCCTGGTCAAAGGTTTCACCGTCTTTGACCTGAGGAATCATGGTCTTGGCCTTGTCGGCGATTTCTTCACGGGGCGCGACCGGCAGATCGAGTTTCTTCGCGATCTTCGCCAGATGCTGGTTGGCCGTGGTGCGGTCATTGATCACGACAATGGTGTAATCCTTGACCTCTTTGGATTCGGATTTCTGGTGCGCCAGACGGCTGGCTTCGATGTCGGCCATGCCTTTGGCGGACGCATCGTTGATGAAGTCGGCAGGCGACTGGGCGAATGCTGTGCCCGCGAACAATCCCAACAGTGTGGCAAAACTGAAACGACGTATCTGGGTGGCCATCCGGCTCATGGTCGCGCCCTCCTATCTCTGCAAATTCAAGCGGGGGCTTGCGCCCCCGCCTCTCAATCAAAACTACCTCACCGACTACTTCGACTTCTGAGCTGGCTTGCGGCCCATTTCGGTTTTCGCAGGCTCTTTGTCGACTGTCGTGGTGGTGGTTTTCCCACCTTTGCGACCGGCTTCAGAGGCCTTCGTTCGATCGTTGGCGAAGTTTCCCGAGTTCGAGTTTCTTGAATTAGGCATGATTCTCTTCCTCTTGGTGTTGATCGTTGGCGAGCAGATGCCCGCCTAGATTGAGAATTGCCGGACTGCCAAAGGTTTAGAAAAGTTGCCCGCGCCGCGACGAACGGCGCGCACTGTTTCAGCTATCCACCGCCCGATGATTGAGGCGTTTGGCGGCGTACATCGCTTGGTCGGCATGCCGGAACAATTGTTGCTCCTCGCTGCCATGTTCGGGATAGCGGGCCACGCCGATGCTCGGTTCGATGTGCAGGTTGTGACCGTCCAGGCGCATCGGCTGCACCAGCACCTGGCGGATTTTTCCGGCCACGCTGTCGGCGTCTTCAGCGGCGTGAACGCTGTGCAACAGCACCACGAATTCGTCGCCACCGATGCGCGCCACGGTATCGGTGTCGCGTACGCAGCCCTTGAGCCGGCTCGCCACCGTTTGCAGCAGCATGTCGCCAACCGCATGGCCAAAGGTGTCGTTGACCTGTTTGAAGCGATCCAGATCGACGTACAGCAACGCCATGTTTCCCGATGCTTCGCGGGCAGCGGCCAGCGCAGCCTTGAGGCGATCTTTGAGCAACCCGCGATTGGGCAACTGGGTCAGTTGATCGTACTGCGCCATGCGTTTGAGCCGCGCGTGCAGCTGCTGGCGCTCGATGGCGGTGGCGACCTGGGCGCAGACGTATTGCAGCAGTTCCTTGTCCTGCTCGGTGTAACGCTCGCCGCCCGGCAGGCTTTTGACAATCAGCGCACCGATGGTGCCGTTCTTCGAATTCAGCGGCACACCGAGCCAGCACGGTGAATCCTGTCCCGCCACCAGCGCGGCGAAGTCGGGCGAGGCGTCGGGGCTGTCCGGCGTCAGCAGAATCGGCTGACCGCTGCGGATGACCTCCGCACACAAACGCCCGGTAACGGTGCCCGGTTGCTCGGGCTGCAATTCGTGATCGTCGACGTGATAGGGAAAATTCAGCTGCGCACAGTGCTCGTCGTACAGCGCCACGGAGAAATTCAGCGCCGGCAGCCATTCGCCGATGATCAGGTGGATGCGTTTGAACAGCGCCAGCAAGTCTTCGGCGACATGCGCCGCCTCGGAAATCGCATACAGCGCAGCCTGACGCGATTCCGCCTGCTTGCGCTCGGTGATGTCGCGGGCCACGGCAATGCGCAGCTGATCGACCTCCGACCAGCGTGCCGACCAGAGGATGTTGACGATGCGGCCATCCTTGCGCACATAACGGTTCTCGAAATTGTGCTTGGGTTCGCCGCCCATGATGTCGTGGGCGGCAGCCAGGGTGCGCTGGCGGTCTGCGGGATGCACCAGTTCGATCATCGACCGGCCGATCAACTCGTCAGGCGTATAACCAAAAATACGCTCGCAGGCAGCACTGACAAAAACGAAACGGCCCTGCCTGTCCACCGCGCAGACGGCATCCAGCAACAGGTCCATATAACTCGCCAACGGCGCAGAATTTCGGCTTTCCATGGTTCAGCTTGGGTGTCCGGACAATGCAGCACTGTTCAACCATCCCTGACCCCTTGTTCACGCATCCCTGCACACAAATTCAAGCCTTGTTCGGCAGCAATCCCGGTAGTGCGTGCATCAGTGCGTTGATCGCAAAACCGATGAACATCACGCCACACAAACGCGTGATCATCAGCTCGTGGCGCTGATACAGCGTGCGCACCCGTCGAGCGCCGACAACGCCGATCAAGATAGCGTAAGCCAGCAATCCGCCGAGAAAGCTCAGGGCGATCAGCCCCGGCAGCATCGACCAGTTGAGCAGTTCGGCACGGCTCGACAGCAGCGCGGTAAATGTCGCCACCGCCACCGGGTAGGCCTTGGGATTGGTCAAACCGAACAGGATGCCGTGCCAGAATGGCTGACGCGCCGCGCCCTGCGGCTGATCATCGCTGCGCCGCTGGGCTCGCACAGCGCGCCAGCCGAGCCAGAACAGGTACAAACCGCTGAGCACGCCGAGCACATCGAAGGCGGTGCTGCCGATTTCCCGCGCGCCGACGATGGCGATCAGCGCGGTGCTGCACCAGACCACATCGCCAAGCAGGTGCCCACAAAGAAACCCGGCTCCGGCCCGTCGCCCATGCGCCGCGCCAATGCCGAACACCGCCAGAACACCCGGCCCGGGCGTGATGCCGTAAATGAAACCCGAGGCCAGAACGGCCATTAGCAGCGATGGAGTCATGAAAAACCTGCTGGCGCCAGTACAAATGATGGCCAGTCTATATCAGCCCAATGTGTCTGATCACGACGCGTCGTAAAATCGCATGCCCGAGTACGGTTTCAACCGACAGGCTGCCAGTCGCGAAGCCAGATCACCGACGTGAACCTCAAGCTTGTGGCCATCAGGATCAAGAAAGTAGAACGACGCACCTTCGCTGCGGTTGTCACGCCATTCCAGTACGTTCGCCACTTTTAGCTTCTGCACGAACGACGAAAAATCCGCCTCGGCCAGACTGAATGCGTAATGGGTGTAGTCGACGGACGGCTCGGCGCTGCGCTGTGCGTCCAGCGACAGACACACCCACAACCCCGACAGCGACAGATAGGCACCGGCGTCCCACGTGGCTTCGACGCGCAGACCGAGCATATCGCGGTAGAACGCCAGGCTGCGGGGCAAATCGCTGACAGCGAGGGTCAGGTGGTTGAGGCCGGTGAGCATGGGTCAGTAACCTCTGAGGTCTTCAGGGACGTTGTACTGCTGGCCATCGTACGTCAGGGTGATCTGTTTTTTCTTCAGGTCGGTGTTTGTCGAAACGCACTGATTGCCGGACTTGGTGTTTTTCATTTTGCTGCCGGTGGTGGTGACGATCAGATCGGCGAAACCATTGTGGCTCGTCGGAGCGATCTCGAGCGTCCGGCGGATTTTTTTGCTGTAGCCCTCGCAGTCATTCACGAACTCACCGTTGTTCTTGAAGAACACCAGGCCTTCGAGCACCGGACGCAGTCTGTCACCCTCGCGCACATACAGCGCCAGATCGGTTTTCTCGTAGGGCATGGCCTGGGAACTGTGGACGAACTTCGCGCGCAGACCAAAGGCGCGGATATCCGGCGTCAATCGGTAGCGCGCCGTATCGATGCGTACATCATCCAGGCGCACGGCATCGGAGTTGTAGGCGCCCAGCTTACGGTAGGTGGCGATGGGTTTGGCGTTGCTCGCATTGAGCAGCGCCAGATCCAGATCGAACGCCCCGGCATCGTCGCCGCCAGAGTCGGCCAAGTAGGTGGATTTGACCGAAATCGCCTGACTCGGGAACGCCGGCCAGACGTTGCAGCGTGACATGGATTTGCCGTCGAAACTCTTGGTGGTGCAGGCGGCGTGGGCTTGGGTGGTGATGGCCAGCAAACCGAGGGCGATCAGGAGTCTGTTGGGGTTAAGCATGGTTCTTCCTTGATAAGTGTCGTGTCTGACTGGCGGGTTACAGGCCTTGGAAACCGTTTGGCAAAACGTAGGATTTTCCGTCGTAGTGCAATGTTGTCAAAACGGGTTTGTTGTCAGTGGTTTCAGTTTTACATGCGTCTCCCGTCCCCACACTTGCTGTGTCTTTCTCCAAGGTTTTGACAATCAGATCTGCATAGCCGTGAGAGCTCGTTTTAGCGATTTCTACTGTTCTTGAAATCTCATATCGCTCGCCTTCGCAGTCACCATCCCACTCGCCGCCATACCGATAAACCACTAATTTATCCAATACCGGGCGCAATTTTTCGCCCTCTTTCACGTAGAGCGAAAGCAGGTTTTCTTCCATCGGATTGATCCGGGATCCGTTAGTGGATAACGCACGTACGCCAAAGGCACGAAGATCGGCAGTCAGTGTGTAGCGAGCCGTATCGAGCGTTATTTCTCGCAAACTGACGCCATCCAATACGAATGCAGCCGCTTTGTAATACGTCGCAATGGGCTTCGATTGAGCAGTGTCCAGAACGGACAAGTCGAAATCGTAGGTACTCAGCGCTTCTGGGTCATCAGATGGGGATCCGCGCTTAAACTGTGCAGTGGCGTTGATGGTTAATCCTGGATATGCAGGCCACTCCTTGCAGACAGAAAGATCCAGATCTCCTGCCATCGGTGTTGGCACGCAACCAGCCAACACCTGCCCCGCCATCAACCACCCACTCAGGGCCACCCAGCCAATCCATCCAGACTTCACTGTCACACCCCACTCCTTGATAACGTTTTCAGCCGCGCACTATCCCCTCCTCAATCCGGCGATTCAACCAGTTCAACGCCTGATCCCCACTCCGGCGCTTATGCCACGCCAGCACAAACGTGAACGGCGCAATCTCGAACGGTGGCGGCAGCACAATCAGCTCCTGCTGATCAATCTCGCGCACGCTGCGTGACGACACCGTGAGAATCAGATCCGTACCGCTGATCAACTGCGGCGCGACGTTCCAGTGCGGCAGGCTGATGGCGACGCGGCGGCGTTCGCGCAATGAGGTCAGCGCCCGTTCGATTTCCGGGGTGCCGCTGCCGCGCATTTCCAGTAACACATGCGGGCGAGACAGGTAGGTCGGCAAATCAAGTACGCCGTCGGCCGGCAAGCTGCGGCGATCCAGCAGGCAGACGTAGCGCTCTTCAAACAGCAACGTGCTGCGCAATTCGTTGGGCATTTCCGGGAACACCCCGGCGGCCAAATCGATGTCACCGTTGAGCACACCCTCCAGCATGCCCTCGCGGCTGGCATGGCTGATCTGCAGGTCGATGCCCGGTGCCTCTCGGCGCAAGGTGCGGATCAGTCCAGGCAGGATGATGGCCGCGCCGTAGTCCGACATCGCCACACGAAAGGTTCGCCGCGCAGTGGCCGGATCGAAAGTGTTCGGCGCCAACAGCGATTGCACCTGGGCCAGCGCTTCAGCCAGTGGCGCAACCAGTTCCAGCGCCCGCGCCGTGGGCACCAGCGTCGAACCGGCGCGCACCAGCAGCGGATCGCCGAGCAAGTCGCGCAGCCGCGCCAGCGCATGGCTGACCGCCGGTTGACTCAGGTGCAGCCGCTCAGCAGCGCGGGTGACGTGTTGCTCGCTGAGCAAGGCGTCGAGGATCACCAGCAGGTTGAGATCGATACGGCGTAGATCATTCATCTCGTGCATGTTCTGGATGACAAAACTGAATTTAAATCTGCGCGACGAATACTCTAGAGTCCAGCAAAACCTGTTGGAGAGTGAGCATGAGTACGTTGCAGTGGGTTGGCTTTTTGCTGCTGGCCGCGTTTGCCGGGGCGGTGGTGCCGTTTCAAAGTGCGATCAACAGCAATCTGGCGCGAGGCCTCGGCCATCCGCTATGGGCAACCTTGGCCTCGTTGCTGGTGAGTGTGTTGGTGCTGTTGCCGGTGATTCTGGCGTTGCGCCTGCCGCTGCCGGCGCTGGGTTTTATCAGCAAGGCGCCGTTGTGGATGTGGGCTGGCGGTGCGTTCGGCGTGTGCTTTGTGGCGCTGGCGGTGATGTTGCTACCGAAGCTTGGCGCGTCGGGGTTTGTTGCGCTGGCGTTGGCCGGACAGGTGATTGCGTCGATGCTGCTGGATCACTTCGGGTTGTTTGGGCTGGTGGAGAAACAGCTGACGTTATCGCGCGCGCTGGGGGCATTGTTGTTGATTGGCGGAGTGGTGTTGATTCAATTTGGTGGGGTGTTTGAGCGGAATGTAGCAGCGGTTGGCTGATCTGAGAGCTCATGGTTTTGTGGTGTTGACGAGTCCGTCTTCGCGAGCCTGCTCGCGAAGGGGTCAGTGAGCTCTGCTGAAAATATCAGGACGGCGCATCTCAAAACGCGTTACGGAAAATCTCCTCGATCTGCCGCTGATCCGCCGCCCGAGGGTTGGTCAGGCCGCATGCATCTTTCAGCGCGTTGGTGGCAAGCACCGGGATGTCACTGAGCTTGGCGCCGAGTTCACGCAGGCCGCCCGGAATGTCGACGTCTTTGGCCAGACAACGGATCGCGTTGATCGCCGCCTGAGCGCCCTCTTCCGGGCTGAAACCACGGATGTCCGCGCCCATGGCGTGGGCGACGTCAGTCAGGCGTTCGGCGCAGACCAGCGCGTTGAAAGTCTGCACGTGCGGCAGCAATACGGCGTTGCACACGCCATGGGGCAAGTCGTAGAAACCGCCCAACTGGTGAGCCATTGCGTGCACGTAGCCAAGCGACGCATTGTTGAACGCCATGCCGGCGAGGAACTGCGCGTAAGCCATGTTCTCGCGCGCCGCAAGGTCGCTGCCGTCACGCACCGCCAGGCGCAGGTTGTTGCTGATCAGGGTCATGGCCTTCAGCGCGCAAGCGTCGGTGATCGGGTTGGCCGCAGTCGAAACGTAGGCTTCGATGGCGTGGGTCAGTGCGTCCATGCCGGTGGCGGCCGTCAGGCTTTTCGGCATGGCGACCATCAGGGCCGGGTCGTTGACCGACAGCAGCGGCGTGACGTTGCGGTCGACGATGGCCATTTTCACATGCCGCGATTCGTCGGTGATGATGCAGAAACGGGTCATCTCGCTGGCGGTGCCGGCGGTGGTGTTGATAGCGATCAGCGGCAACTGTGGCTTGCTCGATTGATCGACGCCTTCGTAATCGCGGATCTGCCCGCCGTTGGTCGCACAGAGGGCAATGCCCTTGGCGCAGTCATGGGGCGAACCGCCGCCCAGCGACACCACGAAATCGCAGCGACTGTCCTTGAGCAGCCCCAGCCCGGACTCGACGTTGGCAATGCTCGGGTTCGGTTTGGCGCCATCGAAGATCACCGAATCGATGTCCTGCATCGCCAGTTTTTCGGCAAGCATGGTCGCCACGCCGGCCTTGGCCAGCCCCGCGTCGGTGACGATCAGCGCCTTGCGAAAGCCGTAGTTGCGGATCGCAACCATGGCTTCGTCGAGGCATCCGTTGCCCATGATGTTTACGGCCGGAATGAAAAAGGTGCTGCTCATGCGCGTCTCCTGACTGGGGCCGAATCGACTGCTCCGATCCGGCGGATGTGCACAGGATCGACTGATCGGTCACCACCGATGTTGATCTGGCTCAATGCCCGCTCGTGATAAAGTCGCCGTCCATCCGCCCTTTGTTTTGAGACCGCCCACGCAATGACCGATTTTCTGGACGTCGATGCCACCCTCGAAGACTGGAGCGCCCTGCGCGCCACCGCCGACTTCAACGGTCTGCTGGTGGGCAATGGCGCCAGCCGCGCGGTGTGGGACGATTTCGGCTACGACTCGCTGTTCGAAAACGCGCGCACCGTGGAAGAGAAGCCACTGAGCCCGTCGGAACTGAGCGTGTTCGACGCGATGCAGACGCGCAGCTTCGAGCAGGTACTCGGCGCGCTGAAAACCACCAGCCGGGTCAACAAGGCGTTGGCCGTCAGCTCGGCCGCACCGCGCAATCGCTACTACGCGATCAAGGAAGCGCTGATCAACAGCGTGCACGCGGTACACATTCCCTGGCGACTGGTGCAGGCCTCGACCCTGACCACGCTCAATGAAGAACTGGCGCGTTATCGCACGGTGTTCACCACCAATTACGATCTGCTCAACTACTGGGCGATCCAGCACCGCAGCGAGGCGATCGACGACCTGTTCAACGGCCCCGACGCGAGTTTCGATCTGAGCGCAAGCAGCAGCGCCAAACCGCGTCTGCTGTACCTGCACGGCGGTCTGCACCTGGTGCGCAATCAGGACGGCACCGCGCGCAAACTGACCTCGACCGAGGGCACCCTGCTCGGCAGTTTCGCGATCAACAACACGATCAAGACGCTCGACGACGTGCCGCTGTTCGTCAACGAAGGGCTGAGCGCGGACAAGCTCAAGACTATTCGCAGCTCGGACTATCTGTCGTTCTGCTACGAGCAGTTATTGGGGCACGCGCAGAACCTGTGCATCTTCGGTCATGCGCTGGGCGAGCAGGATGCGCACATCGTCAGGGCGCTGCGCCTGGCTAAACCGGCGAGCGTGGCGATCTCGATTTATCCGCGCAGTGCGGCGTTCATCCAGCATCAGAAACGCCATTACGCCAAGGTGTTCGAGGGCACCGGGGTTGTGTTGCGGTTTTTTGATGCGAAGACGCATGCATTGGGTAATCCGAAGCTTTCGGTCCCGGTCGAGGTTTAAAGCAAGATCAAAAGATCGCAGCCTGCGGCAGCTCCTACAGTTGGAATGCGTTCCCCTGTAGGAGCTGCCGCAGGCTGCGATCTTTTGATTTCAAGGTTCATTCTTCGCTGCTGTGCACCACCACCAGCAACTGCGCCTGCACCTCGCCCACCGACCTGATCCGGTGCGGCTTCTGCGCGTTGAAGTGCAGCGCATCGCCACGTTCGAGCAGCACCCGCTCGTTCATGAAATCCACTTCCACCTGCCCTTCGTGGACGAACAGAAACTCCTCGCCCAAGTGCTCCTTAAAGGTCTTGTCGGTGAACTCGCGCGGCGGGTAGATGATGAACGGCAGCAGGTTGCGTTCGCTGACCTGATGCGCCAGCACCGCATACCCCGGGCTCTGATCGTTGGCCGCCAGTGACTGGCGTTCGTGGCTGCGCACCAGGCTATAGCTGTCGAGGCTGACGTTGTCTTCGGAGAACAATTCCTCGACCTTCACGTTCAGTGCCTTCGCCAGTTTCAGCGCAGCCGCAATCGACGGAGTGTTCAGCCCGCGCTCGACTTTCGACAGATAACTCTTGGTCATGCCGGATTTTTCGGCCAGTGCCTCAAGTGTTACGCCAAGTTTTTTTCGCAACAATTTCAAACGGATAGACATGCGCAGCAGTTATTCCATCAAGGAAACGACGATTGATGCTTGCTTATGACACTTTGTGTCATATAGGCTCTTTAGTGTCATTTGCAATCACCCAAAGGACACAGACATGGCCAAGACATTAGCACTACCCAAAGAGCAACTGGTCAAGCAAGCGCTGACCCAGATGCAGAACACCCTGGCGGATAATACGTGGACTGACCGGCAAAAGCTGGCGCTGACCTGCCGGATCCTGTTCGAGAGCGGTCATGACTCCGGTCTGGCCGGACAGATCACCGCTCGCGGCCCACAACCGGGGACCTATTACACTCAGCAACTGGGCCTGGGTTTCGACGAAATCACCGCGAGCAATCTGCTGCTGGTCAACGAAGATCTGGAAGTGCTCGAAGGCCACGGCATGGCCAACCCGGCCAACCGTTTCCACAGCTGGGTCTATCGCGCCCGGCCGGACGTCAACTGCATCATCCACACGCACCCGACGCACATTGCCGCGCTGTCGATGCTCGAAGTGCCGTTGGAAATTTCCCACATGGACCTGTGCCCGCTGTACGACGACTGCGCGTTTCTCGAAGGCTGGCCGGGCGTGCCGGTGGGCAACGAAGAAGGTGAACTGATCGCCGGTGCGCTAGGCGACAAGCGCGCAATTCTGCTCTCGCACCACGGCCAGTTGTCGACCGGCAGCACGATCGAAGAGGCCTGTGTCATCGCCCAACTGATCGAGCGCGCCGCCAAACTGCAGTTGCTGGCAATGGCCGCCGGTACGATCAAACCGATCATTCCGGCGTTGGGTCGCGAGGCCCATGACTGGGTATCGAAACCCAAGCGCCACGCCGCCGCTTTCAACTACTACGCCCGGCAGAACCTGCGCCAACACGCCGATTGCCTGAACTGATTTCAGCTTTTCCCGGAGACTCATCATGTCCAATATTCACGGCATCATCGGTTACACCATCACCCCGTTCGGCACCCACGGCGAAGGCCTCGATCTGCCGGCTCTCGGCCAATCCATCGATCGTCTGATCGACAGCGGCGTCCACGCCATCGCCCCGCTCGGCAGCACCGGCGAAGGCGCTTACCTCAGCGACGCCGAGTGGGATCAGGTCGCCGAATTCAGCATCAAACACGTGGGCAAACGGGTGCCGACCATCGTCAGCGTCTCCGATCTGACCACCGCCAAAGCCGTACGCCGCGCACGCTTCGCTGAAGCCCACGGCGCTGACGTGGTGATGGTGCTGCCAGCGTCGTACTGGAAGCTGACTGAAGCGGAAATCCTCGCGCACTACCGCGCCATCGGCGACAACATCGGCGTGCCGATCATGCTTTACAACAACCCGGCCACCAGCGGCACCGACATGTCGGTCGAGCTGATTCTGCGCATCGTCAATGGCGTGGAAAACGTGACCATGGTCAAGGAGAGCACCGGCGACATTCAGCGCATGCACAAACTGCAATTGCTCGGTGAAGGCCAGGTGCCGTTCTACAACGGCTGCAATCCGCTGGCGCTGGAGGCGTTTGCCGCCGGGGCGAAGGGCTGGTGCACCGCTGCGCCGAACCTGATCCCACAGTTGAACCTGGATCTGTATGCGGCCGCTCTGGCCGGTGATCTGGAACGGGCGCGTGAGTTGTTCTATCGCCAGTTGCCGCTGCTGGACTTCATCCTCAAGGGCGGTCTGCCAGCGACGATCAAGGCTGGATTGCGTGAAACCGGGCTGGAAGTCGGCGCTCCACGACTACCGGTATTCCCGTTGAGCGAGACGGCTCAAACGCAGCTGCAAACCATCCTGAAAACCCTGCGCTGATCTCAGGCAACACAAAAAACCCTGTAGGAGCTGTCGAGTGAAACGAGGCTGCGATCTTTTGATCCTGATCTTTACCATCAAGATCAAAAGATCGCAGCGTGCCGCAGCTCCTACAGAGGGATGTGCTGGACTCAGAGCACCGGCAAGGTCTTGTCCTTGATCACCTTGCTCGGCCCGTTGGCCTTGACGCTGGCGATGCCTTTGGCACAAGCGGCGTCGTGGGAATAGGACTCGCTGCTGCCGATGATCTGATGATTGGCGGCCTTGAGGTTGAAGTAAGGATGACCATCCTTGGTGGTCTTTTTCTCATAGCGTTCATCCAGCGGGCTATTGGTCTGCACCGAAGCAATGCCGCTGTCGGCAGCCGCGCGGGTGGTGTAGAGCTCGCTGGTGAGAATGGTTTCAGCGTTGGCGGCCTTCAGCACAAACCTGAACTGGCCGTTGCTGCTTTTGCTCACTTCGTACCATCCGGACATGCTCGTTTCTCCTTGGCGGTTGAAAGGTTTTGCGCCAATGAGTAAAGACCAGCCCAAGATTTCTGTCGCCTGTAATGGCCTCTTCGCGAGCAAGCTCGCTCCCACAGTAGATCTCCAGTGATCACAAAAATAGGTGAGCACTCGGCAATCAATGTGGGAGCGAGCCTGCTCGCGAAGGCGTCACCCCGGTGTTGGCTATTTCACCACCGCCCGCACCACCGACAACTGCGGCTCCATCACCCGCCGCTGACTCAGATACCGCGTGCAACTCACCCGCAGGAACGAGGCAAAATTCACCACCTCGCCGCGATAATCCATCACCTCTTCATACAGCTTGGCGATCAGTTGATTGGTGGTCATGCCATCGACTTCGGCGATTTCGCTGAGGATGTCCCAGAACTGGTTTTCCAGGCGCAGCGTCGTCACCACGCCGCAGATGCGCAGCGAGCGCGAGCGGGATTCGTAGAGAATCGGGTCGGCCTTGACGTAGAGCTCGCACATCAGCGAATCCTCGTTACAGGGTGATCTTGGTGCCGAGCAGGCCGAGGAAACCGGCCAGCCAGTTCGGATGCGCCGGCCAGGCTGGCGCAGTCGCCAGATTGCCTTGAACGTGGCCGTCGGTCACCGGGATATCGATGAACGTGCCACCGGCCAGGCGCACTTCCGGGGCGCAGGCCGGATAGGCGCTGCATTCGCGCCCTTCGAGAACGCCCGCCGCCGCGAGCAACTGCGCGCCGTGGCACACAGCGGCAATCGGCTTGCCAGCCTTGTCGAAGGCGCGCACCAGCTCCAGGACTTTTTCGTTCAGGCGCAGGTATTCCGGCGCTCGTCCGCCGGGGATCAGCAGCGCGTCGTAATCGGCCTCGGCAACCTTGGCGAAATCAAAGTTGAGGGCGAACAGGTGACCCGGTTTCTCACTGTAAGTCTGGTCGCCTTCGAAGTCATGGATCGCGGTGCGCACAGTCTTGCCCGCAGCCTTTTCCGGGCACACGGCGTGCACAGTGTGACCGACCATTTGCAGGGCCTGGAACGGCACCATCACTTCGTAGTCTTCGACGTAATCGCCGACCAGCATCAGGATTTTTTTCGCGGCCATGGGGAGGACTCCTCTGGGAATGGGCTTGCAGGAGTATTCAAGGTAGACCTTATCCGTTGGGGCGGGTAACAACCCGCTACTACGACCGGTCCTCTGTAGGAGCTGCCGAAGGCTGCGATCTTTTGATCTCTTGCCTTTAAAAGCGAAGAGCAAAAGATCGCAGCCTTCGGCAGCTCCTACAGGGGTGACCGCTAACTGTATGGATAACTCTGTGCCTGGCTGTACCAGCCCGAGCGCCCCGGTTTATGGCTTGATTAAGGCAATCCCCTGCCACCTTCTATTCTGGTTCTCATCATGTCCTCGCGCGAAAACACCGGCATGGCCCTCGGCCTGCTCGGGGTTGTGATTTTCAGCCTGACCCTGCCCTTCACCCGGATCGTGGTGCAGGAACTGCATCCGCTGCTCAACGGCCTCGGCCGGGCGCTGTTCGCAGCGATTCCCGCGGCAGCCCTCTTGTTATGGCGGCGCGAGAAGTGGCCGAGCTGGCAGCAGATCAAAGGCCTGAGTCTGGTAATCGCCGGGGTGATTCTTGGCTTCCCGGTGCTGTCGGCGTGGGCCATGCAGACCTTGCCGGCGTCCCACGGCGCGCTGGTCAACGGTTTGCAGCCGCTGTGCGTGGCGCTGTATGCCGCCTGGTTGTCCCATGAACGCCCGTCGAAAGCCTTCTGGGCCTGCGCCGCGCTGGGCAGTGCGCTGGTGCTCGGCTACGCGTTGTACACCGGCGCCGGGAGCATTCAGGCCGGTGACTTGTTGATGCTCGGCGCAATTGCCGTCGGCGGTCTGGGCTATGCCGAAGGTGGCCGGTTGGCCAAGGAAATGGGCGGCTGGCAGGTGATCTGCTGGGCGCTGGTGCTGTCGACGCCGCTGCTGATCGGGCCAGTTTTGTACCTGGCGCTGCAGCATCACGGTGCGGTTTCAGCCAAGGCCTGGTGGGCGTTCGGCTACGTGGCGCTGTTCTCGCAGTTTCTCGGCTTCTTCGCCTGGTACGCCGGGCTGGCGATGGGCGGGATCGCGCGGGTCAGTCAGATCCAGTTGCTGCAGATCTTCTTCACCATCGCGTTTTCGGCGCTGTTCTTTGGTGAACATGTCGAGCCGATTACCTGGGTGTTTGCCTGCGGGGTGATTGCCACTGTGATGCTCGGGCGCAAGACCGCCGTGCGCCCTGCCCAGCCAGCCACTGCATGACCACTGGGATAACGCACGCATAACCCTGTAGGAGCTGCGGCACGCTGCGATCTTTTGATCTTTAAAGACAAGATCAAAAGATCGCAGCGTGCCGCAGCTCCTACAAGGGTGTGTGTCGGATCAGTATCGGGGTGTCAGGCGAGAAAGCCGTCCGCGCGCAGCAGGGTTTCCAGGCAGTGCTCGCTGATGTTGTAGAACGCTTTCAACTCGGCAATCTTCACCAGCAACTGAGCCGGGTCCGCCGGCTCGGCGCGTTTCACCGCGAGAATCATCTTGTTCTTGTTGGTGTGTTCCAGCGAGATGAACTCGAACACTTTGGTCTCGTAACCGCAGGCTTCGAGGAACAGCGCGCGCAGGCTGTCGGTGACCATTTCCGCCTGTTGGCCCAAGTGAAGGCCGTATTGCAGCATCGGCTTGAGCAGCGCCGGGCTCTGGATCTGCAGGCGGATCTGTTTGTGGCAGCACGGCGAGCACATGATGATCGACGCGCCCGAGCGGATGCCGGTGTGAATCGCGTAGTCGGTGGCGATGTCGCAGGCATGCAGGGCGATCATCACGTCCAGTTCGCTCGGCGCCACGCTGCGCACGTCACCGCACTTGAACACCAGCCCCGGGTGCTCCAGTTTCGCCGCGGCGGCGTTGCACAGGTTGACCATTTCTTCGCGCAACTCGACGCCGGTGACTTCGCCTTCGGCCTTGAGCGTGTTGCGCAGGTAATCGTGGATGGCGAACGTCAGGTAGCCCTTGCCCGAACCGAAATCCGCCACCCGCACCGGTTTGTCCAGCGCCAGCGGTGACGAGGTCAGGGCGTGGCTGAAGACTTCGATGAACTTGTTGATCTGCTTCCACTTGCGCGACATGGCCGGGATCAGCTCGTGCTGCGCGTTGGTCACGCCCAGATCCTTGAGGAACGGTCGGCTCAAGTCCAGAAAACGGTTTTTCTCACGGTTGTGCTCGGCGGACGGCGCTTCACGCAATTGCTGAGGTTTGCTCTTGAACAGCGAACTCTTGCCCTTTTTGCTGTATTCGAGCTGGGCTTCGTCGGTCACGGTCAGCAAATGCGCATTCTTGAACGCGGCCGGCAACAGCTCGGCAATCACCGCCACGCCTTCGCTCAGCGGCAGATTCTTGGTGATGTCGCGGGTCTTGTAGCGATAGACGAACGACAGGTTTGGCTGCGCCTTGACCGTCACAGCTTTGATGATGATCCGCTGCAGATCCGCCTCTTCACCCACGTACTTGGCCAGCACCAATTTGATGAAGCCGTTCTGTTCGAGGTTGGTTTGCAGCAGCTCGATGAACTGGGCGTGGTGGTCTGGCGCCGATTTGGCAGACGGCGCGGATGGGGCGGTAACGGACATGGACAAGCGGCCTCGGGCAGGCGAAATCGGGAATGGCCGGTATTTTAGGGGGGATGGCGGTTGGGGACACGCTCTTATTTACCCAACGGCTTTAAAAGCGCCCTCACCCTAACCCTCTCCCGGAGGGAGAGGGGACTGATTGGAGGATATTGAAGAGGTTCACCGACTTGAAAGAGTGCCTTTGAATCCATAATCGACTCGGTTTCTCAGGCCGATGTCGAGCGCAAGACATCTCGGTCGGCTCCCTCTCCCTCCGGGAGAGGGCTGGGGTGAGGGGCTTCTAGGCCAGCACCACCAACCGATTGGGCAATTCATTCCTCACCTGCGTCACCGGCACGTGCACCTTGAGCAGTTCCCCACAGGCCTCGATGCAGGTGACAAAGCCCTCGAGCGTGCGCCCCTGCCGCACCTGCTCGGTGAACGCGGCGACAATCGCGTCCCAGCTCTTGTTGTCCAGCCGCCGGGAAATCCCCTCGTCCACCAGAATCTCCACGTAGCGCTCGGCCTCGCAGACAAAGATCAGCATCCCGGTGCTGCCGACGGTGTGGTGCAGGTTCTGTTCGAGGAACTGCCGCCGCGCCAGGTTCGATGCGCGCCAGTGGCGCACGCGGCGCGGGATCAGATGGGTGGTGATCTTCGGCAGGCGAAACAGCAGGCACAGGACGATGAACAGGCCCCATTGCACCAGCAACAGGCTGTGCATGGTCAGCCAGCCAGTCAGGTAATGGACGATACCCGGTACCAGCAGCGCCAGCAGGCTGGCCCACAGCAGAGGGATGTACGCGTAGTCGTCGGCGCGGGCCGCCAGCACGGTGACCAGTTCGGCGTCGGTGTCGCGCTCGACCCGGGCGATCGCCTCGGCGACTTTGCGTTGTTCGTGTTCAGTCAGTAATGCCATGTCGAAAAGTGCCTGATCATTATTGTTGTGTGTTCACCAGCCGCCGGACGAACCGCCGCCGCCGAAACTGCCCCCGCCGCCGCTGAAACCGCCGCCCCCGCCGCCACCGCCAAATCCACCGCCGCCGAAACCGCCCCCGCCTCCAGAGCCGCCACGGCCGGCGGGAAGGATACCGAGCATCTGGCAGACAAACACCGTCAGGATGAACAACACCACCAGAAAAACGAACAACAGCGGATGCCGCGAGACAAAATCGCTCTGCGGATCACCGCTCGACTCATACACCGTCGACGGTTCGTCCAGCGGATTGCCGCCGAGCACCACCAGCATCGCCGCCACGCCGTCGCTGATGCCCTTGCTGAAATTGCCGGCCTTGAACGCCGGGGTGATCACTTGATGAATGATCACCGAACTCTGCGCATCGGTCAGCCGATCTTCCAGCCCGTAACCGACTTCGATGCGCAGTTTGCGCTCGTCCCGGGCAACGATCAGCAGCGCGCCGTTGTTCTTGTCCTTCTGGCCGATGCCCCAGTGCCGGCCCAGTTGCACGCCGTAATCCTCGATGGTGGTGCCCTGCAGATCAGGCACCGTGACCACCACCAACTGCTCGCCGGTGGCCTGCTCGTGCGCCTGCAATTGCTGGCTCAACTGGGCCCGCACCGACGGCTCGAGCATCTGCGCTTCGTCCACCACCCGCCCGCTCAGCGCCGGGAACGTCAACTCGGCCCGGGCGCTGAGGGCGAACAGCCAGAGCATCAGCACCAGGCCTATCTTCAACACACGCATGAATAACCTCGGGTCAGAACTTCACTTCCGGGGCCTTTTCCGCACCGGGGGTGGTGGCTTCGAAGGTTTCGCGAATCGGCAGGTCGCTGTACATCACGCTGTGCCAGAGGCGCCCGGGAAACGTGCGGATCTCGGTGTTGTACTTCTGCACCGCCAGAATGAAATCGCGCCGCGCCACGGCAATCCGGTTTTCCGTGCCTTCGAGCTGCGATTGCAGGGCAAGGAAGTTCTGGTTGGCCTTCAGATCCGGATAACGCTCGGAGACCACCATCAAACGGCTGAGCGCACCGCTCAACTGATCCTGAGCCTGCTGGAACTGCTTGAGTTTTTCCGGATTGTCGAGGGTGCTGGCATCGACCTGAATCGACGTCGCCTTGGCCCGCGCCTCGACCACCGCCGTCAATGTCGCTTCTTCATGCTTGGCGTAGCCTCTGACGGTCTCCACCAGATTGGGGATCAGGTCGGCACGGCGCTGGTACTGGTTCTGGACCTGGCCCCACGCCGCCTTGGCCTGTTCGTCGAGGGTCGGGATATTGTTGATGCCGCACGCGGTCAACAACGTGGCAAGCACCAGCAGCGTGGCGACCTGCAGACGCGAGCGGTAGGTTGGACTGACATTCATCAAAGTGATGCTCCCTGGCATATTTCATAAAAAACCGACCGTGAAACCTTCTGCATCAGCGGTTGGGGCATAATCGGCCGCGCCACTGGATTGCAACGGGCCGATGGGCTAAAAAGAGGCCCTGCGCAAACGCTGCCGAGTGTCGGCGGGCGTTTTTGGCTCGGTCATTTTGAGCCTGCACCCGAACAACAATAGTCGCTCCCTAACTTTTGGCTGGCCGGCATTGCATTGCCGCTTGGGCCCTTGAGAAAAATATTCATGAAGAAGCTGTGTTTGCTGGGCCTGTTCGTCAGCCTGGCCAGTCATCAAGTATTGGCCGCCACGACCCCGGTACCCCTGGAAAACAAGGACGCGTTCATCAGCAATCTGATGAAACAAATGACCCTCGATGAAAAGATCGGCCAGTTGCGCCTAATCAGCATCGGCCCGGAAATGCCTCGCGAGTTGATCCGCAAAGAGATCGCCGCCGGCAACATTGGCGGTACGTTCAACTCGATCACCCGCCCGGAAAACCGTCCGATGCAGGACGCGGCGATGCGCAGTCGCCTGAAGATTCCAATGTTTTTTGCGTACGACGTGATCCACGGTCACCGTACGATTTTCCCGATTCCGCTGGCCCTGGCATCGAGCTGGGACATGGACGCCATCGGTCAGTCCGGGCGCGTTGCCGCCAAGGAAGCTGCGGCCGACAGCCTCGACATCACCTTCGCGCCGATGGTCGATATCTCCCGCGATCCGCGCTGGGGCCGCAGCTCCGAAGGGTTCGGTGAAGACACCTACCTGACCTCGCGCATTGCCAAAGTGATGGTCAAGGCCTATCAGGGCGACACGCCGAGCGCCGCCGACAGCATCATGGCCAGCGTCAAGCACTTCGCCCTGTATGGCGCGGTCGAGGGCGGTCGCGACTACAACGTCGTCGACATGAGCCCGGTGAAGATGTACCAGGACTATCTGCCACCGTACCGCGCGGCGATCGACGCCGGTGCCGGTGGGGTGATGGTGGCGTTGAACTCGATCAACGGCATTCCGGCCACCGCCAACACCTGGCTGATGAACGACCTGTTGCGCAAGGACTGGGGCTTCAAGGGCCTGGCCGTCAGCGACCACGGGGCGATCTTCGAACTGATCAAACACGGCGTGGCCGCCGACGGTCGTGAAGCGGCGAAGCTGGCGATCAAGGCCGGCATCGACATGAGCATGAACGACACCCTGTACGGCAAAGAGCTGCCGGGGCTGCTCAAGTCCGGCGAGATCGAACAGAAAGACATCGACAACGCGGTGCGCGAAGTGCTCGCCGCCAAGTACGACATGGGTCTGTTCAAGGACCCGTACCTGCGCATCGGCAAGGCTGAGGATGATCCGGCCGACACCTACGCCGAAAGCCGTCTGCACCGTGCCGAGGCCCGTGACGTCGCGCGGCGCAGCCTGGTGCTGCTGAAAAATCAGAACGACACCCTGCCGCTGAAGAAAGACGCGAAGGTCGCGCTGGTCGGCCCGCTGGCCAAGGCGCCGATCGACATGATGGGCAGTTGGGCGGCGGCCGGTAAGCCGGCACAATCGGTGACACTGTTCGACGGCATGAGCTCGGTGATTGGTGACAAGGCCAACCTGATCTACGCCCGTGGCGCGAACATCACCAGCGACAAGAAGGTTCTGGATTACCTGAACTTCCTCAACTTCGACGCCCCGGAAGTGGTCGATGATCCGCGCCCGGCCAACGTGTTGATCGACGAAGCGGTGAAAGCGGCCAAGGACGCTGACGTGATCGTCGCCGCCGTTGGCGAGTCCCGTGGCATGTCCCACGAATCCTCCAGCCGCACCGACCTGAACATCCCGGAAAATCAGCGCGAGCTGATCCGTGCCCTGAAAGCCACCGGCAAACCACTGGTACTGGTACTGATGAACGGCCGTCCGCTGACCATCCTCGAAGAGAACCAGTCGGCTGATGCGATTCTGGAAACCTGGTTCAGCGGCACCGAGGGCGGTAACGCGATCGCCGACGTGCTGTTCGGCGACTACAACCCGTCGGGCAAACTGCCGGTGACCTTCCCGCGTTCCGTGGGCCAGATCCCGACCTACTACAACCACCTGAGCATTGGCCGGCCGTTCACGCCAGGCAAGCCGGGCAACTACACCTCGCAGTATTTCGATGACACCACCGGTCCCCTGTTCCCGTTCGGTTACGGCCTGAGCTATACCCAGTTCACGCTGAGCGACATGGCGCTGTCGTCAACCACGCTGAACAAGACCGGCAAGCTCGATGCCAGTGTCACTCTGAAAAATACCGGCAAACGTGACGGCGAAACCGTGGTGCAGCTGTACATCCAGGACGTCGCCGGTTCGATGATTCGCCCGGTGAAAGAACTGAAGAACTTCCAGAAAGTCATGCTCAAGGCCGGCGAACAGAAAGTCGTGCACTTCACCATCACCGAGGATGACCTGAAGTTCTACAACGCCCAGCTCAAGTACGCGGCCGAGCCTGGCAAGTTCAACGTGCAGATCGGCCTGGATTCGCAGGATGTGACGCAGCAGAGCTTTGAGTTGCTGTAACCGTTAAAAGCAAAAGATCGCAGCCTGCGGCAGCTCCTGCATTGGGAGGGTGTGCACCCTGTAGGAGCTGCCGCAGGCTGCGATCTTTTGATCTTGCTTCTGCCTTATCCGCGTCTATCGAGAATGTTGACCACCAGCCGATCCACCCACCCCCAGATCCGCTGCTTCACTCGCCGCCACAACGGCCGGCGCTGCCACTCTTCCAGACTGACCTGCTGACTCAGGCCGAAATCCTTCTCGAAACTCTGCACCACCGCTGCCGTCAACGACGGGTCCAGTGCCTCAAGATTCGCCTCCAGATTGAAGCGCAGGTTCCAGTGATCGAAGTTGCACGAACCGATGCTCACCCACTCGTCCACCAGCACCATTTTCAGGTGCAGGAAGCACGGCTGATATTCGAAGATCTGCACCCCGGCCTTGAGCAGGCGCGGGTAGTAACGATGACCGGCGTAACGCACCGACGGGTGATCGGTGCGCGGTCCGGTGAGCAATAGCCGGACGTCGACACCGCGAGCAGCAGCCTTGCGCAGCGAGCGGCGGATTTTCCAGGTCGGCAGGAAATACGGGGTGGCCATCCAGATGCGTTTCTGCCCGCTGTTCAGTGCACGAAACAGCGACTGCAGAATGTCGCGATGCTGACGGGCATCGGCATAGGCCACACGGCCCATGCCCTCGCCCATGTCCGGCACCTTGGGCAAGCGTGGCAGGCCGACATGCGCCGAAGGTTTCCACGCCCGGCGATGGCGGTTGGCGATCCATTGACGGTCGAACAGCACTTGCCAGTCGAGCACCAGCGGGCCACTGATTTCCACCATCACCTCGTGCCATTCGCTGCTGTCCTGCCCCGGCGTCCAGAACTCATCGGTGACACCGGTGCCACCGACCACCGCCAGACGCTGATCGACCAGCAGCAATTTGCGGTGATCGCGATAGAAGTTGCCGACCCAGCGCCGCCAGTTCAGGCGATTGTAGAAACGCAGTTCGACCCCGGCCTTGGTCAGGCGCTGACGCAGGTGCAGGGTAAACGCGAGGCTGCCGTAGTCATCGAACAGGCAGCGTACCCGCACGCCGCGCTCGGCGGCCTGGACCAGCGCCTGAACCACGGCCTCGGCACAAGCGCCCGCCTCCACCAGATACAACTCCAGTTCGACCTGCTCCTCGGCGCGGGCAATTTCCACCAGCATGCGCGGGAAGAATTGCGGGCCGTCGATCAACAGTTCGAACCGGTTGCCGTCACGCCATGGAAACACCGCGCCGCGCATGTCAGCGCGCCGTGAAAATCAGCACCGCACCCACCGGCACCGACAGACTGATGGCCGACAGGCCGGCCAGGTTGCGCAGGGTTTCCAGCCCCGGCGCCAGATCGAAATCCTCGGCGTTGATCACCAACGGCTCCAGGGTCACCACTTGAAAACGCCGGTCGTCGAGACGGGTGGCCAGCAACTCTGCCGGGTATTCATGTTGCTTGCCGTGCAGGTTGACGGTCAGCGGCAGACGCAATTCCAGCTGCGCACCGGGGGCCAGATCGTTGATCGGGCGCAGGTCGATCCGGGTGCTGATGGTCGCTTCGGGGAATTGCTCGATCTGGAACAGCTCCTTGCGCATGCGCTCGTCGCGCAGCGGGATGCCGCTGTTGATCGAATCCAGCTCGACTTCGACTTCAGCGCGGCCATCCGGATCGACCTTGCCGTGCAGTACCAGAAAGCGCTGCACTTCGGAAATGTGGGCGTTTTTCGTGCTGACAAACGACAGCCGCGACGACTCGCCGTCCAGATACCAATTGGCCTGCGCCGGCAATGCGGCAGCGGCCAGCAGCAGACTGGCGAAGGCTTTACAGAGGGAGCGGTTGAACATTGAACACTCGTTGGGCGATAAACCTGCACGAACCTTAACCGCCCATAGGTTTATTGCAAACATCAAGATCAAAAGATCGCAGCCTGCGGCAGCTCCTACAGATTTTGCATTCCCTGTAGGAGCTGCCGCAGGCTGCGATCTTTCAAGGCTGTAAACGACAACCCTGCCGTTCGCTCAACCACTGCGCACGATTGCTGCGACCCATGCCGCTGACGGTGATGGTTTTGCTCACGCTGTCATCGCTGAATTCGCTGGTCGGCAGCCACTGTTTCACATAACCCCGGCAGTATTCGGCATCGTTGTTCATCACATAACGACACGAACAATATTCCTTGGCCGTGTAGGCACTGATGATGTCCGGGAACGCCCACAGGTTGTCCCGTTCGAGCCAGATCCAGCCCAGCAGCACGATCAGCGCCAGCAGCAACACCCGCTTGAACAACCTCATGGCTGCACCGCCTGGATCACGCGCTTGAGCAGTTCGTTGTGGCGATAACTGCCGTCGCGATCATCGGCGTAACGCACGATCACCAGTTTCTCGCTGGGGATCACATACAGCGCCTGGCCCCAGTGGCCGAGGGCGGCGAAGGTGTCGGGTGGCGCGTCGGGCCACGGCGCGGCGGCGCCATCGACCGGACGATTGAGCCACCACTGGCCGCCGGGCACCGCTTCGTCCTGATGCGCCTTATAGCCGGCAAAAGGCTCGCGGTTGAAGGCGACCCAATCCTTGGGTAACAACTGTCGATCATTCCAGCGCCCGTCGCGGGCCATCAGCAGGCCGACCCGCGCCAGATCCAGCGCCGTGAGATAGGCATAAGAGGAAGCGACAAACGTGCCGCCGGCATCGGTTTCCCACACGGCGTGGCGGATGCCCAGCGGCTCGAACAACGCGGTCCATGGATAGTCGGGATAACGCTGCGGCCCCACCATGTTCTTCAGCCCCGCCGCCAGCAGATTGCTGTCGCCACTGGAGTAACGGAACGTCTGCCCCGGTGGCGCGTAGGCATCGTGATCGGCAGTGAACGCTGGCATGTCGCGGTGCCCACGGGTGTAGAGCATCGCCACCACCGAGGATTTCAGCGGCGCGTATTCGTAGTCTTCCTGCCAGTCCAGCCCGGAAGCCCAGTGCAGCAGATCCGCCACGGTGATCGCCGGGTGTTTTTCCAGCGCCGGATAAAACTTCGAAACCGGATCATCCAGTTTGAACAGGCCTTCGCCATACGCCACGCCGAGTACCGTGACCATCAGGCTTTTGCTGATCGACCAGGTCAAGTGCGGGGTCTCGGCACGGGTCGGGCCGGCGTAGCGTTCGTAGATCAACTGGCCGTCGCGGATGATCAGCAGAGCGTCCGTGCGGATGCCCTGGCGGCCGGCGTCGTCGCGGGGTGGGAAGGCGTAGGTCTCTAATGCCTCGACCGCTGCACCGCTGATTTTTGCGCCAGTCGGCCATTGCTCACCGGGCCATTGCTCGGCCTGGACCGTGAAGCTGATCAGCAGCAGAAACAGGGACAGGCCTTTGAACATGGAAAAGTCTCAACCGAAGGATGCAAAAATCATGGCCCAGACAAATGACAATATGCCGATTACTGTAGGAGCTGCCGCAGGCTGCGATCTTTTACTTGTGCTTTGAAAGATCAAAGGATCGCAGCCTGCGGCAGCTCCTACAAAGGAATGTGCAGGGCTTTGGCCAGGCGCTTGGCCCGCGCGCCGGCCGCCAACTGCATCACCCCCTGATCACGCTGCCACATCTGCTCCCACTCCGGATTACCCGCGCTCAACGCTTGATCGATCTCGCCCTTCAGCGCATCAAACTGCGCAAACAACCCGCCCAACAACACATGCCCGGCCGGATTGTTCGGCGGTTGGCGACTCGCTTCCGCGCACCCGGCCAACAGCGCCAGCAAGCGCAACAGCAGCGGCTGCGACCAGCCGCTGTCCTGACCGACGCCATACAACCACGCGGTCACCGCGCTCAGCACGTAGACATCTTCCAGGGAGCGAAACGGCTTCACATAAGCGTCCCAGCCGTCCCCCGCGAGCAACTCGCACAAAGCGCCGTCCAGATGCAGCCGACCGTGACTTATGTCCGGCATCAGCGGCAGCGCCGGGAGTTTTTCCACGCGCACGCCGGGCTCGCCGGGATAAACCACCGCCAGACTCAGGCGCGGGGTTTCGCCGGGTTCTTCACTGCGCGCGGCGATGAGCAGCCAGTCCGCTGCATCCCCGGCAGTGACGAAATCCTTGCGCCCGCTCAAGCGCAAATCACTGAGGCGCGTCTGCATGTCCGCCGGACGCAGGCTGCGCTGTTCGGTCGCACACAGCGCACCAAGACTTGGCGGCGCGCTCGGCCAGAGCATGCGCAACGCCGCCTGATACCCCACCAGAAATGCCAGCCCCGGCGTCGCCATCCGTCGCCCTCCGGCCACCGCCAGTTCGAACGGCGTCACGTTGCCCAGTTGATGCAGCAAGGTGGCGAAACCTTCCGCCAGATCAGCGACGGCGGGCAGACGTTCATGACTTTCGAGCAGGCTGGGCCAGGGCATAAGAGGCTCCTTGAGGGCTGTCATACAAGCATCACCAAACGTTCACGGTGATGACACCGGGGCTACATAGCCTGACTTTGCACAACATGGCTGCATAAAGAAAGTCGATCGGCTGCAACCCACGACGGGTTCAAGGCCCGTACGGAGATTCAAATGACTCAGATCGCCCGCATCAGCGACACCGGCAATGAACGCCGCCTGCAAGCCGAACGCCTGATCGGCGCCGAGGCCTTGCAGCAAGCCCAGGCCTTGCGCTTCAGCGTATTCAGCGGCGAGTTCAACGCCAAGCTGAAAGGCGCGGAACTGGGTCTGGACATGGATGACTATGATGTTCACTGCAGCCACATCGGCGTGCGTGACCTGAACACCGGGCGTCTGGTCGCCACCACTCGTTTGCTCGATCACACCGCCGCCAGCAGCCTGGGCAAGTTCTACAGCGAAGAAGAATTCAGCCTGCACGGCCTCGCCCATCTGCAAGGCCCGATCCTCGAAATCGGCCGCACCTGCGTCGACCCGGCCTACCGCAACGGCGGCACCATCGCCGTGCTCTGGGGTGAACTGGCCGAAGTGTTGAATCAGGGCGGCTACAGCTACCTGATGGGTTGCGCGAGCATTTCGATGCAGGACGGCGGCGTACAGGCCCACGCAATCATGCAGCGTCTGCGCGAACGTTATCTGTGCACCGAACACTTGCGCGCCGAGCCGAAAAATCCCCTGCCGTCGCTGGATATTCCATCGAACGTGATCGCCGAAATGCCACCGCTGCTCAAGGCCTACATGCGCCTGGGCGCGAAGATCTGCGGCGAGCCGTGCTGGGACGAAGATTTCCAGGTCGCCGACGTATTCATCCTGCTCAAGCGCGACGAACTCTGCCCGCGCTACGCCAAGCACTTCAAGGCGGCCGTGTGATGAGCCGGTTGCGCGTGTACGCGCGGATCGCGCGAGTGCTGCTGGTGGTGGCGCTGGGCCTGACCATGGCCAGCGTCTTCGGCGTGTTCGAACGAATTGGCCTGGCGCACTCGATGCAGCGTCGCCAGCGCTGGTCGCGATTCTTCATGGCGCGCCTGAGCAATGCCCTGCCCTTTCGCGTGACCGTGCACGGCGAGTTGCCGCAGCAGCCGATGCTGTGGGTCAGCAATCATGTGTCATGGACTGACATTCCGCTGCTGGGCATGCTCACGCCGCTGTCGTTTCTGTCCAAGGCCGAAGTGCGCACCTGGCCGGTGGCCGGCTGGCTGGCGGCCAAGGCTGGGAGTCTGTTCATCCGTCGCGGTTCGGGTGACAGCCAGTTGATCCGCAAACAGATGACCCGTCACCTGCAAACGCAACATCCGTTGCTGATGTTCCCGGAAGGCACCACCACCGATGGCCGCTCGCTGCGCACCTTTCATGGTCGCCTGCTGTCGGCGGCAATCGATTCGCAGGTGATGCTGCAACCGGTGGCGATCCGTTATCTGCGCGACGGCGAGATCGACACGCTGGCGCCGTTCATTGGTGACGATGATCTGCTGTCGCACCTGATGCGTTTGTTCAGCAACGACTGTGGCGATGTCGAAGTGCATCTGCTCAGGCCGATCGCCTGTCAGGGCCGCGAACGTGCTGCGCTGGCGTTCGAAGCGCAGCAGGCGGTGCAGAAGGCGTTGTTTGGTGATATCGCCAAAGCGGCCGAACCACGTCGCGCCGGCGAATTGATCGCTGCCTGAAAAGCAAAAGATCGCAGCCTTCGGCAGCTCCTACACCGATCCCCTGTAGGAGCTGCCGAAGGCTGCGATCTTTTGATCTTGCCTATCCCTGTGAAGCCGCAAAATCCTGAAGCTGCGGATAGAACAAACGGAAGTCCTCACTCAGCGGCTCATACAACCGCCGCAATTCGTGCATCGCCCCCGCCAATTCCTCAGGCCGCGTCAAACGCCGCGAGATCCCGCGCAGCACCTGCTCCAGCACTTCAAACTCCTGATACGAACCCAGCCAGTCATTGGCAACCATGTGCGGTGCAATTTTCGCCAGGCGCTCGGGCAATTGCTGCTCTGTCGACAGCACCCGGTACACCTCTCGGGTGAAGTGCTGCAGCGGTTGATCGGCGTACAGCGTCCAGTCGCGTGCCAGGCAATGGTCGAAAAACACATCGAGGACGATCCCGGCATAACGCCGCCGGGTCTCGGTGAAACGCCCGAGGGCGATGTCCACTAAAGGATGGCGATCGGTGAACACATCAATGCGCCGATGCAGCTGAATCGCCGCTTCAATCTGCGGTGCAAACTGCCCCTGCAGGCGTCCTTTGACGAAATCGCCATACAGACTGCCGAGTAATTGCTCGGGGTGCTGGCCTCCGAGGTGTAAATGTGCGAGATAGTTCATGGGCGCAGCTTAGCACTGCGCGCTTTCATCGTTACAGCACACGTAT
The DNA here is from genome assembly GCF_016756945.1 of Pseudomonas sp. MWU318. NCBI lineage: Bacteria > Pseudomonadati > Pseudomonadota > Gammaproteobacteria > Pseudomonadales > Pseudomonadaceae > Pseudomonas > Pseudomonas sp. MWU318. The sequence continues at coordinate 205,224 of NZ_JAESJL010000004.1, forward strand.
CGTTATAACCCGATATACCGATTTATGCGGTCGTCAGATCAAATTCATATTGGTATATCGCGAAATACCGATTTAAAGTTCGCCTCATCGCGATATAGCGCTACACATCACGAGCATAAAGCCATGAACCTCGACCTCGACGAAATAATAAAAGCCCTGGCACACCCAGTACGGCGAGACATTCTCATCTGGCTGAAAGACCCCAAAGCCCAGTTTCCTGAGCAGATTCACAACCACGAGTACGGCATCTGCGCCGGGCAGATCGATCAACGCTGCGGCCTGTCGCAGTCGACCGTCTCCGCCCACCTGGCGACCCTGCAACGCGCAGGTCTGATCAGCAGCCAGAAAGCCGGCCAGTGGCACTTCTTCAAACGCAACGAGGACGTGATCCAGGCGTTCCTCGACGCCATCGTCAAAGAGCTCAGCGCTCCCACAAGGAATTGATTCAAATGCCCCTCTCGCTACTCATTCTGGCCTTGAGCGCCTTCGCCATCGGCACCACCGAGTTCGTCATCATGGGCCTGCTGCCCGATGTGGCGGCCGACCTCGGTGTGTCGATTCCCGGCGCCGGCTGGCTGGTGACCGGTTACGCCCTGGGCGTGGCCATCGGTGCGCCGTTCATGGCACTGGCCACCGCCAGACTGCCGCGCAAGGCCGCACTGGTAGCGCTGATGGGCATTTTTATCGTCGGTAACCTGCTGTGTGCCATCGCCAGTGACTACAACGTGCTGATGTTTGCACGCGTCGTCACGGCGCTGTGCCACGGTGCGTTCTTCGGTATCGGTTCTGTGGTAGCTGCGGGGCTGGTGGCGCCGAACAAGCGCGCATCCGCCGTAGCGCTAATGTTCACCGGCCTGACCCTGGCCAACGTTCTCGGTGTACCGCTGGGCACGGCTCTGGGCCAGGAAGCCGGCTGGCGCTCGACCTTCTGGGCGGTGACCGTGATTGGTGTAGTGGCGCTGATCGGTCTGATCCGCTTCCTGCCGGCCAAGCGTGACGAGGAAAAACTCGACATGCGCGCCGAACTCGCCGCCCTCAAAGGCGCCGGCATCTGGCTGTCGCTGAGCATGACCGCGCTGTTCGCCGCGTCGATGTTCACCCTCTTCACCTATGTCGCGCCGCTGCTCGGTGATGTCACCGGTGTCTCGCCAAAAGGCGTGACTTGGACCCTGCTGCTGATCGGCCTCGGTCTGACGGTGGGCAACATCATCGGCGGCAAGCTGGCGGACAAGCGTCTCGGCGCGACCCTGATCGGCGTGTTCGTGGCGATGGCGGTGGTTTCCACCGTGCTGAGCTGGACCAGCGTTGCGCTGATCCCGACGGAGATCACCCTGTTCCTCTGGGCCACCGCCTCCTTTGCCGCCGTCCCGGCGCTGCAAGTCAACGTGGTGACCTTCGGCAAGGCCGCACCGAACCTGGTGTCGACCCTGAACATCGGCGCATTCAACATCGGCAACGCTCTGGGCGCCTGGGTCGGCGGCAGCGTCATCGCCCACGGTTTCGGCCTGACCAGCGTGCCCCTGGCCGCCGCCGCGCTGGCCGTTCTCGCGCTGCTGGTGACCCTGATCACTTTCCGTCAGAACGGCGACGCCGGTCTGGCCCCCGCTACCCACTGATTAACCACTTAACTGACGAGGGTTGTACACATGGCAACTATTTTCGATCCGATCAAACTGGGCGACCTCGAGCTGTCCAACCGCATCATCATGGCTCCGCTGACCCGCTGCCGCGCTGATGAAGGCCGGGTACCGAACGCGCTGATGGCCGAGTACTACGTGCAACGTGCCTCCGCCGGTCTGATCCTCTCCGAAGCCACTTCGGTGACGCCGATGGGCGTCGGCTACCCGGACACCCCGGGCATCTGGTCCAACGACCAGGTTCGCGGCTGGACCAACGTGACCAAAGCCGTGCACGCTGCCGGCGGCAAGATCGTCCTGCAACTGTGGCACGTCGGCCGCATCTCGCATCCGTCGTACCTCAACGGCGAAACCCCGGTCGCGCCGAGCGCCATCCAGCCTGAAGGTCACGTCAGCCTGGTGCGTCCATTGGCCGACTATCCGACCCCGCGTGCTTTGGAAACCGCTGAAATCGCCGAGATCGTCGAGGCCTACCGCACCGGTGCCGAAAACGCCAAAGCCGCCGGTTTCGACGGCGTGGAAATCCACGGCGCCAACGGCTACCTGCTCGACCAGTTCCTGCAAAGCAGCACCAACCAGCGCACCGACAACTACGGCGGCTCCCTGGAGAACCGTGCACGTCTGCTGCTGGAAGTGACTGACGCGGCGATCGACGTCTGGGGCGCCGGCCGTGTCGGCGTGCACCTGGCACCGCGCGCCGATTCCCACGACATGGGCGACGACAATTTGGCCGAGACTTTCACTTATGTGGCTCGCGAGCTGGGCAAGCGCGGCATCGCCTTCATCTGCTCCCGCGAGAAAGAAGGCGCCGACAGCCTCGGCCCACAGCTGAAAGAAGCCTTCGGCGGCGCGTACATCGCCAACGAACGTTTCACCAAGGACAGCGCGAATGCCTGGCTGGCAGAGGGCAAGGCTGACGCGGTGGCGTTCGGCGTACCGTTCATTGCCAACCCGGATCTGCCAGCACGTTTGAAGGCCGATGCGCCGCTGAACGATGCACGTCCTGAGCTGTTCTACGGCAAGGGCCCGGTCGGTTACATCGACTACCCGACGCTGTAAGCGTTATTCAGTACGAAGCAGCAGAAACGCAAAAGCCCCGACTCGCAAGAGCCGGGGCTTTTTCTTGGACACCCGGTATGGGGCCGCTAACATTCGTTCACAGGGAAGACACAAAATCCCTACAAAATCCGTAGCTCGCTACGTTTAAACTCGCGGTTCGGGTGTATAAAAAAGCAGGCCGATTGACATAACCTGTGCCAATTACGCATTTTGTTTCATTTGCGCAGGCTGGGGCTCAGGCGCAGCATATCCAGCCCCGTCTCGACCCAGCGCTCGGCTTCGGCATGCAGTTCGAAGCTGTCTGGCGCCAATAGCCATCCATACAGGAGGCCATCGATATACGCATGAATGCTGATGGCCGCCCGGGCAGTGTCGAGATCTTCCGGCAACTGGCCGCGATTTACCGCATTACGCAAGGTCAGTCCGATGCGCAGGTTGCAATCGAGACTGGCCGTGCGGCGCTGCTGGCGCAGATCGCACATTTCATCGGTGAATTCGCACTTGTGAAACAGAATCTCGTTAATGCGACGGGTCTTCGGATCCAGGGCAACCTGATGGAACAGATGGATCAACAGCTTGCGCATGCACCCCAACGGGTCGAGTTCGTCCTCGCTCTCGCTGGCCTTGGCCAATTCATCCAGCGGTTCTTGCAAGCTGTCGAGCATCGCCTGCACCAGATCGGCCTTGTTGCTGAAATGCCAATAGATGGCACCGCGCGTGACACCGGCCAGCGTCGCGATATCCGCCAGGGTCGTGCGGGCCACGCCCCTTTCATAAAACGCTTTCTCGGCCGCTTCGAGAATCTGGCTGCGCGTTTCCTGAGCTTCCTCTTTGGTACGACGGACCATGGCAGTAAAACCTCAAACGGGATGTTTCAGGGATGGCTGAATATCCGCTGAATAAAGAGGGGGCTGATCTCTCACGAATCGGCTCCCCGGCCTACAATTTCAAACCTTGCGACGCATTTTGTAACAGGGTGGGTACGACGCCAAGCTATTTACAAACAACCATGAACGTAAGTATATTCCTTAGCAAGCTACTTATCCACTCGACCCGATTTTTTTACCCTTTCACACTTCTTGTGCGCAATGTGCGCGCCTGACCCGAGGATCTTCATGCAATTCAAGCCAGCTGTTACCGCTCTGGTCACTGCCGTCGCCCTGGCATCGCTGCTCAGCGGATGTAAAAAGGAAGAAGCGGCCCCAGCCGCTCCGCCTCCTCAGGTCGGCGTCGTCACCCTGCAACCACAAGCGTTCACCCTCACGTCGGAACTGCCGGGGCGCACCAGTGCGTACCGCATCGCTGAAGTTCGACCGCAGGTCAACGGCATCATTCTCAAGCGTCTGTTCAAGGAAGGCGGCGACGTCAAAGCCGGCCAGCAGCTGTATCAGATCGATCCGGCAGTCTATGAAGCGACGCTGAAAAGTGCCGAAGCCAACCTGCGTTCGACCAAGTCGATCTCCGACCGCTACAAGCAACTGGTCGACGAGCAGGCCGTGAGCCGCCAGGAATACGACACCGCCGTGGCCAATCGCATGGAATCGGAAGCGTCGCTGCAGAGCGCGCAGATCAACGTGAAATACACCAAGGTCTACGCGCCGATCTCCGGCCGTATCGGCCGTTCTTCGGTGACCGAAGGCGCGCTGGTCAGCAATGGTCAGGCCGACGCGATGGCGACGATCCAGCAACTGGACCCGATCTACGTCGACGTCACCCAGTCCTCGGTTGAGCTGCTGGAACTGCGTCGCGAGCTGGAAAGCGGTCGTCTGCAGAAGGCCGGTGACAACTCGGCAGCGGTCAAGCTGACCCTTGAGGACGGCAGCCAGTACAAGCTCGACGGTAAGCTGGAATTCTCCGAAGTATCGGTTGATCCGACTACCGGTTCCGTGACCTTGCGCGCCGTGTTCCCGAACCCGGATCACACCCTGCTGCCCGGCATGTTCGTCCGCGCCCAGTTGCAGGCCGGGGTCAACGCCGCGGCCATTCTGGCGCCGCAACAAGGCGTGACCCGTGACCTCAAGGGCACCCCGACCGCACTGGTCGTCGGCCCGGACAACAAGGTTGAACTGCGTCAGCTCAAGGCCAGCCGTACCGTCGGCAGCCAGTGGCTGATCGAAGATGGCCTGAAAGCCGGCGATCGTCTGATCACCGAAGGTCTGCAATACGTTCGCCCAGGTGCTCAGGTCAACCCGACCGAAGCGACCAACGTAGCCAAGAACCCGGCCCCCGCTCAAGCAGCTGACAAAGCCGCTGGCGGCAAAGGGGAGTAACTCATGTCGAAATTTTTTATCGACCGTCCGATTTTCGCCTGGGTAATTGCCCTGGTGATCATGTTGGTCGGGGCACTCTCGATCCTGAAATTGCCGATCAACCAGTACCCGAGCATTGCACCGCCAGCCATCGCGATCTCCGTGACCTACCCGGGCGCTTCGGCGCAAACCGTGCAGGACACCGTGGTCCAGGTGATCGAGCAGCAGCTCAACGGTATCGACAACCTGCGTTATGTGTCCTCGGAAAGTAACTCCGACGGCAGCATGACCATCACCGCGACCTTCGAGCAAGGCACCAACTCCGACACCGCGCAGGTTCAGGTTCAGAACAAGCTGAACCTGGCCACCCCGCTGCTGCCGCAGGAAGTGCAGCAACAGGGTATCCGCGTCACCAAGGCAGTGAAGAACTTCCTGTTGGTGATCGGCGTGGTGTCGCGTGACGGCAGCATGACCAAGGACGACCTGTCCAACTACATCGTGTCGAACATGCAGGACCCGATCTCGCGGACCGCCGGTGTCGGTGACTTCCAGGTCTTCGGTGCCCAGTACGCGATGCGCATCTGGCTCGATCCGGCCAAGCTGAACAAGTACAACCTGACGCCGTCTGATGTCAGCGCCGCGATCTCGGCGCAGAACGTCCAGGTGTCTTCCGGTCAGCTCGGCGGTTTGCCGGCGCTGCCTGGGCAGCAACTGAACGCCACGATCATCGGCAAGACCCGTCTGCAGACTGCCGAGCAGTTCAAGGCGATCCTGCTGAAGGTCAATCAGGACGGCTCCCAGGTCCGTGTCGGCGACGTGGCCGACGTCGGTCTGGGTGGTGAAAACTCGAGTATTTCTGCGCAGTTCAACGGCAGCCCGGCGTCCGGTCTGGCGGTAAAACTGGCCAACGGCGCCAACGCCCTCGACACCGCCAAAGCGCTGCGCAAGACGATTGACGACCTCAAGCCGTTCTTCCCGCAAGGCATGGAAGTGGTGTTCCCGTATGACACCACTCCGGTCGTGACCGAATCGATCAAGGGTGTGGTTGAAACCCTGGTCGAAGCGATCGTGCTGGTATTCCTGGTGATGTTCCTGTTCCTGCAGAACTTCCGCGCCACCGTCATCACCACGATGACCGTGCCGGTGGTATTGCTCGGTACATTCGGCATCCTCGCCGCCGCCGGCTTCAGCATCAACACCCTGACCATGTTCGGTATGGTGCTGGCCATCGGCTTGCTGGTGGACGACGCCATCGTCGTGGTGGAAAACGTCGAGCGGGTGATGGCCGAAGAAGGCCTGTCACCGAAGGAAGCGACCAAGAAATCCATGGGCCAGATCCAGGGTGCCCTGGTCGGTATCGCCTTGGTGCTGTCTGCGGTACTGCTGCCGATGGCGTTCTTCAGCGGTTCCACCGGTGTGATCTACAAGCAGTTCTCGATCACCATCGTCTCGGCCATGGCCCTGTCGGTAATGGTTGCACTGATCTTCACCCCGGCGCTCTGCGCAACCATGCTCAAGCCGATTGCCAAGGGTGACCACGGCACGCCGAAAAAAGGTTTCTTCGGCTGGTTCAACCGCAATTTCGATCGCGGTGTCAGGAGTTACGAGCGCGGTGTCGGCAATATGCTTTCGCGCAAAGCCCCTTACCTGCTGGCGTACCTGCTGATCGTCGTCGGCATGATCTGGCTGTTCACCCGCATTCCAACCGCGTTCCTGCCGGAAGAAGACCAGGGCGTACTGTTCGCCCAGGTGCAAACCCCGGCCGGTTCCAGTGCCGAACGTACTCAAGTCGTGATCGACGAGATGCGTACCTACCTGCTGGATAAAGAAGCGGGGGCGGTGTCCTCGGTGTTCACCGTGAACGGCTTCAACTTTGCCGGTCGTGGTCAGAGCTCGGGTCTGGCGTTCATCATGCTCAAGCCATGGCACGAGCGTGATGCGGGTAACAGCGTGTTTGCCCTGGCACAGCGTGCGCAGCAACACTTCTTCAGTTTCCGCGATGCGATGGTGTTTGCGTTCGCCCCGCCAGCGGTACTGGAGTTGGGTAACGCCACCGGTTTCGACGTGTTCCTGCAGGACCGCGCCGGCATCGGTCACGAAAAACTGATGGAAGCCCGTAACCAGTTCCTCGGCATGGCCGCGCAGAGCAAGGTGCTCTACCAGGTGCGTCCGAACGGTCTGAACGACGAGCCGCAATACCATCTGGAAATCGACGATGAGAAAGCCCAGGCCCTGGGTCTGAGCCTCTCCGACATCAACAGCACCCTGTCGATCTCCTTCGGTAGTAGCTACGTCAACGACTTCATCGACCGTGGTCGGGTGAAGAAGGTGTACGTGCAAGGTCAGGCCGGGGCGCGCATGAGTCCGGAAGACCTGAAGAAGTGGTACGTGCGCAACAGCGCCGGGACCATGGTGCCGTTCTCCGCGTTCGCCAAGGGCGAGTGGATCTACGGTTCGCCGAAACTGGCCCGTTACAACGGCGTCGAAGCGATGGAAGTGCTCGGTTCTCCGGCGCCGGGTTACTCCACCGGTGAAGCGATGGCCGAAGTTGAAGCGATTGCCAAGAAGCTGCCGGCCGGTGTCGGTATCTCCTGGACCGGTCTGTCCTACGAGGAACGTCTGTCGGGTTCGCAGGCGCCAGCGCTGTACGCCCTGTCGCTGCTGATGGTGTTCCTGTGTCTGGCGGCGCTGTATGAAAGCTGGTCGATTCCGATCGCGGTCATGCTCGTGGTACCGCTGGGGATCATCGGTGCGTTGATGGCCACCAGCCTGCGCGGGCTGTCCAACGACGTGTACTTCCAGGTGGGCCTGTTGACGACCATCGGTCTTGCGGCTAAAAACGCCATTCTGATCGTCGAGTTCGCCAAAGAGCTGCATGAACAAGGGCGCAGTCTGCGCGATGCGGCGATCGAAGCGTGCCGCATGCGTCTGCGACCGATCATCATGACCTCGCTGGCGTTCGTCCTCGGTGTAGTACCGTTGGCGATCTCCACCGGTGCCGGTTCGGGTAGCCAGCACGCGATCGGTACTGGCGTGATTGGCGGTATGCTCACGGCCACGATCCTGGCGATCTTCTGGGTCCCACTGTTCTTCGTCACGGTTTCGTCCATCGGCCAACGTAAAATCGCCGATCCGGACGAGACGACTGAAACTCCTAAAGAGGCTGGCCAATGAGCAAGTCGCTACTCTCCATCGCAGTCGCCGCCTTCGTGCTGAGCGGTTGCTCGCTGATCCCCGATTATCAGCAGCCTGAAGCACCGGTCGCGGGCCAGTACCCGCAGGGCCCGGCGTACTCGCCGGCCCAGGCTCCGGCGCAAGCCGCTGCCGAGCAGGGCTGGAAGCAGTTTTTCCATGACCCGGCCCTGCAACAGCTGATCCAGGTGTCGCTGGAAAACAACCGCGACCTGCGTGTCGCGGCGCTGAACATCGACGCTTATGCGGCTCAATACCGCATCCAGCGCGCCGACCTGTTCCCGGCGGTGTCGGCCAATGCCAGCGGCAGCCGTCAGCGGGTTCCGGCCCGTGCGTCGCAGACCGGTGAAGCGAACATCAGCAGCTCCTACACCGCGACCGTCGGCATCAGCGCCTACGAACTCGACCTGTTCGGTCGGGTGCGCAGCCTGAGCGAACAAGCGCTGCAACAATATTTCGCCACCGAAGAAGCGCGCCGCAGCACCCAGATCAGTCTGGTGGCCAGTGTGGCCAACGCGTACATGACCTGGCAGGCCGACAAGGAACTGCTCAAGCTGACGCAAGACACCCTCGGTGCCTTTGAAGAAAGCTACAAGCTGACCAGCCGCAGCAACGAAGTCGGTGTGGCCTCGGCGCTGGACCTGGCGCAGTCGCGCACCTCGGTGGAAAACGCCCGGGCGCAACTGGCCAAGTACACCCGTCAGGTGGCTCAGGACGAAAACAGCCTGACGCTGCTGCTCGGCACCGGCATCCCGGCCAATCTGCAAGCGGCCAAACCGCTGTCGGATGATCTGCTCAGCGACGTACCGGCCGGTCTGCCTTCGGATCTGCTGCAGCGTCGTCCGGACATCCTCCAGGCCGAGTACAACCTGAAAGCGGCCAACGCCAACATCGGCGCCGCCCGTGCAGCGTTCTTCCCGAGCATCAGCCTGACCGCCAACGCGGGCAGCCTGAGCCCGGACCTGTCCGGTCTGTTCAAGGGTGGCTCGGGTACCTGGCTGTTTCAGCCGCAGATCAACCTGCCGATCTTCAATGCCGGCAGCCTGCGCGCCAGCCTCGACTACGCCAAGATCCAGAAGGACATTGGCGTGGCGAACTACGAGAAGTCGATTCAAACCGCCTTCCAGGAAGTCGCCGACGGCCTGGCCGCGCGCCAGACCTACACCGAGCAGTTGCAAGCGCAGCGTGACTTCGTCGCGGCCAACCAGGATTACTACCGCCTGGCCGAGCGTCGTTACCGTATCGGTGTCGACAGCAACCTGACCTTCCTCGACGCTCAGCGTCAGTTGTTCAGCGCGCAACAGGCACTGATCACCGACCGCCTCGCGCAGCTGACCAGTGCGGTCAACCTGTACAAGGCCCTGGGTGGTGGCTGGAATGCGCAGACCGCGCAGAACGAACCGCTGAAAGAAGAAGCACCGAAGATGAAGCTGTTCTGATCATCCGGTGAACACAAGGAGCCCGCCATTTGGCGGGCTTTTTGTTGCCTGAAAATCAAAAGATCGCAGCCTTCGGCAGCTCCTACAGGTGAACGCATTCCAAATGTAGGAGCTGCCGAAGGCTGCGATTTTTTGCTGTTCGATAATCGCCCAGAACCTGCTTTCCCCGATTGAATCCCGCACACCGCCCCCCGCACCATTCGCTCCACAAAACCAATAACAACAGGTTCGACACCATGCTCCCGCGCCCTGTCCCGTCCGGCTGATCGCCGCCGCTTCATCCCTGATTCTGCAAGCTCGTGCCCGCCCCGAAAATGGCGGCAACGGCTCCGTTCGACCTAAAAAAATAACAAGAGACCCTGCGATGACTCATCCCACTGCGCCGTACGCACTCCCCGGCCTGATCGCCCTGGCCCTGACCGGCGTCGCCCTCCCCGCCGCAGCCGAAGAAGCCGGTTTTGTCGAAGGCGCCAGCGCCAACCTGAACCTGCGCAACTTCTACATCAACCGCAACTTCACCAACCCGACCAAGGCTCAGGGCAAGGCTGAAGAGTGGACGCAGAACTTCATTCTCGACGCCAAATCTGGCTTTACCCAGGGCACCGTCGGCTTCGGCATGGACGTGCTCGGCTTGTACTCGGTGAAGCTCGATGGCGGCAAAGGCACCGGTGGCACGCAACTGCTGCCGCTGGATCACGACGGGCGGCCGGCGGACAACTTCGGTCGCACTAACGTCGCGTTCAAGGCCAAGCTTTCTCAGACCGAAATCAAGGTTGGCGAATGGATGCCGGTGCTGCCGATCCTGCGCTCGGATGACGGCCGTTCGCTGCCGCAAACCTTCCGTGGCGGGCAGATCACTTCGAAGGAAATCAACGGTCTGACCCTGTATGGCGGGCAGTTCCGCGCCAACAGCCCGCGCGACGACAGCAGCATGAGCGACATGTCGATGTTCGGCAAAGCGGCGTTCACCTCCGATCGCTTCAACTTTCAGGGCGGCGAATACCAGTTCAACGAAAAACGCACACAGATCGGTCTGTGGAACGCCGAACTCAAGGACATCTACAGCCAGCAATACTTCAACCTGATTCACAGCCAGCCACTCGGCGACTGGACGCTGGGCGCCAACCTCGGCTTCTTCTACGGCAAGGACGATGGCAGCGCCCGCGCCGGCGAACTCGACAACAAGACCTGGTCGGGGATGTTCTCGGCCCGCTACGGTGGCAACACCTTCTACGTCGGCCTGCAAAAACTCACCGGCGACAGCGCCTGGATGCGCGTCAACGGCACCAGCGGCGGCACCCTGGCCAACGACAGCTACAACTCCAGCTACGACAACGCTCAGGAGCGATCCTGGCAGGTGCGTCACGACTACAACTTTGCCGCCCTGGGCATCCCCGGCCTGACCCTGATGAACCGCTACATCAGCGGCGACAACGTGCACACCGGAACCATCACCGATGGCAAGGAATGGGGCCGCGAATCGGAACTGGGCTACACCGTACAGAGCGGCGCCCTGCGCGACCTCAACGTGCGCTGGCGCAACTCGACCATGCGCCGCGATTTCAGCAACAACGAGTTCGACGAAAACCGTCTGATCATCAGCTATCCGATCAGCCTGCTCTGAACCCGCATGCCGGCGCTGCATGAGTGGCGCCGGCATCAACCACTGGTCAGCCCGGACTGGCGATTTGTCGAAGCGCAGATACAGTCAACAGGGTGTGTAAATTCTCCAGCCTGCTGTAGGAGCCCTTAGTTTTCTTCCGTTATCTCCGGATGCTGTACGCGAAGCCGCCTTGGCCACGGAGGTCAGGTATGAGCAAGCGAATAGTTATCGTCGGTGGCGGTGTAGGTGGAACCATGCTGGCCAATCAACTGGTCGGCAAGCTGTATCCCGAAGTTCTACGCGGCGACGTCTCGATCACATTACTGTCCAGTTCCCCCGATCATTACTACAAACCTGCGTTCATGTACGTGGCGTTCAGTCAGTTCTTCGAAGAGGAACTCAAACGTCCGGAACGCTCATTGTTGCGCCCGGAAATCAGTTTCCACGTTGAAGAAGTCACCCGTTTCGACTTTTCCGGGCAGCAATTGCGCACCCGAACCGGCAAGCGCTTCGACTATGATTTTCTGGTGATCGCCACCGGCTGCGTGCCGGCGCCGGAACGCATCGCGGGTCTGCAAGAAGCCGGCGACCACTTCTATCAATACCTTCCTGCCCGACAGCTGGCGCAACGCCTGAACAGCATCGTAAAAGGCCGGATTTTCATTACCGTGTCCTTCCCGCAGACACCGAACGTCCCGCACCAATGCGGAATCGCCCCCGTGGAAACGACATTGATGCTGGATGATTTGTTGCGTCGCCGGGGTGTTCGCGAGCAAGTGGAAATCATCTACACCTACCCGACGGTTGCCCAGCTATTGCGCAATTGTCTGTTCTTGCAGCGCCCCACGGGTGAAATCCTGCCGAGCATTTTTGCCCGGAAAAACATTCAATTTCAGCGCGGCTTCACCCTGAGCCATGTGGATCCTGACGCAAAAATCGCCTACTCAGCCGAGGGCGATGAGCAACCCTTCACTATTTTGATGGCTACTCCGCCCATCCAGGCCGTCGAGGTGGTGCGCGAGTGCGGCATCTCGAAAGCCGCCAATGATGAAGGATGGCTGCCGACCAATCACGAAACGCTGCAGGTCTACGGTCTGGAGAATGTCTACGTGATCGGCGACACCGTCGACCTGCCGGTCAGCAAGGCCGGCGGCGCCTGTCATAACCAGGCGCCGGTGATCGCCAACAACATCACCGCCCAGATCCGTCTTGGCGCACCCAACTCGGTATATGACGGTCGGGTACAGGCGGTAGCACAAATGGGCCTGAATGCCGGGATGCCACTGTGGTACGACTACGCCCACGATGTATTGCCGACACCCCCGACCAAATTGGGCGGTCTGCTCAGAAACGGTTTCAATCGCGGTCTTTACTGGGCGGTGGCCCGGGGAATGCTTTGACCCTGCACAGGGAGGAGTAATTGCTCATGAACATGCCCGAGGAAATGTCAGCCACGCCCGGGTTCACTGCGCTGATGGCGAAACTGCAGCCGTTAATCGATGGCGGACGCCTGGAGAATATTGTCGACCTGCTTTCCCTGGTTTCCGACATCGCCGATCTGCTCGACGCGGCCATGGTGGAAAAACTCGCGCAATTGTTCGAGAGCGGCACTGCCGCCACCTGGACAGTCAGTAATGCAGTGCGCGTAGCCAAAGCCGAAGTATCGGCACAGTCAGCGGCGCCGGGCACTCTGGCGTTGCTCAAACTGCTGAATGAAGAGGACACACGCAAAGGCGTGGCCGTTGTCCTGAAAACCCTCAACGTCATTGGACGACAACTGTAAATCCGCCAGAGAGGACCTCCTCATGAGCGCCAAACTCGAAACGGCAGGGAACGCCTGCACCCACTGGGACGCCAAGGCGTACCAGCAGTTTTCCCGTCTCAGGCAACGCCCGGTCAACGAATTGCTCGACCGTATCGATCTGCCCGACCCCAGAAGAATTTGTGACCTGGGCTGCGGCACCGGCATCGCCACTCAACTGCTGGCCGAGCGCTGGCCGCGTGCGCAGTTGCTGGGTGTCGACAGCTCGCGGCAGATGCTTGATCAGGCCCGGTGCCTGCCGATCAACGCCCAATGGCAAGAGTGCGACCTGCTCGACTGGCAACCCGACCAACCGGCCGATCTGCTGCTCGCGGCGGCGGTGCTGCATTTCATTGGCGATCATCAACACCTGCTGCCGCGCCTGCTGGGGTATCTGCGCCCCGGTGGCTGTCTGGCGGTGCACATGCCGGACTGGCGCGATGCCTTGTGGTATCGATTGATGCTCGACACCCTCGACCATGCCGGACCGGGACACACCCCCATCGGCACACCGCAACTGCGCCGGCGCATGGCGGCGCGGCCGTTGTTGAAACTGGCGAACTACTATCGCTTGCTCGCGCCGCTGACCACGTCGCTGGAGATCTGGGAAACCGAGCAACTGCAGGTGGTTGACGGCAAATCGCCGGTGTACGACTGGGTGAAGGTCTCGGCGCTGCGGCCGGTGATGCAGACGCTGACGTCTCAGGAACAGGCGCGGTTTATCTATCACTTCCTGATGCGCGTGCATAAACATTACCCGCCGGAGAAAAACGGGCAGACGCTGTTTCCGTTCAAGCGGATTTTCATTGTCGCCAGGGTTTGAAGATCAAAAGATCGTCCGATCGCGGCCCGAGCCTTCGGCAGCTCCTACTTTGGAATGCACTCCCCTGTAGGAGCTGCCGGAGGCTCGGGCCGCGATCGGACGATCTTTTAATTCTAATGTTTATTTCCGAGACTCAATCCCAAGCTCATCCCACACCGACTCCGCCAGATGGAACGTCGCATTCGCCGCCGGGATCCCGCAATAAATCGCGCTCTGCATGATCACTTCCTTGATCTCGCTCCGGCTCACACCGTTGTTGGCCGCCGCACGCAGATGCAATTTCAGCTCGGCCTCGCGGTTCATCCCGATCAGCATGGCGATGGTGATCAGGCTGCGCGTGTGCCGTGGCAGGCCCGGACGGGTCCAGATGTCGCCCCAGGCGTGACGCGTGATCATCTCCTGGAATTCCGAGTTGAACTCGGTCAGCGCATTCAGGCTGCGATCAACGTGGGCATCACCCAATACCGCACGGCGTACTTGCAGGCCTTCGTCGTAACGTTGCTTCTCGTCCACAAAAATTTCCTCACTGAGCGTTCAGAAACGCCAACACACGATCACTGAAAGCGGCACCGGCCTGCACGTTGGACAGGTGCGCGGCATAGAACTCGGCGTACTCGGCGCCGCGCACATGCTCCTGAATCAAATGCCCACCGGACGGTGGCGTCACCGCATCTTCGGTACCGGCAATCACCAACAACGGCAGGTTGATCGAGGCCAGTTGCTCACGGAAATCGGCATCGCGCACTGCCGCGCAATTGGCCGCATAACCTTCAGGCGAAGTCGCCGCGAGCATGTCGGTGATCTTCTTCGCCGCGGCCGGATTGGCCGCGGAAAAATCAGGCGTGAACCACCGGGCAATCGACGCATCACGCAGTGCGACCATCGCTGCCGGGCCGTCGCGCAGCACGGTTTCGATGCGCGGGTTCCACACCGATGGATCACCGATCTTCGCGGCGGTGTTGCACACGATCAACTTGTGCAGACGATGACCGGCATTGATCCCCAGCCACTGGCCGATCAAGCCACCCATCGACAGTCCGCAGAAGTGCGCACGCTCGATGTGCAGCGCATCCAGCAGACTCAGCACGTCGCGGCCCAGTTGCTCGATGCTGTATGGCCCCGGTGTCACCAGCGACTGGCCGTGACCACGGGTGTCGAAACGCAGCACCCGGAAATGCTCGGTGAACGCCGGCATCTGCGCGTCCCACATGTGCAGGTCGGTGCCCAGCGAGTTGGACAGCACCAGCACCGGCGCATCGACCGGGCCTTCAATAACGTAATGCAGTTCGCCATCGGCGAGTTGAACGAAAGCCACAGCTCTCTCCTATCAGACAGACAATGCGTTATGTTCGGCCACTGCGCGCTCGACCCAGACTTGCGCCTGGCCGAGGTAATGCGCGGGGTCGAGCAGATGATCGAGTTCGGTGCTGCTCAGTTCGGCGGTCACTTGCGGCTCGTCGCCGAGTACCGCACGCAGGTGGCGCTGTTCGGCCACCGCGCGTTTGCAGCACTGTTCAAGCAAATGGTGCGCGGTGTCGCGTCCGACCCGCTGCGCGAGGACGATGCTCACCGCTTCGGCGAGCACCAGGCCTTGGGTCAATTGCAGATTGCGCGCCATGCGTTCGGCGTCGACTTCCAGACCATCGGCCAGCAGTCGCGCTTGTTGCAGCGCACCGGACACCAGGCAGCAGATGTCCGGCAGGGTTTCCCATTCGGCATGCCACAGGCCGAGGCTGCGTTCGTGCTCCTGCGGCATGGCGCTGAACAACGTCGAGACCAGCCCCGGGACCCGGGTCGCCGCGCCGATCAACACCGCCGCGCCGACCGGATTGCGCTTGTGCGGCATGGTCGACGAACCGCCCTTGCCCGGTGCCGACGGCTCGAATACTTCCGCCGCTTCGGTCTGCATCAACAGACTGACGTCGCGCCCGAGCTTGCCGAGGCTGCCGGCGATCAAACCGAGTACCGCGCCGAACTCGACGATGCGATCCCGCTGGGTGTGCCACGGTTGTTCAGGCAAAGTCAGTTGCAGCTCTTCGGCCAACGCCTGGGCGATCGGCAGCGCTTGCTCGCCGAGCGCCGCGAGGGTGCCGGAAGCACCGCCGAATTGCAGCACCAGCAGCCGCGGCTTGAGTTCGCGCAGACGCTGACGGCTGCGGGTCACCGCGCCGAGCCAACCGGCGATCTTCATCCCGAGGGTGACGGGCGTGGCGTGCTGCAGCCAGGTGCGCCCGGCCAGTGGCGTCGTCGCATGCCGTTGGGCTTGGGTGGCGAGCGAATCGGCCAGCGCTGCCAGATCGCTTTCAATCAGCTCCAGCGCCTGCCGCAATTGCAGGACCAGCCCGGAATCCATCACGTCCTGACTGGTAGCGCCCAGATGCACATAGCGCTCGGCCTCGGCACTGCTTGCGGCGATCTGCTTGCCCAACGCCTTGACCAGTGGAATCGCCGAGTTACCGGCCGTGGCAATCGCCTCGCCCAGCGCCGCGAAGTCATACAGACCGGCATTGCAAGCGGCGGCAATCGGCGCGACGGCGGACGCCGGAATCACCCCGACCCGCGCTTCGGCCCGGGCCAGCGCCGCTTCGAAATCGAGCATCGCCTGCACCCGGCCCTGATCGCAGAACACCTCGCGCATGTCGCGGGCCGTGAAGTAGGCATCGAACAATTGATTGCCCGGTCGCTGAGTCATAAACAGTCCTTGCCGGCGCGGGCCATCGCGGCCCGCGCTCATCGGTTTACAGATCGTGGTGCAAGTACGCCGCCTGTTTCGGCAGGCGCAGGCTGAACAGGAACGCTACCGCCATCATCACCGTGACGTACCAGTAGAACGCGTTTTCCATGCCCCCGGCCTTCAGGCTCAGCGCCACGTATTCCGCCGAACCGCCGAAGATCGCGTTGGCCACCGCATAGGCCAGACCGACGCCGAGGGCGCGGACTTCCGGCGGGAACATTTCGGCTTTCACCAGGCCGCTGATCGAGGTGTAGAAACTGACAATCGCCAGCGCCACGGTGATCAGCACAAAGGCCAGAATCGGGCTGCTGATGCTTTTCAGGCTCAACAGGATCGGCACAGTGAACAGCGTGCCGAGCGCGCCGAACCAGAGCATCGAATTACGTCGGCCGATCTTGTCGGCGAGCATGCCGAACAGCGGCTGCATGCACATATACAGGAACAGCGCGCCGGTCATGATGTAGCTGGCGGTTTTCGCGTGCATGCCGGCGGTGTTCACCAGGTACTTCTGCATGTACGTGGTGAAGGTGTAGAAAATCAACGAGCCACCGGCGGTGTAACCGAGCACGGTGATGAACGCGGCTTTGTGATCACGGAACAGCGCGCGGATGCTGCCGGCGTCCTTGTTCTCGCGCATTTCCTTGCTGGTGGTTTCTTTCAGGGAGCGACGCAGGAACAGCGAAATCACCGCCGCCACCGCACCGACCACAAACGGAATGCGCCAGCCGTAAGCACGCAATTCGTCTTCGCTGAGAAACTGCTGCAGGATCACCACCAGCGACACGGCCAACAATTGGCCGCCGATCAGGGTCACGTACTGGAACGAGGCGAAAAAGCCGCGCTGGCCCTTGAGCGCGACTTCACTCATGTAGGTCGCGGTGGTGCCGTACTCGCCGCCCACCGACAGGCCTTGCAGCAGCCGCGCGAACAGCAACAGCAGCGGAGCCCAGACGCCGATGCTGGCGTAAGTCGGCAGACAGGCGATGAGCAGGGAGCCGAAGCACATCATCAGCACCGAAATCATCATCGAGGTCTTGCGGCCCTTCTTGTCCGCCAGCCGCCCGAAGATCCAGCCGCCAATCGGGCGCATCAGAAACCCGGCAGCGAACACCCCGGCCGTGTTGACCAGTTGCACCGTGGGGTTGTCGGAGGGGAAAAACGCCGGGGCGAAATAGATCGCGCAGAAGGCGTAGACGTAGAAGTCGAACCATTCGACCAGGTTGCCGGACGAGGCACCGACAATGGCGAAGATACGCTTGCTGCGCTCCTCGCCGGTGTAATGAGCGGTGGTAGTGGTCATTGTTTTTTACTCTGAAGGGACAGGTGAGAGTCTAGACACACTTCGCAACAGTCCCGTTCCACGGATACATCCACGAGGCATTACACAACCCCTCCTCTGAAAGAGGGCTTGTGGCGAGGGGATTCATCCCCGATCGAGTGCGCAGCACTCGCAAATCCGGCAGACGCGGTGTGTCAGTTTCACCGTGAACTCCGGTCTTGGGGCTGCTTCGCAGCCCATCGGGGATAAATCCCCTCACCACAAACTCACTCCAATGGAACGAGGTGCGATCAATAATCGAAGAACACCGTCTCCGCCTCTGTGCCCTGCAAAATCACATTCCACTGATACACACCCGCCGCATCCGGCTTCGCCAGCAACGTAGCGCGACGCTCGGCCGGCACACATTCCAGCAGCGGATCATCGACGTTCGCCGGGTCGCCTTCGAAGTAGATGCGTGTCAGCAAGTGCTTGACCAGACCACGGGCAAACACCAGCACCACCAGATGCGGCGCCTGGGTCGCCCCCTTCAGGCCTTCGACCGTGCCCGGTTTGATCGTGGTGAAACGGAAGCGCCCTTCGGCGTCCACCGGCACCCGACCAAAACCTTCGAAATGCGGGTCCAGCGGTTTGTCCTGCTCGTCTTCCGGGTGCGCGTACTTGCCGGCGGCGTTGGCCTGCCAGACTTCGAGCATCGCGTCGTTGACCACATCGCCGTTGCCGTCAACGACTTGGCCGGTGATCGCCACGCGCTCGCCGAGGGTTTGTTCGACCGCGAGGTTTTCGCGATTCAGCCAGGTCAGGCCGATGTGGTAGTACGGCCCGACGGTGTGGGACGTGGTGGCAGTCAGCGTCATCTTATTTCTCCATCGGCGTGGCGTCGCGGCCGCGCAAGACGATGTCCCAGCGATAGCCGAGGGCATAGGACGGAATGGTTTTTTCCAGATCGAAAGCGGCGATCAGACGTTCCTTGGCGGAGGTGTCCGGCACGCAGTTGTAGATCGGGTCGTAGGCCAGCAGCGGGTCGCCGGGGAAATACATCTGCGTCACCAGACGGGTGAGAATACTCGGCCCGAACAGCGAGAAATGGATGTGCGCCGGGCGCCACGCGTTGTGGTGGTTACCCCACGGATAGGCGCCGGGCTTGATGGTCTGGAACTGATACCAGCCGTCGGCGTCGGTCACGGTGCGGCCGGTGCCGGTGAAGTTCGGGTCCAGCGGTGCGTCGTGCAGGTCGCGCTTGTGGTTGTAGCGACCGGCGGCGTTGGCCTGCCAGATCTCCACCAGAATCCCCGGCACCGGCAAACCGTTTTCGTCGAGCACACGGCCGTGAATGATGATGCGCTCGCCCAACGGCTCGCCGTCGTGCTGGGCGGTCAGGTCGTTGTCCTTCTCGGCGACGCGTTCGGCACCGATGGTCGGGCCGGTGATCTCCGACAACGAATGCGGCAGAAGCACCAACGGCTTGGACGGCGAGCGCAGGTTGGTGGATTGATACGTCGGGTGCAGGTATTCAGGCTGGGTGCCTTCCTGCGGACGACGGTAGCCAGGCTTGTCAGTCATTTCGCTTTCCTCTGTTCTTATCAGTCGACGCGCTGCGTCAGACGCGTTCGATGGCCAGGGCCAGACCCTGCCCGACGCCGACGCACATGGTCGCCAGACCTTTCTTGCCGCCGGTCTTTTCCAGTTGATGCAGCGCCGTCAGCACCAGTCGCGCCCCGCTCATGCCCAACGGGTGGCCCAAGGCAATCGCGCCACCGTTCGGGTTGACCTGCGGCGCATCGTCGGCCAGACCCAATTCACGCAGCACCGCCAGGCCCTGGCTGGCGAAGGCTTCGTTGAGTTCGATCACATCGAAATCGCTGACCGCCACGCCGAGACGCTCGATCAGTTTGCGCACCGCCGGCACCGGGCCGATGCCCATCACCCTAGGTGCAACACCGGCGCTGGCCATACCCAGCACTTTGGCCCGTGCTGTCAGGCCGTGTTTTTTCACCGCTTCCGCCGACGCGAGAATCAGCGCGGCGGCGCCGTCGTTGACCCCGGACGCGTTGCCGGCGGTGACAGTCTTGTCCGGGCCATTGACCGGTTTGAGTTTGGTCAGCGCTTCAAGCGTGGTGTCGGCGCGCGGATGTTCGTCCTGGCTGACCACGGTTTCGCCCTTCTTGTGGGCAATCCGCACTTCGACGATTTCTTCGGCGAAGTAGCCCGCCGCTTGCGCAGCGGCAGTGCGTTGCTGACTGCGCAGGGCGAAAGCGTCCTGGTCGGCACGCGACACGTTATAGTCGTCGGCCACGTTATCGGCGGTCTGCGGCATCGCGTCGACGCCGTACTGGGCTTTCATCAACGGGTTGATGAAACGCCAGCCGATGGTGGTGTCTTCCAGCTTCATGTTGCGCGAGAACGCTGCGTCCGCCTTGCCCATCACGAACGGCGCGCGGGACATCGACTCGACACCGCCGGCAATCGCCAGCTCCATCTCGCCGCTGGCAATGGCGCGGAACGCAGTGCCGATCGCGTCCATGCCCGAAGCGCAGAGACGGTTGAGGGTCACCCCCGGCACGCTGTCCGGCAAGCCCGCCAGCAGCAGCGCCATGCGCGCTACGTTGCGGTTGTCTTCGCCAGCCTGGTTGGCGCAGCCGAGGAACACTTCGTCGATCGCGTTCCAGTCCACTGAGGGATTGCGTTCCATCAGCGCCTTGATCGGCACGGCGGCCAGATCGTCGGCGCGCACGGCGGACAAACCGCCGCCAAAACGGCCGATGGGGGTGCGAATCGCGTCGCAGATATACACGTCACGCATCATGCTTCTCCCGGTGCCTGGCCGTGGGCGGCGGCGGTGCGCGCTTCGAGATCGCGCAGTGCAGTGAGTTCCACCTCGGTCGGCGCCGCCGTGGTTTCAACGTTGTCGGCAAAGCGAATCGCCCAACCGGTGGCGGCGACCACTTGCTCGCGGGTCACGCCCGGATGCAGTGCGGTGACCACAAATTCGTGGGTGCCCTGCTCCGGTTCCATGATGCACAGGTCGGTGATGATCCCGACCGGGCCGGCACCCGGCAGGCCCAGACGCTTGCGCGAATCGCCGCCCTCGCCGTGACCGACCGAGGTAATGAAGTCGAGCTTGTCGACGAACGAACGCGCCGACTGCTTGAGGATGATCAACACGCTCTTCGCCGAACCGGCGATTTCCGGCGCGCCACCGGCACCCGGCAGGCGCACTTTCGGCGCGTGATAGTCGCCGACCACAGTGGTGTTGATGTTGCCGAAACGGTCGACCTGCGCGGCGCCGAGAAAACCGACGTCGATGCGCCCGCCTTGCAGCCAGTAGCGAAAAATCTCACCGGTCGGCACGACAGTGTCGGCGGTCTCCGCCAATTCGCCGTCACCGATCGACAGCGGCAGCACGCTTGGTTTGGCGCCAATCGGACCCGATTCGTAGATCAGCACCACGTCCGGCGACGAAGTCAGGCGCGCGAGGTTGGCGGCTTTCGACGGCAGGCCGATGCCGACGAAGCACACCGAGCCGTTCTTCAGCCGACGGGCCGCAGCGACGGTCATCATTTCATTGGTGGTGTAAGTCATTACTTGGCCTCCGAAGCAGCGGCCAACTTGGCCTGGAACTCGCTGAAGTCAGCGCAGCCATGGATGTATTCGTTGATCCACGCGGTAAACGTCTCACGGTCGCGGGCGATCGGATCCCACGCCTGATAGAAACGATTGTCACGCTCGGTGTAACCGTGGGCGTAGGACGGATGCGCGCCGCCGGGTACGTGGCAAACCGCGCTCAAGGCCCAGGTCGGCAGCACGCAAGCGTTCATCGGGGCGTTGAGGTTGTCGACGATTTCCTCGACGGTGACGATGCAGCGCTTGGCCGCCAGTGCCGCTTCTTTCTGCACCCCGAGAATGCCCCACAGCAGCACGTTGCCCTGACGGTCGGCTTTCTGCGCGTGGATCACGGTGACGTCCGGACGCACCGAAGGCACGGCCGCCAACACTTCACCGGTGAACGGGCAGGTCACGGACTTGATCAGCGGGTTGACCTTCGGCAGGTCGGAACCGGCGTAGGCTCGCAGCACGGCGAACGGCAGGCCGGAAGCGCCGGCGACGTAGGCGTTGGCCAGGTCGGCGTGGCTGTGCTCTTCGATTTCCAGGGCATGCGGCCATTGCTTCTCGACCGCATCGCGCAGACGGTGCAGCGAACCCACACCCGGATTGCCGCCCCAGGAAAAGATCAGCTTGCGTGCACAACCGGCACCGATCAGTTGGTCGTAGATCAGGTCAGGCGTCATCCGCACCAGGGTCAGATCTTTTTTGCCCTGGCGAATGATTTCATGACCTGCCGCCGTAGGGATCAGGTGAGTGAAGCCTTCGAGCGCGACGGTGTCGCCGTCGTTGACGAATTGCTTCACCGCGTCGTGCAGCGAAAGGATCTCAGCCATGGAGCAGGCTCCCGTTTTTGTAGTGAATCGCCAGTGATAAAAAGGCGCGAGGTTCAGCGCCGGAGTCACTGCAGATTAAGCCGCTGAAAATCGCCAAACAATCCGATAATCGACTGAGTGTTCGTTTATCGAACGGATTGTTATCACCCTATCGTTCTGTGTTGTCGGCAAAAGATCGCAGCCTGCGGCAGCTCCTACAGAGGTACGCATTCCAATGTAGGAGCTGCCGAAGGCTGCGATCTTTTCGGCTTACACCGCGATATCAGGTCGCATCCGCATGACTGACCATGCCTTTGATCAGCACCGCCGTCGTCGCCAACGCCGCCGGAATCACCAACGCCGTCAGCACCTGCTCGAAGTTCCAGCCCAACCCCAGCAACGTCGCGCCCATCCACGCCCCGAGAATCGCGCCAAAGCGGCCAATCCCGAGCATCCACGAGACCCCGGTCGCGCGCCCCTGGGTCGGATAAAACCGCGCCGCCAATGAAGGCATCGCCGATTGCGCACCGTTGACGCACATCCCCGCCACCAGCACCAAGGTCGCGAGCAATGTGATATTGCCCAGGCTCTGCCCTACCGCGTAGGCAAACACCCCGGCCAGCAGGTAGAAAGTGCCGATGACCTTGTGCGGATTGAAGCGATCCATCGCCCAGCCTACAGCCACCGCGCTCAATACCCCGCCGAACTGGAACAGCGCGCCGATGAACGCCGCCTGCTCCATGCTCGCGCCGCTGTCACGCATCAGGGTCGGCAGCCAACTGGTCAGCAGATAAACGATGACCAGGCCCATGAAGTAGGTCAGCCACAGCAACAACGTGCCGACGCTGTAGGTGCCGGAGAAAATCACCGCGAACACGTTGCGCGCCTTGACGGTTTTCTGTTCCGGCACGCTAAAACTCGAGGCCTGCGCGACGGCGACCGGATCGATCGGCGACAGGGTCTTGCGTACCTTGTCGGTGCCGCGATTGCGCACCACCAGAAAACGCGCCGACTCCGGCAGCCAGAACAGCAGCACCACCGCGAGGATCAGCGGCAGAATCCCGCCGATCAGCAGCAGGCTGTGCCAGCCGAACGCCGGAATCAGCTTCGCCGAAATGAATCCGCCACCGGCCATGCCGAGGTTGAAGCCGCAGAACATGCTGGTCACCAGCAAGGATTTCTTGCGCTCCGGGGTGTATTCCGAGAGCAGCGTGGTGGCGTTGGGCATGCCGGCGCCCAGCCCGAGACCGGTGAGGAAGCGCAATACCAGCAGTTGTTCGACATTGGTGCTGTACGCCGAGGCCAGGCTGAAAGCGCCGAACAGCAGCACCGCACCAACCAGCACCACTTTGCGCCCGAAGCGGTCAGCCAGCGGGCCTGAACCCAGTGCGCCGAAGACCATGCCGATCAACGCGGCGCTCATTACCGGGCCCAGGCTGGCGCGGTCGATGCCCCAGTCCTGGGACAGTGCCGGCGCGATAAAACCCATCGCTGCGGTGTCGAGGCCATCGAGAAATACAATCAGGAAACACAGGATCACCACCCGCCACTGATAGCGCGAGATCGGTTGGGCATTGATGAAGGTCTGCACGTCGAGGCAGTTACCTACAGCGGACTGAGGCTGGTTCATTATTTTTATTCCACGCAAAAAACGCAGTCGAACGGCGGCCGGCCAGAGAGCGGCACGGTCACAAGAATAGAAGATCGGGATCAGGCGTTGCGGTGAATCCGGCAACAGGGAACGGAGCTGAGACAGTCGGGGAGCATGCGCATGGTGAGTTGCCTCTTGTCATTATTATGGGAGTCGACAATCCGGCAGGCTCATTCACATCTGCGCCGGATGACGCTGCCGCGACATTAATGATCCGGGGCTTTTAGCGTCAATTCGATAAACGCAACACTGTGCGTTTATCGAACAGCTTCCTCAGGCGAACAGCTGCGCGCTGAGGTCGCGGCTGGCGCTGAGCAGGCCTGGCAGAAAGCGTTGTTCCAGTTCAGTGCGACTGACGCGGCCGGCGTGGGTACTGACGTTGAGCGCCGCCACCACCTGACCCGACGCGTCGTAGACCGGCACGGCAATCGAACGCAGGCCTTGTTCGAGTTCCTGATCGACGATGCACCAGCCCTGCTGCCGTACTTCCTGCAGGCATTCGAGCAGACTTTCCGGGGTATGCAGCGTACGGCTGGTCTTGGCCACCAGTTCGGCATGGTCGAGGTATTCGCGCAGCGAGGTGTCGTCCAGCGCCGCCAGCAGGATCCGGCCCATCGATGTGCAATAGGCCGGCAGACGCCCACCCACCGACAGATCCACCGAGATCAGCCGTTGCGTGGTCGCCGAGCGGGCGATGTACAAAATGTCGTCACCTTCGAGCGTGGCCATGTTGCAGGCTTCGTGCAGTTGCTCGCTCATGCGGTCGAGGTACGGCTGGGCCGACACCGCCAGCGGCGTCGACGACAGATACGCGTGCCCGAGGGTCAGCACTTTGGGCAACAACGAGTACGTGCGGCCATCGGTGGTGGCGTAACCCAGTTTGATCAGAGTGTGCAGGCAACGGCGCACGGCAGCGCGGGGAATTTCCGTGCGATGGCTGATCTGGGCGATGGTCAGGTGCCGCTTGCGCTCCTGAAATGCCTG
Organism: Pseudomonas sp. MWU318; assembly: GCF_016756945.1. Lineage (NCBI taxonomy): Bacteria > Pseudomonadati > Pseudomonadota > Gammaproteobacteria > Pseudomonadales > Pseudomonadaceae > Pseudomonas > Pseudomonas sp. MWU318. The sequence continues at coordinate 230,093 of NZ_JAESJL010000004.1, forward strand.
CACCACCGCCAGGCCACGGGCCAGCGAGGTCATGAAATCCGGATCGCCGGTCAGCGCCTGTATGCGTTTGGCCGGCGAAGCGACGATCGGCGGCGCCACGGAGCTGAAGGAGTTGCGCATTTGATCGTTCATTTCTTGTCCTTGTTTCCGGCACGGATCAGTGGCTATACAAGCGACTCGCCAGCGGATACACAAGAGTCGAGTCGCCAACATCGGGCGATTATCGAACCGCCGACCGATTATCGCAATCCATCAGCCTCTGTCCTTCTTGGCTTCTTCATTCATTCACCTGCCTGTTCATCCAACTTCGCATGCCTCATTAGTTGATCGACTTAATGGCGCCAGAAACTGAACGCGAGTGCTTAAAAGGTTTCGGCGAATTTCAACTAGCGATAAAACTTGTCAGTAACAAAGCGATCACACATCCCGAACCGTTTTTAACTTGGCAAAGATAGTCATTCCCGAATCGACCGCTATAATGCACCTCAGTGGCGCCGTGTTTTCATTGGCCGAGGGTGCCGCCTGCTGACCCGATGCCTATTGCCGTCAGCCCCGGCCAGCGCCTGACGCTCATTATTCATGCACCGCCAGCGCGCTTGCTGAAACAGGAAACTGATGCTGCGTCAGTTTTAATCTGGTGCCGTAGCCGCCTGCAACATGGAAGTCTTGATCGCCCTGCCGATAACGCCAATGCCGGAACCGGCATGGTCCTTCGGTGGACGTGTTCAATCGACTCGTTGCCGAGCGTTTCACCAGATATTTATCTCAACTCAAACAGGTAGCACTGTGACGAAAGACGAACTGCGCGCGGAACTTGAGCGCCAGGAACAACGTTACAAGGAAGTTTACGGCGGGGAAGTCACCACCTACGCCGCGCAACCCGAACCGGAACGCAAGGCATGGCGTAAACGCCCCACCGTTCAGGATCAGGTTTTCCAGCAAGAACTGAAAAAGATGGAAGAAGAACTCAAAACCGAAGAGCCATGAACGGGCGATCCTGAGATTTTCGAGAGTCTGCGTCGCCACCGGCTAAAAGCACGGTGATCCGACCACGCCTTGCGCGCCCGCTACCCGCGGGCAGCGGCCCACCTCCCCTGTCCTGCACGGGAAAGGAGCGTGTCTGACTCGTTTCAGAGATATTTCACACAAGCGTTTGAGGCCCTCGCGCGCTCGACAAATTGCCTGCTGCCCTAAGGTTTTTTCAAGCTAATCAACGACTTGAAAAACCCTGCGTCAGGCTAGGGCTTTGCACCTTGCAACAATTTAATTCGACATTGATTGCTACCGATGAGCAGGTAGGGGATCGATTTCCAGTCTTTTCTGGCATAATCGCGCCCCCTTATGACCGGGTCAGAAAACCTTCATGATCGATTTATTCAGCGGACTGGATGCTTGGGTGCTTGTGAGCCTCTTGCTCGCCCTGACGTTTGTCCTCGCCTTCGAGTTCATCAATGGATTTCATGACACCGCTAACGCGGTAGCCACTGTTATCTACACCAAAGCCATGCCGCCTCACCTGGCGGTGTTCTTCTCCGGTGTGTTCAACTTCCTCGGCGTGTTGCTGGGCGGCGTTGGCGTGGCGTATGCCATTGTTCACCTGCTGCCGGTGGAACTGCTGATCAATGTGAACACCGGCCATGGCCTGGCGATGGTGTTCTCGTTGCTCGCCGCGGCGATCACCTGGAACCTGGGCACCTGGTACTTCGGTATCCCGGCCTCCAGTTCCCACACCCTGATCGGCTCGATCCTCGGCGTCGGCCTGGCCAATGCCCTGATCAACAACATCCCGTTGGCCGACGGCGTGAACTGGCAGAAAGCGATCGACATCGGCGCCTCGCTGGTGTTCTCGCCAATGGCCGGTTTCCTGATCGCCGCGCTGATCCTGATCGGCCTGAAGTGGTGGCGCCCGCTGTCGAAGATGCACAAGACCCCGGAACAGCGCCGCAAAATCGACGACAAGAAACACCCGCCGTTCTGGAACCGCCTGGTCCTGGTGATCTCGGCCATGGCCGTGAGCTTCGTGCACGGTTCCAACGATGGTCAGAAAGGCATCGGCCTGATCATGCTGGTATTGATCGGTATCGTGCCTGCGCAGTTCGTCCTCGACCTGAGCAGCACCACCTACCAGATCGAGCGCACCCGCGACGCGACCCTGCACCTGAGCCAGTTCTACAAGCGCAATGCCGATTCTCTGGGCGAATTCCTGGCCCTGGGCAAAAGCGTTGAAGGCGACCTGCCGGAGAAATTCCGTTGCAACCCGCAGCAGACCGAACCGACCATCAACGCCCTGCTTGGCACCCTTAAAGGTGTAGCGGACTACCATTCGCTGTCCTCGGAAAGCCGCATCGAAGTCCGTCGCTACTTGCTCTGCCTGGACGACACCGCGAAGAAAGTCGGCAAGCTGCCAGGCCTCGAAGCGCGTGAGAAGGCTGACCTGGACAAACTGCGCAAAGACCTGACCACCACCACTGAATACGCCCCGTTCTGGGTGATTCTCGCGGTGGCTCTGGCCCTTGGCCTGGGTACCATGGTCGGCTGGAAACGCGTGGTACTGACCATCGGCGAGAAGATCGGCAAGCAGGGCATGACCTACTCTCAAGGCATGTCGGCGCAGATCACTACCGCCAGTTTGATCGGCATGGCCAACATCTTCAGCCTGCCAGTGTCCACCACTCACGTTCTGTCCTCGGGCGTGGCCGGTACCATGGTCGCCAACAAGAGCGGCCTGCAGGGTGGGACTGTTCGCACTATCCTGCTGGCGTGGGTTCTGACCTTGCCGGCGACTGTGGCGCTGTCGGCTGGGTTGTTCTGGTTGGCGTCCAAAGCGTTGGGTAGCTGATAGACCGCTGCACATGAGAAAGGCGTGATTCGTGAGGATCGCGCCTTTTTTTTGGGGTTGGTTTTGTGGGCATATCCGTTGCTGCGGGGGTTGCTGATTACGGTTCCGCCCTTACGGCGGGTCACTTTTTCCAAACGCCGGAGTGCCGGCCCAGCGAAAAAATAACCAAAAAGGCTTCCCCCGGCGTACGGCACTTCGCTGAGGCTCAGTGTTCCCTCGCTACGGTGTCCATCAGGGGGCATCGCCTACGGTTTGCTTCGCTGCACCTCCTCTCGATGTATGCGGCTCCGCCGCATGGCGCTGCACGCCTAACCCCCTGATGGACACCTTCGCTCGGCCTGCCGATGGGGCTTGAAGATCAAAAGCCACATCAAGAGCCAGAGCCAGAGCCAGGCCAGAGCCAAAGCAGATCAAAAGATCACAGCCTTCGGCAGTTCCTACAGGCGATTGGGTGTATTCAGTTTGGGATTTGGTCGGCTGTCAGGCAGCCTTCGCAAGCAAGCTCGCTCCCACAGGGGGATGGGGTGTGGTCTGTTAGAGACTGGTCGGCTCGCAGGCCGCCATCGCCGACAGGTACAGTTCAGATTTCGTGCACCCCATGCGGCGAAGCCGCCCCACTCAACACAATGAGCGTTAGCTCGAGTACCGCTTTTGATCTGAGGGCCCGTCGGCAGGCTGAGCGGAGGGATTTATCCGGGGGTGGGAGCGCAGCGACCGTTTGGCGCAGCCAAACACAGCGAGAGGAGGTGCAGCGAAGCAAACCGTAGGCGCTGCCCCCGGGATGAATCCCGCAGCGAAGGAACCCGAGCCTAAGCGAGGGCCGAACGTCAGGGTAAAGCCTTTTGGGTTACCTTTTCGGCGTTTGGAAAAGGTGACCCGCCGTAAGGGCGGAACCGTAATAAGCAACACCCGCAGCAACGGATATACACCCAAAACCCCAAGAACACGGTCGGCCCAGCGGCCGCCAAAAACACAAAAAAAAGGGCAACCGAAGTCGCCCAAAATGCCTTGCGTGCTCATCAAACCCGGAAAGACCTACTTCTTGCGCTTATTCGCATCCTTCCAGATAAAAAATCCAAACCCTGCAAAAAACAGAACCATGAGACCTACGGTCAGAACCCCGGCAAACACCACGTTATCGAAAAACATGACTGTGGCCTCCTGGCCCCTGCTTTGCTGCGATGGAGCTAAGTTAACCAATCGCGCAGGCGCAGAAATTGACCAGGATCAAGTCCGGTCAACACAGAAGGCAAAGGCGGGAAAATAACTGACCTGCATCAAAGGATGCAGGGGAAGATCAACGCTTTTTCGGTTTCTTTTTCGGCTTTTTCTGGGCTTTTCCCAACGGCATGGCTTGCTCGAAGGCCTTGCGCACTTCGTTCAGCCGCTTTTCGTTGAGATCATGCACACGCTTGGCGCGCTCGGTGCCGAGGTCGATCAGTTTTTCATCTTGGCTCATGACGTTCAGCGCATCACTTGAAGAAAACACAACTGCCGCATCAGAGGCAGGACTGCGCCAATCATGCAGCCTGAAGCCAGCGCTCGACAACAATTGATGTAAATAAGCAGACTCAGATCTCGATATCGACCCACAAGCCCTGACGCGGCTGATCTTCCATCAGCGGCACCACCGGTACGGTGTTGTCGGCATTCAGCTCGGTGCCCGGCACGGCCAGATGCTCTTCCGGGTCTTCGTCGGCTTCGCGACGGCGACGATCACGCTCCTGCTGACGGCGCTGTTCTTCGCGCGCCAGCAGGCGATCCTCTTCCGGGTCGCGTTTTTGCAGGTCGATCGTGCTTTCGTTGGAGCTTTCCTGCACCGGCACCACCGGAGGAATGTCCGGCCGCTGGCGAATCGGATCCTGCTGGGAAGTGATCGGCACAGCGCTCAGGGGGAGCATCGGTGGCAGCATATAAAGGGTCTCCTGTCAGCAGGCTATCGGCTGCGGCAAAGGCGCCTTGAGCCATCCGTCGCAAATCTGTGACGCACTTGGCACCTGTAGGAGCTGCCGCAGGCTGCGATCTTTAATGGAACACCGTAGAACGCAAGCGTTCCCGAAGATCAAAAGATCGCAGCCTTCGGCAGCTCCTACACTCGTAAACCTTTGGTCTGGAGGCCGGCATTCCGTTAAGATAGCCCGCTTTTTCAAGGTGGGAGTCAGGCAGCATGGCGCAGCAGTATCAACCGGGGCAACGCTGGATCAGTGACAGCGAAGCAGAGCTTGGTTTAGGCACCGTTCTGGCACAGGACGGCCGCTTGTTGACCGTGCTTTACCCGGCCACTGGCGAAACCCGCCAGTACGCGCTACGGAATGCGCCCCTCACCCGCGTACGGTTCTCGCCGGGTGACACCATTACTCACTTCGAAGGCTGGAAGATGACCGTGCGCGAAGTCGACGACGTCGACGGGCTGATGGTCTATCACGGTCTCAACGGGCAGAACGAAGCCGTCACCCTGCCGGAAACCCAGCTGTCGAACTTCATTCAGTTCCGTCTGGCCAGCGACCGTCTGTTCGCCGGGCAGATCGACCCGCTGTCGTGGTTCTCCCTGCGCTACAACACCCTGGAACACACCAGCCGCCAGTTGCAGTCCTCGCTCTGGGGCCTGGGCGGCGTGCGTGCGCAACCGATCGCGCACCAGCTGCACATTGCCCGTGAAGTCGCCGACCGTATCGCGCCGCGGGTTCTGCTGGCGGACGAAGTGGGTCTGGGGAAAACCATCGAAGCCGGTCTGGTGATCCATCGCCAACTGCTCTCGGGCCGCGCCAACCGAGTGCTGATCCTGGTGCCGGAAAACCTGCAGCACCAGTGGCTGGTGGAAATGCGCCGCCGCTTCAACCTGCAGGTGGCGCTGTTCGACGAAGAACGCTTCATCGAAAGCGATGCCACCAACCCGTTCGAAGACACCCAGCTGGCATTGGTTGCCCTGGAGTGGCTGGTCGAAGACGAGAAGGCGCAGGACGCCTTGTTCGCCGCCGGCTGGGATCTGATGGTGGTCGACGAAGCCCACCACCTGGTGTGGCACGAAGACAAGGCCAGCCCCGAGTACTCGCTGGTCGAACAATTGGCTGAAGTGATTCCCGGCGTGCTGCTGCTCACCGCGACCCCGGAACAACTCGGTCAGGACAGCCACTTCGCCCGTCTGCGCCTGCTCGACCCGAACCGTTTCCATGACCTGGCCGCGTTCCGCGCCGAGAGCGAGAACTATCGCCCGGTGGCCGAAGCCGTTCAGGAACTGCTCGACAAGGGGCGCCTGTCGCCGGAAGCGCACAAGACCATCCACGGTTTCCTCGGCAACGAAGGCGAAGCCTTGCTGACCGCGGTCAACGATGGCGATACCGAAGCCAGCGCCCGTCTGGTGCGCGAGTTGCTCGACCGCCACGGCACCGGCCGCGTGCTGTTCCGTAACACCCGCGCCGCCGTGCAGGGTTTCCCCGAGCGCAAACTGCACCCGTACCCGCTGCCATGCCCGGACGAATACCTCGAACTGCCGCTGGGCGATCACGCCGAGCTGTACCCGGAAGTCAGCTTCCAGGCCCAGCCGGACGCCAGCGAAGAAGAGCGCTGGTGGAAATTCGACCCGCGCGTCGAGTGGCTGATCGATCAGCTGAAAATGCTCAAGCGCACCAAAGTGCTGGTGATCTGCGCCCACGCCGAAACCGCGATGGACCTGGAAGACGCCCTGCGCGTGCGTTCCGGCATCCCGGCCACGGTGTTCCACGAAGGCATGAACATCCTTGAGCGTGACCGCGCCGCCGCCTACTTTGCCGACGAAGAGTTCGGCGCGCAGGTGCTGATCTGCTCGGAAATCGGCAGTGAAGGTCGCAACTTCCAGTTCGCCCATCACTTGGTGCTGTTCGATCTGCCGTCGCACCCGGACCTGCTTGAACAGCGTATCGGTCGTCTCGACCGGATCGGCCAGAAGCACATCATCGAACTGCACGTGCCGTACCTGGAAACCAGCCCGCAAGAGCGCCTGTTCCAGTGGTACCACGAAGCGCTGAACGCGTTCCTCAACACTTGCCCGACCGGCAACGCCTTGCAGCATCAGTTCGGCCCGCGCCTGCTGCCGCTGCTTGAAGAAGCCGACGACGGTGAGTGGCAAGCGCTGATCGACGAAGCGCGCACCGAGCGCGAGCGTCTGGAAGCCGAGCTGCACACCGGCCGCGACCGTCTGCTGGAACTCAACTCCGGCGGTTCGGGCGAAGGCGATCAGTTGGTCGAGGACATCCTTGAGCAAGACGATCAGTTCGCCCTGCCGATCTATATGGAAACCCTGTTCGACGCGTTCGGCATCGACAGCGAAGACCATTCGGAAAACGCCCTGATCCTCAAGCCGAGCGAGAAGATGCTCGACGCCAGCTTCCCGCTGGGCGATGACGAAGGCGTGACCATCACCTACGACCGCAACCAGGCGCTGTCGCGCGAAGACATGCAGTTCATCACCTGGGAACACCCGATGGTGCAGGGCGGCATGGACCTGGTGCTGTCCGGTTCGATGGGCAACACCGCCGTCGCGCTGATCAAGAACAAGGCACTGAAACCGGGCACGGTGTTGCTGGAACTGCTCTACGTCAGCGAAGTGGTTGCACCGCGCTCGCTGCAACTGGGCCGCTACCTGCCGCCGGCCGCCCTGCGCTGCCTGCTCGACGCCAACGGCAACGATCTGTCGGCCCGCGTCTCGTTCGAAACCTTGAACGATCAACTGGAAAGCGTGCCACGCGCCAGCGCCAACAAGTTCATCCAGGCCCAGCGCGATCAGCTGACGCCACGGATCAACGCCGGTGAAGACAAAATCACCCCGCGTCACGCCGAGCGCGTGGCCGAGGCCCGTCGTCGCCTGGCGGCGGACACCGAGGAAGAACTGGCGCGCCTGACCGCGCTGCAAGCGGTCAACCCGACTGTACGCGACAGCGAACTGGATGCGTTGCGCAAGCAGCGTGAACTGGGTCTGGCGATGCTGGATAAAGCGGCATTGCGCCTGGAAGCGATCCGGGTGTTGGTGGCGGGTTAAACCGCCCTGCTCCAGCGCTGAAAATAAGAAGGCCCGCAGCGATGCGGGCCTTTTTTTGTTCAGGGGCAAAAACAAAGATCGCAGCCTTCGGCAGCTCCTACAGGGAAGCGCATTCCAATGTAGGAGCTGCCGAAGGCTGCGATCTTTTGATTTACGCAGTCGCCACCGCACCATCTGGTTCAGTCACCGCCACCAACCCCTCCCTCATCCGCTGCGAATCGCGCACAAAACACCGCGCTGCCAGAAACAGAAACACCATGGTGAAAAACAGCGCCACCGGTATCAGATACATCGCATCATGCAGCCCCACAGCCTTGAACGCCTCAGTCATCTGCTCGGCCCCCGCCGAGAGCATCGCCGATTTGGCGAAATGATCGGACAAGGCCCCCACCACCACTGGCCCCAAACCGCCGCCGAGCAGGTACAGCCCGGCAAAGAACAGCGCCATCGCCGTGGCCCGCAGGCGCGGTTCGACCACGTCCTGAATCGCCGTGTACACGCAGGTGTAGAAGTTATAGGCAAACAGCCAGCCGACGCTGAACACCGCGACGAACACGCCGATCTCGACCCGTCCGGCGTGCAGCGCCCACGCGGTGCACAGGGTCGAGATGATCAGGCTGAAGCCGGCAAACAGCAGCCGGCCGTTGGCGACTCGTTGATGAATCTTGTCAGCGATCCAGCCGCCGAGGGTCAGACCGATCAACCCGGTGACGCCGACGATCACGCCGGTCGCCACCGCCGCCTCCTGCAACGGCATCAGGAAGTAGCGCTGCAGCATCGGCACCAGAAACGAGTTGCAGGCATAGGTGGCGAAGTTGAAACACAAGCCTGCCATTACCAGCCAGAGGAACGTCGGCACCGCGAGCACCCGACGGATCGGCTTGTCGACTCTGTCCTGGGACACCTGCACGGTTTCTGCCGCACCGCGTTTGGGTTCCTTGATGAAGAACATGAACACCGCGAGGATCAGCCCCGGCACTGCGGCAATAAAGAACGGCGCCCGCCAACTGTCGAACGCCTTGACCATCGCGCCGATGGTGAAGAACGCCAGCAGCAGGCCCAACGGCAGGCCGAGCATGAAGATGCCCATGGCCCGCGCCCGACGGTGCGCCGGGAACAAATCACCGATCAGCGAGTTGGCCGCCGGTGCATAACTGGCCTCGCCAATGCCGATGCCCATGCGCACCAGTAGAAAACTCCAGAAACTGCCGACCAGACCGTTGACTGCCGTCAGCGCGCTCCAGGTCGCCAGGCCCCAGCCCATCAGTTTGCTGCGCGAACCGGTATCGGCCATGCGTCCCAACGGCAGGCCGGCGATCGCATAAACCAGGGTGAACGCGGTGCCGACGATCCCCAGTTGAAAGTCGCTGAGGTGCCATTCCATACGGATCGGCTCGATGATGATCGCCGGAATGGTGCGGTCGAAGAAATTGAACAGGTTGGCAAGGAACAACAGGAACAGAATGCGCCAGGCATTCGCCGCTTGGGTCGAGTTCTGCATGGGTCCGTCTCTTTATTGTTATGAGGGCTTCACTGCCGACGCATCCGAGCCCGGAACCTGCAATCTAGACACGCCTGCCGAGGCTGTCTGTGATCATTCGTCAGCCTGATAATGAGCCATGGCACTGTAAAGAAACGTAAGCCCTTGATAACACGGCAATCCCCCGTAAACCGGGGGTTTTGCGGCAAAACCCGGCTACAAAAAAATACTTTCGCGCCCCCCTTCCCAAGTTCATGGCGAAGCCTAGAATAGCCGCCGGATCCGTCCGGATTCGCCGATCAACCCCTTTGATGCCCTCCTAATGTCCGAAGTCAGTCCGTGTCTGAATTGCGGTGCCTGCTGTTCCCATTTTCGCGTGTCTTTTTTCTGGGGTGAATGCGCCTCCTCCGGCGGTACGGTGCCCGATGAACTGGTGACGCAGATCAGTCCCAGTCGGGTGGCGATGAACGGCACCGACTGCAAATCGCCGCGGTGTACGGCGTTGGTCGGTGAGGTGGGGAGTAACGTGCAGTGCTCGATTTATGAGCAACGCTCCAGCCCCTGCCGCGAATTCGAGTCATCCTGGGAAAACGGTGAACAGAATGTCGATTGCGACAAGGCACGCGCCCGCTTCGGCTTGCCGCCTCTCGAACCGGAATGGAATCAGATCCCTTACGACCAGAGCGCCTGAGGTTTAGCGCCAATCGCTATAAGGCTCATGCCGAAATCGTTGGCGCCAATGTGCCACTACCGCTTGCATGGCAAAAACCGCCTCTATACTCCTCTCATTCGCCTGCGTTGCTGACGCAGCAGGGACGACTTCAGAGACGGGGATGCTATGGAGTGGCTTGGTTTGCAGTTTGTTACCGAGCTGCCGGAGAGCGGGCAGGTCATTCTCGATTGCACACACAATCCCTTGCTGGTGCTGGTGGCCTATCTGGTCGCCTGCGCCGCGAGTTTTGCCACCCTCGACATGGCCGAGCGGGTTGGCCACGCCGAAGATCCGGGTTCGCAACGAGTGTGGCGCTGGATCGGCGCCACCTGCCTGGCTGGCGGCATATGGGCCATGCACTTCATCGCCATGCTGGCATTTCAGGCGCCGCTGGAAATCCATTACGAATTGGCCACCACCCTGTTTTCCCTGGTGATCGCCCTGCTCGCCTCATGGCTGGCGATGCACACCTTGAGCGTGCCTCATCCCTCGCTGATGCAATACCTGAAAACCGCCATCGTCATTGGCCTGGGCATTGCCGGCATGCATTACGTCGGCATGGCGGCGATGCACTCGGTGGCCACCGCGTATTACCAGCCGCTGCTGTTCTGCCTGTCGATCGTGATTGCCATCGGCGCCAGCTTCGCCGCACTGTGGGTCGCCGGTTATCTGCGTGAAGGCAGCGGCCGTTTTCATCAGTTGCTCAAATACACCGCCGCAGTGATCCTCGGCGCCGGTATCATCAGCATGCACTTCACCGGCATGGCCGCTTTGCATCTGGTGGTGCCCGAGGGCGCAGTGCCGCCCCTGAGTGGCGAAACCAATTACCTGCAACTGGGCCTGACGGTCGCATTGATCATCCTGCTGATTCTCGGCAGCGCGATAAGCGCGGCACTCGCCGACAAGAAACTGCAGAACAAGGAGCAGGATCTGCGCCGGGTCAACGCCCTGCTCGGCCAGCTCGATCAGGCGCGGATGTCATTGCAACAAGTGGCCAATTACGACGCGCTGACCAACCTGATCAACCGCCGCGGTTTCAACCAGCTTTTCGCCGAGAAACTCAGCCAGAAAACCAGCGAGGGCGGCATGCTCGCGGTGATGTTTCTCGACATCGACCACTTCAAGCGAATCAACGACAGCCTCGGCCATGACGCCGGCGACGCCCTGCTCAAAGTCATCGCCAATCACATCAAAGGCTCGGTGCGCAGCCATGAAGACGTGGTCGCCCGCTTCGGCGGTGACGAGTTCTGCATCCTGATCAGCCTGCGTGAACGAGAGGAAGCGCGCAACATGGCGCAACGGATCATGCTGAAAATGAAAGAGCCGATCGAGCTGGCCGGCCGCCGTATGGTGATGACCACCAGCATCGGCATCAGCCTGTTCCCCGACGACGGCACCACCTGCGAAGAACTGCTCAAGCACGCGGATCTGGCGCTGTATCAATCCAAGGGCGCGGGGCGCAACGGCCTGCATTTTTTCAGTGCCAACATGAAGACCCGCGCCAGCCTCGAACTGCAACTGGAAGAAGAACTGCGCCACGCCCTGCGCGAAGAAAACGGGCTGATGCTCTACTACCAGCCGATCTTCGAACTGAAAACCGGTCGGGTGACCAAACTCGAAGCACTGATTCGCTGGCAGCATCCGGTACATGGCTTGCTGGCCCCGGATCGTTTCATTGCGATTGCCGAAACCAACGGCTTGATCGCCGAGCTGGATAACTGGGTGTTACGCCGGGCCTGCACCGACCTCGGCGAACTGACGCGCCACGGCTGCGACGAACTGAAAATCGCCTGGAACTGCTCGCCACTCAATCTTGCCCGGGAAGAACTCGCCGATGAAATCGAAAGTGCGCTGCGCACCGCAGGTGTCGCGCCGGAACGACTGGAACTGGAAGTCACCGAAAACGCGCTGATGGGCAACATCGCCAATACTTTGGTGTTGCTGCGGCAGATCCGCGCCCTCGGGGTGTCGCTGTCGATCGATGACTTCGGCACCGGCTATTCATCGCTGGCCTACCTCAAGCGCCTGCCGCTCAACACATTGAAGATCGACCGTTCCTTCATCCTCGACATCCCCAAGGCGACCGCCGACATGGAGATCGTCCAGGCGATCATCGTCATGGCCCACACCCTGCATCTGCAGGTGGTGACCGAAGGCGTGGAAAGCCTAGAGCAATACGAATTTCTTGAGCGCTCGGGCTGCGATTTCATTCAGGGCTACCTGCTGAGCCGCCCGGTGCCGCTGAACGAATTACGCCCGGTGCTGGAAGAAATCAATCAGCGCAAACACTCGCACGCGGTCAATCCGTTGAGTCTGGCGCGCGGTACATTTGTACCAGTGTCGCTGGATCCTTCTGCAAAAAGCCCTGCGCCCCATGCAGGCGCATCAATTGTGCGGCCAATCCGCTGATCGGCGTGGCCGAGCCTTGTTCGCGAGAGAATTTCACCGCGGTATCGAGATCCTTGAGCAGCGTGCGCACGTGCCATTTCACCGGTTCGAAACGGCTCTCGGCCATTTGCGGGGCGAGGATCTGCAACGGTTTCGAATCGGCAAAACCACCAGCCAGCGCCTCGGCAATCAGGCTCGCATCGACTCCGGCCTGTTCGGCCAGCGCCACTACTTCGGCGATCACCAGCGCATTGCAGGCGACGATCATCTGGTTGCAGGCCTTGGTCACTTGCCCGGCGCCGACACCGCCCATGTGCGTGACCCGTTGACCAAGGCTGAGCAGCACAGGGCGCACCCGATCCAGATCCGCTGCTGCACCGCCGACCATGATCGCCAGACTGCCGGCCTCGGCACCGACCACACCGCCGGACACCGGTGAATCGAGCCAGCTCATCCCGGTCTTGTCGGCCAATTCGGTTGCCATCTCGCGGGTAGCGGTCGGTTCGAGGCTGGAAAAGTCCACCAGCAACTGGCCGTTTTTCGCACTTTCAGCAATGCCTCCGGCGCCAAACACCACCTCGCGCACCACCGCCGTATCGGCCAGGCAGAGCATCACCACGTCGGCGTAATCGCACAGTTCGGCCGGGGTCGCTACTTGCCGGGCGCCGGCTTCGACCAGTGGCGCGCATTTGGCCGGGTTGCGGTTCCACACGGTCAGCGGGTGGCCCGCCGCCAGCAGACGACGGCACATCGGCAGGCCCATCAGGCCGATTCCGGCAAAGCCCAACGTAGGTAGCGTTGACATCATTTTGCCTCTTTTCGATTAAAGATCACTGAATAATGGCCGATTCATGAACGATCAGGAAAGGATTCCCCCGCGCGACGATCAGGCCAAGCCCCTGACGCCCGGGTCAAATACGCGCAATTAAAAGACGCGAGATCTTATTCCGTGAGGCTCGCTGACACTGGTCAGCGGACCAACCAGTCCAGGTATATGGCGCACAATGACTTCTAAAAACAATCCCGCCACTGCGGTATCCGATCTGACCCTGAGCCCTGCCGCAAACAGCCCGTCACCTTCGAAGCCATTGCCTCCCTCGCGCCCGCTGGGCACTCAGCAATATCTGTACTACACCGAAACCAACACCGATCGCATCCTCGACAACCTCGACGGTCTGCGTGATCTGGTGTTCCCGCGCCCACCGCACCTGGAAGGCGACAACGAACAGCACAACGATCAGGAATTCCCCTCGGTGTGCCTGATCGGCCTCGGTCGCTGCGGCTCGAACATCGCCCTCGACGTCGCGGAGCTGGTGTACAACGCGCGCAAGTTCTACCTCAACGAATTCAACAACGAAGACCGCGCTGCTGACCGCCGTCTGGCCGACAAGGGCTACAGCCCGGCGCAGTGGATCAAAAACAACCTGCGCATCGGCCCGAACAAGTCGAGCAAACCGGTGTTCCTCGTCGAACCGCTGGTGATGCTCGGCGACCTCGACAAGGACATCGCCGGGCGCATCCGTTTCTCGCGCAAGGGCGAGAAAAGCGGCTTCCTGCGCGACTACAGCAAAATGAAGATCATGGACTTGTCCGAAGTCCACGCCGGCGGCGCCGGTAACGCGCCGATCCTCGGCCAGTATCTGGCCAAGATCATCCTCAACAAGGACACCCAACGCTTCTCCAGCCCTGACTGGAAAATGATCCACTCGTACCTGATCGACAGCTGCGGCATCAAGGCCAACCAGTCGCGCCTGTACTTCTCGATCTTCAGTGCCGGCGGCGGTACCGGTTCGGGCATGGCTTCGGAGTTCGGCCTGGCCCAGCAGCACTCGTACATGAACAAGACGTTCGACACCAAGCCGATGGACGAGCATGACGGCAAGAGCGGGCATTCGTTCGTGTTCGAGCCGATCTTCACCAGCGGCATCTGCGTGCTGCCGAACATTTCCGACCACCGCAGTGAAATGTCCGAGGCGCTGCACATCAACGCCGGCCGCCTGCTGTGCAAATACCTGTCGGAAGAATGGGATTTCTCCTACAACTTCGCCAATGAAGACAGCAGCGAAGCCAGCGTCATGGGCCGTATCCGCCCATGGAACGCGATGATGCTGATCTCCAACGACATCATGCGTTACGCCGAAGAGAGCGATGACGGCAACATCCAGAACATTGATGTCAATGCGATGGAGAAGCACGCCAACCAGTACATCTCGCAGCAGATCTTCAACATTCTGACGGCGCAGGCGGTGACCACCGACTACGACCAGAACTACTTCCGTCGCGCCGGCATCGACATTGGCGAAACCATTCGCCTGGACGCCAACGACCTGTTCATGAGTCTGGCCGGCCCGGTGGCGATTGCCTACGCAGAATCGGTGGTGCCGGAGACCCCGCCACCGAGCAGCGACAAGTTCAAGGTGTTCGACAAAGAGCCACAGCGCCTGAACATCGACGACCTGTTCTTCCGTTCGATCGACCTGCCGCACTTCAACAAGGTCACCCAGGCCATCGAAGGCATCAGCCTGCTGCCGATCGAATCCAAGCGCTATCGCGCCTCGCTCGAGCAGTACAAGAATTCCGGCTACGACGCCGCGGCGCTGCACGACCTGCACTTCTTCAAGAACTGCTCGTCGGTGGTGTCGATCGTCTCGTTGCCCAAAGACTACAAGCTGTCGTACATGGACCTGAACCGGTTGAAGACGCACCTCAACAGCCTGTTCCCCAACACCACGCTCAAGCGTTATGCGCTGGTGATCGGTGCCTCGGCCAACCTGTCGCTGACCACCCTGATCGCCAAGAGCCCGTGCCTGTCGGACGACTTCCTGACCCTGATCGTGGCGTTCATCAAGCGCTGCTTCGCCAAGACCCCGTACCGTTTCGACGAGACTCTGGACAACTCGATCCTCGACTTCATCATTAATGAAGAGTTCGACGAAGACCGCATCGACGATCTGCTCAACGAGTTCGAGAACCCGGCGAAGATCCTCGACACCAACTGGTATGCGATCAAACCGATGTACGAGAAGAAGTACCGCGAGCTGATCAACGACAAGGACAAGTTCGTCTCGATTAACGACATTCGCCTGTCGCGCGATTGCGTGAAGAAAGCGATCAAGTACCTGCGCGAGATCTACCGTCACCGGATCGGCAAGACCAAGGTTATTTCCCTGAATAACCATACCGGGAAGACTTACTCGGTCTGATCGGAGACCGAGTCGCCCCATTCGCGAGCAGGCTCGCTCCCACAGGGAAATGCATTCCAAATGTGGGAGCGAGCCTGCTCGCGAAGAGGCCGCTCCAAACACCGCAAAACCTTCATTGCCAATATCCAGAAACAATTAAGCAGCCCTCAGGCTGCTCAATAAACTGTTCCCGTTACGTTTACGTCACCGTGAGGCCACCCACGCTTGTGGCCTTTCTCTACGGCAACATGCCATCACGCTACTCGGCTACACACTTTTTGCTGATGACTGACTGCACCATCAAGGTGCAACATCAGAAGCAACCGCCCTTTCCTGGATCAGAATCCACGGACTCACCACCACCGCCCACAGCTGCGGATCACGCTCGAAAATATCCAGCGCCCGCGTTTCAGACAGCTTGGCGACCTTGTCTTCGGTCAGCCAGGCGGCGACTTTCTGGCCATCATCCGAGGCCACGGCCTCGGCGGCGGCGATCAAATCCAGGGCCGGGTCGACCCACAATAGGGCACCCTTGGCGAAGAACGGCTCCAGCTCTTTCCAGGTAATAGATGCGGTTTCACCAAGCAGCTTGGCATAGAGGGTGCTAGGTTCTTGATTCATGGGACTGTCCGGAAAAGAAATCGACGCGAATGATAACGTCGGTGGACCGGCAGAAAAACCCGGTTGCAAATGGCTTCACCGAACGAAAAGAGCAGGAACGCCAAGGAATGCTGGTGTTTGGGATATATGCCCGCGAAAGCCCCGCCGCAATTCTGTCTTTTTCATTCAAAAATGCGACACCCCCAAGTTTTGTCCCTCGGCGCCTGCTTCCCAGGCCAACAACCGGCGCTCTACACTGTACCGGTACAGTTGCCGGGGGCATTTCCGGAGGGTATCGCAAAGATATCTGACCCGGTTCTGCTGCTACGGCGCCAGAACTCAAAAAAATTACAACAGTAAGAGTGGAGCACTATGACTAAGGCTACTAAGCAGATTTCCAAACTGTTTGCCGCTATGGTTCTGGCCGGGGTTGCCAGCCATTCGTTCGCCGCTGACACCATCAAGATCGGTATCGCCGGCCCTAAAACCGGTCCTGTAGCCCAATACGGCGACATGCAGTTCAGTGGCGCGAAAATGGCCATCGAGCAGATCAACGCCAAGGGCGGCGTCGACGGCAAGAAACTCGAAGCCGTTGAATACGATGACGCGTGCGATCCGAAACAAGCGGTAGCGGTCGCGAACAAGGTCGTCAACGACGGCGTCAAGTTCGTGGTCGGTCACCTGTGCTCCAGCTCCACTCAGCCTGCTTCGGACATCTACGAAGACGAAGGCGTCGTGATGATCACTCCGGCTGCCACCAGCCCGGACATCACCGCCCGTGGTTACAAAATGGTCTTCCGCACCATCGGTCTGGACAGCGCCCAGGGCCCTGCCGCCGGTAACTACATCGCCGACCACGTGAAGCCGAAAATCGTTGCCGTACTGCACGACAAGCAGCAATACGGTGAAGGCATCGCCACTGCAGTCAAAGCGACCCTGGAGAAGAAAGGCGTGAAAGTCGCCGTGTTCGAAGGCGTCAACGCCGGCGACAAGGACTTCTCCTCGATCATCTCCAAGCTCAAGCAAGCCAACGTCGACTTCGTCTACTACGGCGGCTACCACCCGGAGCTGGGTCTGATCTTGCGTCAATCTCAGGAAAAAGGCCTGAAAGCCAAGTTCATGGGTCCGGAAGGCGTGGGTAACGACTCCATTTCGCAGATCGCCAAGGACGCCTCCGAAGGCCTGCTGGTGACCCTGCCGAAATCCTTCGACCAGGATCCGGCCAACGTTGCCCTGGCTGATGCCTTCAAGGCGAAGAAAGAAGACCCGAGCGGCCCGTTCGTGTTCCCTTCCTACTCGGCGGTTGAAGTGATTGCCGGCGGTATCACCGCAGCCAAATCCGAAGACCCTGCCAAAGTGGCCGAAGCTATCCACGCCGGCACCTTCAAGACCCCTACCGGCGACCTGAGCTTCGACGCCAAGGGCGACCTGAAGGACTTCAAATTTGTGGTTTACGAGTGGCACTTCGGCAAACCGAAAACTGAAGTTTCGCCTCAGTAAGGCGCGCCCTGACTGACTGCCAATAAAGCCCACGGCGTGCCGTGGGCTTTGTTTTACGAATGTATGGGCCGCGCTGGCGTGATCCGCCAGTCTCCCCACCTGAAAATCTCAAAACCGTCATCAGCGGTTCGCTGGCAAAACCCGGATTCGAAGTGGATAAAGATCCACGGGGCCGGGCGGGAAAATGACTCCACCAGTGAAATGCGTATCAGGTTTTTAGGAGCGTTGTAATGCCTGACATCTATCACTTCTTCCAACAGCTGGTTAATGGCCTGACCATTGGCAGCACGTATGCCCTGATCGCCATCGGCTATACGATGGTTTACGGCATCATTGGAATGATCAACTTCGCCCACGGCGAGGTGTACATGATCGGTTCCTACGTGGCGTTCATCGCCATCGCCGGGCTGGCCATGATGGGAATCGACAACGTCCCGCTGTTGATGACCGCCGCGTTCATCGCGAGCATCGTCGTCACCAGTTCCTACGGTTACAGCATCGAACGGATCGCCTACCGCCCCCTGCGCGGCAGCAACCGTCTGATCCCGCTGATTTCCGCGATCGGTATGTCGATCTTCCTGCAGAACACGGTTCTGCTCGCGCAAGACTCCAAGGACAAATCCATCCCCAACCTGATCCCCGGCAACTTCTCCATCGGGCCAGGTGGCGCACATGAAGTGCTGATTTCCTACATGCAAATCGTGGTGTTCGTGGTGACCCTGGTCGCCATGCTCGGCCTCACGCTGTTCATCTCCCGCTCTCGCCTGGGTCGCGCCTGCCGTGCCTGCGCCGAAGACATCAAGATGGCCAACCTGCTGGGCATCAACACCAACAACATCATCGCCCTGACCTTCGTCATCGGTGCCGCGCTGGCAGCCGTTGCGGCTGTGCTGCTGAGCATGCAGTACGGCGTGATCAACCCCAACGCCGGTTTCCTCGTCGGCCTCAAGGCCTTCACCGCTGCGGTACTCGGCGGGATCGGCAGCATCCCCGGCGCCATGCTCGGCGGGCTGGTGCTTGGGGTGGCGGAAGCCTTTGGCGCCGATATCTTCGGCGACCAGTACAAGGACGTCGTGGCTTTCGGCTTGTTGGTTCTGGTGCTGTTGTTCCGTCCGACCGGCATTCTGGGCCGTCCGGAGGTTGAGAAGGTATGACTAAAAATCTTAAGCAAGCACTCTTCAGTGCGCTCTTAGTTTGGGCGGTTGCGTATCCGGTACTCGGTCTGAAACTGACCATCGTCGGCATCAACCTCGAAGTGCACGGCACCAGCCCGGCCATTCTGGCGACCATCGCCGTGTGCTCGGTGCTGATGTTCCTGCGCGTGCTGTTCAACCAGCAGATCAGCAAGGCGTGGAAATCCTCGCCGGGCCTGCCGTTGATCCCGGCCAAGGCCAGCAACTTCCTGACCCTGCCGACCACGCAACGCTACATCATCATTGCGCTGATCCTCGGTGCACTGGTGTGGCCGTTCTTCGGCTCCCGCGGAGCGGTGGACATCGCCACGCTGATCCTGATCTACGTGATGCTCGGCCTCGGTCTGAACATCGTCGTCGGTCTGGCCGGTCTGCTCGACCTGGGTTACGTCGGCTTCTACGCCGTCGGCGCCTACAGCTACGCGCTGCTGTCGCACTACTACGGCCTGAGCTTCTGGATCTGCCTGCCGATTGCCGGTCTGATGGCGGCGACGTTCGGCTTCCTGCTGGGCTTCCCGGTGTTGCGTCTGCGCGGTGACTATCTGGCGATCGTGACCCTCGGTTTCGGCGAAATCATTCGTCTGTTCCTGCGTAACCTGACCGACATCACTGGTGGCCCGAACGGCATCAGCAACATCGAGAAACCGACGTTCTTCGGCCTGACCTTCGAACGTAAAGCGGCGGAAGGCATGCAAACCTTCCACGAGTATTTCGGCCTCGAATACAACTCGATCAACAAGGTGATCTTCCTCTACCTGGTTGCCCTGTTGCTGGCGCTGGCAGCGCTGTTCATCATCAACCGCCTGCTGCGCATGCCGATCGGCCGTGCGTGGGAAGCGCTGCGTGAAGATGAAATCGCCTGCCGTGCACTGGGTCTGAATCCGACGATCATCAAGCTGTCGGCGTTCACCCTGGGTGCGAGCTTCGCCGGTTTCGCCGGTAGCTTCTTCGCTGCCCGTCAGGGTCTGGTGACGCCGGAATCGTTCACCTTCATCGAGTCGGCGATCATCCTCGCCATCGTCGTGCTGGGTGGCATGGGCTCGCAGCTGGGCGTGATTCTCGCGGCCGTGGTGATGATCCTGTTGCCGGAAATGATGCGTGAGTTCAGCGAATACCGGATGTTGATGTTCGGTGCGCTGATGGTGTTGATGATGATCTGGCGTCCACAAGGTCTGCTGCCGATGCAACGCCCACACATGGAGTTGCGAAAATGAGCCGCGAGATCCTGAAGGTTGAAAATCTGAGCATGCGCTTCGGCGGCTTGCTGGCGGTCAATGGCGTGGCCCTGACCGTCAAGGAAAAACAAGTGGTGGCGCTGATCGGGCCGAACGGCGCGGGCAAGACCACCGTGTTCAACTGCCTGACCGGTTTCTACCAGCCATCGGGCGGCAGCATCCTGCTGGACGGCGAGCCGATCCAGGGCCTGCCGGGGCACAAGATTGCCCTCAAGGGCGTGGTGCGCACCTTCCAGAACGTGCGGCTGTTCAAGGACATGACGGCGGTCGAGAACCTGTTGATCGCCCAGCACCGTCACCTGAACACCAACTTCCTGTCCGGCCTGTTCAAGACCCCGGCGTTCCGCAAGAGCGAACGCGAGGCCATGGAATACGCCGAATACTGGCTGGAAAAGGTCAATCTGAAAGAGTTCGCCAACCGTACCGCCGGCACCCTGGCCTACGGTCAGCAACGGCGTCTGGAAATCGCCCGCTGCATGATGACCCGTCCGCGGATCCTCATGCTCGACGAACCGGCCGCCGGTCTGAACCCGAAAGAGACCGAAGATCTCAAGGCGCTGATCAGCGTGCTGCGTGAAGAGCACAATGTCACCGTGCTGCTGATCGAACACGACATGAAACTGGTCATGAGCATTTCCGACCACATTGTCGTGATCAACCAGGGCACACCTCTGGCTGACGGCACGCCGGAACAGATCCGCGACAATCCTGAAGTGATCAAAGCCTACCTGGGGGAAGCGTAAATGCTGCAGTTCGAAAACGTTTCCACCTTCTACGGCAAGATCCAGGCCCTGCACAGCGTCAACGTCGAAGTCCGTCAGGGCGAGATCGTGACCCTGATCGGCGCCAACGGTGCCGGCAAGTCCACGCTGCTGATGACGCTCTGCGGTTCGCCGCAGGCGCACAGCGGCAGCATCCGCTACATGGGTGAGGAACTGGTCGGCCAGGACTCGTCGCAGATCATGCGCAAGAGCATCGCCGTGGTGCCGGAAGGTCGTCGGGTATTCGCCCGGCTGACCGTTGAAGAGAACCTGTCCATGGGCGGCTTCTTCACCGACAAGGGCGACTATCAGGAGCAGATGGACAAGGTCCTCGGCCTGTTCCCGCGCCTGAAAGAACGCTTCAACCAGCGCGGCGGCACCATGTCCGGCGGCGAACAGCAGATGCTCGCCATCGGCCGGGCGCTGATGAGCAAGCCAAAACTGCTGCTGCTCGACGAGCCGTCGCTGGGCCTGGCACCGATCATCATCCAGCAGATCTTCGACATCATCGAACAGCTGCGCAAGGACGGTGTAACGGTGTTCCTGGTCGAGCAGAACGCCAACCAGGCGCTGAAAATCGCTGACCGTGCGTACGTTCTGGAGAACGGCCGCGTGGTCATGCAAGGCACCGGCGAAGCGCTGCTGACCGACCCGAAAGTGCGCGAGGCGTACCTCGGCGGTTGAGGCTTTTCGCCCAATAAAAAACGGCCTTCGGGCCGTTTTTTTATACCTCAACACATCCCTCCTGTAGGAGCTGCCGCAGGCTCGGGCCGCGATCGGACGATCTTTTGACTTTGCCTTTTAGAAGCAAGATCAAAAGATCGTCCGATCGCGGCCCGAGCCTGCGGCAGCTCCTATAAGGACAGTGCCGTCAGTACGGGTTGCAGTACTGCGCCACAGCGGTGGCCTGATCGACATAAGGCCGGGCCGGCTCAAGGTTCCACTCAGGCTTGTTCCTCACAGGCTTGCCGTCGTAGACCGCCGCCAGATGGCAAACCATCTGCCGCCGCAACGATCCGCCATTGACGCTGTATTCGCGCCACTGCGGATCGTCCTTGTGCTTGTTGTACAGCTCGGCAAACATCCGGTCGGTCTGGTCGTCCTTGATCGCCCGACCACACGCAGTCGGTACTACCGAGAGCGACCAGGTCTTCGGTCCCAGTTTCGGATCGGGACGTTGTACCCAGGTGCTGGACTCGATGTACTTGTCGCAGAATTTCGGTTCTGTCGGCGTCGAGGTCTGGATGCACGAGAAAGAGGCCTTGCCCACCGGGGTTTTCGGGAAGTCGATCTTGATGATGTTGCGATCCTTGCCGGTCTTGGCCTTGTAATCCTTCTGATTGGCCAACGCGTCGTTCAGACCGCGCTGATCGCTGTAGAAGAACGCCAGAATCGGCAGTTCATCGGTTTTCGGGTTGCCCAGGCGTAGCTCGGTCTGGGTCTGAAACTCACGGCTATTGATGACTTTGCGCGCGCCCATGAAGTTGCGGAAGGCGTCGACCCGCTCCTTGCTGCTCATCGGATTGCGCATGTTGAAACCGCACTGCAACTGGTCCTGCTGGCGATTGTTGTTGTACTGGGTGAAATGCGCGACCCAGGCATTGGGACTGGCAATCGGCGGTTTCATGGCCTGGCAGACCGCCTCGGTCGGGGCGGTGTTCTTGTTGTCGCCACAGCCACGATCGTTGCGAAAGTCGGTCCAGGCATCGTTGGGAAACGCGCAATAGACATGCACCGGCGTCTCGGGGTCTTTCACCAGATCCCGGGGCGTAATCAGGTAGCCGTTCTGCGTGCTCATGCCAGGGTCTTCATAACTGATGCCGTCGGCCCGCATGTATGAGGCAGCAAACGTGCCCAGCTCCACGGCTTTCGGGCTGGGATTCCACACGTCCCACTTTTGCCCCTTGGCCGGATCGGCCCGGTGCGTGCCGCGCACCAGCAGCCCTGAGCAGTCAGACGCCGGGTCCTGACCGCAACTGTCGACGGTGTTGTTGTAGAGCTTTTCAACCTTCCTCAGCGTCTCGTCACATGACTCGGCGCTGGCCCATGCCGCATGCACCAACAGCGGCAACACGAGCAACGGGGCGATCCTGTTCAGACGTTTCTTCATGGCTTGCATCTCCTTGATTAGCCAACACACTCAACGCGGGACCGGGTTGCAACCCGCGGCGCGAGTCTCGCTGTCCGACAACGCCGGCCTGAACGGTTCCAGATTCCATGGCGTCTTGTTGCGGTAATTGACCAGCACGCAGCGCAGTTGCTGACGCATGCTGCCAGCGGACTTTTCGTTGTCGCGCCAGTTGCTGTCCGGCCCCTTGAGGACGAACAACTGATCGTACAGAGCGCCGACTTGCTCACCGGGCAAGGCGCGCCCCGCCGCGGTGGGCACGATGCTCAGGCTCCATTCATCCTTGCGGGTGCCGGGGTCGTAACGTTTGATCCAGTCGGCGGAGGCAATGTATTGCGGCACCGGGGCGCCACCCACCACCATTTCGTCGATCGCCTGATCGGCGGCGACGTAGCTGAAGCGCTGCTCTGCAGGCTTGGTGAAATCCAGGCGCAGGATCGGCACGCTGTAGCCCTGAGCCTGAAGTTTTTTCTGGAAATTGCGCGCGCTGTTCAGGCCGTTCTCCGGTTTCGGCGGCGCCTGATCACCGCGGGTCGCAAAATTCTGCGTGCTGTTGACGTTGTAGATGAAGGCATCGATGTACTTCATGTTTTCGCTGCCATCGTTGGTCGCGGTGGCGTTCTTCAACATGAACTCGTTGACCTGGGCACTGAAGGCAAAAGGATCCTTGTTAGTAGTGTTCGGGCGCGACTCGTGCACGCGGATCATCGCGTGCCAGTCGCTGGTTTTTTCCGCGTTCCACGAACATTGGCTGTACTGGATCGGCCCCTTCATCAGCCCGGTGTATTTCTGCGTCCACTGCTCGGCGGTGGTGACACCGGCCTCGGCACAGGTGCCGTATGCCAGCGCGGCATTGCGATTGTTCAGCGTGCCTTGCGCCGCGCGCGGCGGTTCGCGGCTGTCGAAGAAACCGCAGCCATACCATTTGCGCTCCGGCCCGGTACCGCCATCAAACGCATAGATGCAGGTGAAACCCTGCTCTTTGACCGGCAGCTTCAACGCCGCCGCATCGGTGGGTGTGCGCAGGATGAAACCGGCCGGATGAATCAGAATCCGCGTGCTCAGATCCTTGCGGATCCACGAGTAGGACGTCGCGCCGATCTTGATCGCATAGGGGCTGTAATCCCACGGATTGAACGGCCCGTCATTGACCATGCGCAAGGTCACGCCACTGCAGTAATACAGCCCGCGCGCAGCACCGGTATCGGGTTCCTGGCAAGCGTCCTTGAGGGTGTTGTAGTTGCTGTTGATGCGCTTGAGCGTGTCCAGCGGATCAACCTGCGTCTGCGCGTAAGCCGTGCCGAACAGCAAGGGCAGCGTGCAGGCGAGCGTAAAAGATGAAGTCGTGCGCAATAGCGCAGCGCGGACTGATCGATCCTTCGTCATGAGATACCGTCCTGGTAAATCGGCCTGTGACAGAGGCCGTTGCAAATGACTATAGACGCGGAACCGAAGAAATCCTGTGTAGGAGCTGCCGCAGGCTGCGATCTTTTGATCTGGCTTTTGAATATAAAATCAAAGTCAAAAGATCACAGCCTGCGGCAGCTCCTACAGGGTTTTGCATTTTTTTCTGAAAAATTTCAGCCGCGCTGTAACGCATCGCCATGAGCGTTCTCTAGTGGGGTAAGCAAGCGCACTTCGCTTGTAAAACCCAAGCTCAAATCTGGAGAAACATCATGACTGCTACCACTCGCACCCTGTCCGCCGCTGCACTGGTTCTGGCTCTTGGTTCCGCCCTGAGCATGACTGCCGTTTCCAGCGCCAATGCCGCCGACAACAGCAACATGGAAAAATGCTTCGGTGTGGCCATGAAGGGTCACAACGATTGCGCGGCAGGCGCGGGCACTACCTGTGCCGGCACAGCGAAGATGGACTACCAGGCCAACTCGTGGAAATTCGTGCCAAAAGGCACCTGCACCACTACCGAGAGCAAGACCTCGCCGACCGGTTTCGGTCAGATGGAAGCCTATAAAGCCAAGTCCTGATCCATTGCCTGCCCGAGTGACGCTCATGTTCACCACCAACGAACCTGTCCCACCGCGCACTCGGGCAGCCCTCTGCGGGCTCCCGCCCCGCGCGGGGCTGGGGCTCAAGACCGGGCACTTGCGTGAAGTGCTCGGCACCCGACCAGACATCGGTTTCTTTGAAGTCCACGCCGAAAACTACATGGTCGACGGCGGTCCGTTTCATCATTTTCTCGGCTTGATCCGCGAGCAGTATCCGCTGTCGCTGCACGGCGTCGGGCTGTCGATCGGGGCCGAAGGGCCATTGAACATTCAGCACCTGCAACGCCTGCAAACACTGATCGAGCGTTATCAACCGCAAGCCTTTTCCGAACACCTGGCCTGGTCGAGCCACGGCCCGGTGTTCCTCAATGACCTGCTGCCGCTGGCGTATGACACGCCGACGCTGAACCGCGTCTGCGAACACATCGATCAAGTGCAGAACAGCCTCAAGCGGCCGATGCTGCTGGAGAATCCAGCGACCTATCTCGGTTTCGAGCGCTCGACCATCGACGAGCCGGCGTTCATCACCGAGGTCATCCGTCGCAGCGGCTGCGGTCTGCTGCTCGACGTCAACAACGTCTACGTCTCGTGCATCAATCATCAACGCGATCCACTGACCTACCTCGAGGCGCTGCCGTTGCACGCGGTTGGCGAGATTCATCTGGCCGGGTTCGCCGAGGATGCCGACAGCCTCGGCGACCGCTTGCTGATCGATGATCACGGCGCGCCGATTGATGACGCGGTCTGGGCGCTATACCGACAGGCGCTCGAACGCGTTGGCCCGGTGGCAACCTTGATCGAACGGGACAATCAGGTTCCGGCGTTCAATGTGCTGCTGGCCGAGGCGCAGCAGGCCGAAGCGTTGTTGCTGCACGCTGGGAGTCGGCCATGAGCACGCAAGCCGACTTCAGCGCCGCCCTGCTCGACACTCGCCTGCCCTGCCCCGCCGGCCTGTGCAGCGCCAACGGTGCCGATCCTGCCAGCCGATTCCTGATGTATCGCAATAACGTGCAAGGTTCGTTGATCAACGCGCTGGCCGACAGTTATCCGGTGGTGCAGCAATTGGTCGGCGAGGAATTCTTCCGTGGCATGGCCGGCATATTCATCCAGCAGCAGCCGCCGCACAGTCCGTTGATGAGCCGTTACGGCGACGGTCTGGCGGACTTCATTGACGCATTCGAACCGGCGGCCGAGGTGCCGTATCTGGCCGATGTCGCACGGCTCGAACGCTTGCGCACCCGCGCTTATCACGCCGCCGATGCCGCGACGGTCAGTGCGCAACAGATCAGCGCTGCACTGGCCGATCCGCAAACACTCGCCGAACTGGACATCACCCTGCATCCCTCGCTGCACCTGCTCGATTCGGCTTACGCGGTGGTTTCGATCTGGGCGGCGCATCAAGGAGACGCGACGCTCGCGGGCATCGACATCCATCAAGGGCAACACGCACTGGTGCTGCGCAACGGTCTGGAGGTCGAGGTGTTTGCCCTCGATCACGGCGCCAGCGTATTCATCCGCCATCTGCTCCATCACCGACCGCTGCTGCAAGCCGCGCAAGACAGTCCACCTTTCGATCTGCCGCAGACGCTCGCCCTGCTGATCGGCCACAACGCCATCATCGACCTGAACACCAAGGTATCGCCATGAACAACCTCATCATTCGCGCCATCGGATTAATGGAAAAAATCCCCCACAGCCTGATCGCCTTCATCGCGCGATTCTCGATTGCCGCGGTGTTCTGGAAGTCCGGGCAGACCAAGGTCGAGGGGCTGGCCATCGATTTGATCGACGGCACCTTGCAACTCGGCTGGCCACGCTTGGCGGACTCGACGATTCCGTTGTTCCAGAGCGAATACCACGTACCGCTGCTGTCACCGGAAATCGCCGCGCACATGGCGGCGTTTGCCGAACACTTCTTTCCGGTGCTGATATTGATCGGCTTCGCCACGAGGTTTTCAGCGCTGGCGCTACTGGGCATGACGCTGGTCATCGAGGTGTTTGTCTACCCCGATGCCTACCCGACCCATGGCACCTGGGCGGCAGTGTTGCTGTACCTGATGGCGACCGGGCCGGGCAGATTGTCGATTGATCACCTGATCGCCAGGTACTGCAAACGCTGATGTCTCTGGTGTCCCTGATGTCTCTGACGTCTCTGATATCTCTGTAGGAGCTGCCGAAGGCTGCGATCTTTTGATTTTCAAGATCAAAAGATCGCAGCCTTCGGCAGCTCCTACACGGGTATCACAGGTATCACAGGTTTCACGGACATCACGGACATCACGGACATCACGGACATCACGGACATCAGGGATATCACAGGCATCGTTGTCAATGCGCCAGGCGATCCAACGCCTCGCCGCTGCGTTTGAACCAGCCAATCAGATAATCCGCCAGCACTTGCGTGCGCTTGGGCAAACCGCCCTGGTACGGGTGCACCAGATACATCGGCATCCGCCGCGTCTGAAAATCGCGCAGCAGCCAGCGCAACCGGCCATCAGCCAACTCCGTTTGCAGCAGATACGACGGCAACCGTGCGATGCCGGCGCCGGCCAGTGCGGCTTTCTTCAGCAGGTTGTAATGGTTGCTGGCGAACGGCCCCGACACCCGCACCCGCAGCAATTCGTGCTGCTGGTGATACAGCCATTCCTCGCGGCCACTGTAGTGGCTGTTGAGCAGGCAGCGGTGTTCGGCCAGCTCCTGCGGTGTCAGCGGTTCGCCGAACTGCTCTAGATACGCCGGGCTGGCGCAAGTCATTTCCTGCCACGCCAGCAATGGTTTGGCCACCAGCCGTTCACCATTGGCCACTTCGGTGCGAATCGCCAGATCGAAGCCATCCCGCGACAGGTCGCGATAGTGGTTGTTCAGCTCCAACTCGATCTGCACCTCGGGGTATTGCTGCGAGAACTCCAACAGCAAGCCGTCGAAAAACGTCTCTCCCAGCGACACCGGAACGGTCATCCGCACCGGGCCGGCCATGTCGTCCTTCAAGCGCGCCAATGCCTGCCGCGCGCGCTCCACCTGGACGACCAGCGCTTGCGCCTGGGGCAGCAAAGCGGCGCCGGCGGCAGTCAGGCTCAGACGGCGCGTCGTGCGCTGCAGCAGCACCACGGAAAACTGCGCTTCCAACTGACTGATGCGCTTGGACAACTGGCCCTTGCTGCAACCCAGTTGCTGCGCCGCCAAGGTAAAGCTGCCGGCCTCGATCAACACCGCGAACGCCGCCAGATCATCCATTTCGCTCATGGATTGTTTCCATTTGAAAACCAAAGGTTGCCTATTAGTGCGCTTATCCGCAGAAAAAACCACTCTAGACTGAAACCTCGTTCAACCCATTGAGGAACAGCCCATGAAGATTCTGTTGATCGGTGCCGCCGGCACCATCGGTTCGGCCGTGGATAAAGAGCTGAGCCAGCGTCACGAAGTGATTCGCATCGGTCGCAGCAGCGGCGACTTCCAGGTCGACATCAGCGACAGCGCCTCGATTCGCAAACTGTTCGAGCAGACCGGCAAGTTCGACGCGCTGATCTGCGCCGCCGGCAACGTGACCTTTGCTCCGCTCGGCGAGATGAACGCTGACAGCTTCGCCCTGGGCCTGAAAGACAAACTGATGGGCCAGGTCAACCTGTTGCTGATCGGTCGCGAATACGCCAACGACGGCGCCTCGTTCACCTTCACCACCGGCGTGCTCAGCCACGACCCGATCCGCTCCGGCGCCTCGGCGGCACTGGTCAACGGCGCCCTGGACAGCTTCGTCAAAGCCGCCGCCATCGAATTGCCGCGTGGCCTGCGCGTCAACTCGATCAGCCCGACCGTGCTGCTGGAAGCGATGGGCAGCTATGCCCCGTACTTCCGTGGCTACAAGCCGGTTCCGGCAGCCGATGTGGCATTGGCCTACGCCAAAAGTGTCGAAGGCCTGCAAACCGGTCAGACCTTTCACGTCGGTTAAAAGCAAAAAGATCGCAGCCTGCGGCAGCTCCTACACAGGAGCGTGCGTCTCCATGTAGGAGCTGCCGCAGGCTGCGATCTTTTGCATTTGATGGTCAGCCTGCGTAACGTGGCGGCACTTGTCTGGAGAGCCGAAGATGCGTGTTGCCCGTTCGTTGATCGTTGTTGCCCTGCTACCGTTGTTCGCCGCCTGCCAATTGCTCGACGGCTCGCGTGAAAGCGCGTCCCACGTCGGGCAATCCCGAATGCAGGGGCAGTTGACGGCAGCCGACGGCAAACTGGTGTTCCAGCCGTGTGGCGAACAGCGTCAGTACGTGGTCAACGACATCGGCGGCACCAGCGTGCTGCAAGAAGCCGCGACCCTCGCCGATCAGCAGGGCAAGCTGTTTGCCGATGTGCGCGGGAGGATCGCCGGCGACCGCCTCGATCTCGGTCAGTTGTATCGCGTCGAGCGTTCCGGCACCGCGTGCGATGACCCGAACTTCAAGCTGTTGATCCTGCGTGCTGCCGGCCACGGGCCCGAGTGGAACGTCAAAGTCAGCGGCAAGGGCATGGTCATCGACCGTGAAGGCCAGCCGGCGCTGGCGGTGCCTTATGTCGAGGAGCAACTGGGCGACGGCCGCTTCAACCTGAGCAGCGAAGCCAACAACCAGCGCATCGAGTTGTGGGTGGCGCCGCAGCGCTGCGTCGACAGCAGCACCGGCAGCGTGCAGCACATGAGCGCCGAGCTGCGCATCGACGGCAAGGTCGAGCGTGGTTGCGGGTATTTCGGCGGATCGCGCAACGACTGAGCGTTTTAGCCTCACCGGATCCGGCCTTTGCGGCTTATAATCGCGGCCTTCAAACGCCCTGGCGCAGTTGTGCGCCCCGCGAATCCGGATCCTCGCCATGTTACGAATCACCGAACTCAAGCTGCCAATCGACCATCCCGAAGAAGACCTGCGCGCGGCCATCGTGCAGCGCCTGGGCATCGCCAGCGATGATTTGCTCGATTTCACCTTGTTCAAGCGCAGCTACGACGCGCGCAAAAAGTCCTCCGAGCTGTGCTTCATCTACACCATCGACCTCACCGTGCGCGACGAGGCCAAGGTACTGGGCAAGTTCGCCGACGACCGTAACGTCAACGTGGCGCCGGATGTCAGCTACAAATTCGTCGGTCAGGCGCCAAGCGACCTGAGCCAGCGCCCGATCGTGGTCGGTTTCGGCCCGTGCGGGATCTTCGCCGGCCTGTTGCTGGCCCAGATGGGCTTCAAGCCGATCATCCTCGAGCGCGGTACCGAAGTGCGTCAGCGCACCAAGGACACCTGGGGCCTGTGGCGTAAAAGCGTGCTCAACCCCGAGTCCAACGTGCAGTTCGGCGAAGGCGGCGCGGGCACGTTCTCCGACGGCAAGCTGTACAGCCAGATCAAGGATCCGAAGTTCCTCGGTCGCAAAGTCCTGCACGAATTCGTCAAGGCCGGCGCGCCTGAAGAAATCCTCTACGTCAGCAAACCGCACATCGGTACGTTCCGTCTGACCGGCATGGTCGAGACCATGCGTGAAGAGATCCGCGCCCTCGGCGGCGAAGTACGCTTCCAGGAGCGCGTCACCGACGTGCTGATCGAAGACGGTCAACTGGTCGGCGTCGAACTGGCGAGCGGCGAAACCCTGCATTCGAAACACGTGGTCCTGGCCCTCGGCCACAGTGCCCGCGACACCTTCCGCATGCTTCACAGCCGTGGCGTGTTCATGGAAGCCAAGCCGTTCTCGGTGGGCTTCCGCATCGAACACCCGCAGTCGCTGATCGACCGCGCGCGCTTGGGCAAGTACGCCGGCCACCCGAAACTCGGTGCCGCCGACTACAAACTGGTGCACCACGCCAAGAACGGCCGTTCGGTCTACAGCTTCTGCATGTGCCCGGGCGGCACCGTGGTTGCAGCGACTTCCGAGCCGAATCGCGTGGTCACCAACGGCATGAGCCAGTACTCGCGTAACGAGCGCAACGCCAACTCCGGGATCGTCGTCGGCATCACCCCGGAAGTCGATTACCCGGGCGGCCCGCTGGCCGGTATCGAGTTGCAGGAGCGTCTGGAATCCCACGCGTTCATCCTCGGCGGCAGCGACTACAAAGCCCCCGCGCAACTCGTCGGCGACTTCATCAACGGCACCCCGTCCACCGAACTGGGCGAAGTCGAGCCGTCGTACAAACCGGGCGTGTCCCTGGGCGACCTGGCCCTGGCGCTGCCGGACTTCGCCATCGAAGCGATTCGTGAAGCCTTGCCGGCGTTCGAGAAGCAGATTCGCGGCTACTCGCTGCACGATGCGGTCTTGACCGGGATCGAAACCCGCACCTCGTCGCCGCTGCGCATCACGCGTAACGAGTCGCTGCAGAGCATGAACGTCAAAGGTCTGTTCCCGGCCGGTGAAGGCGCGGGTTATGCGGGCGGGATTCTGTCGGCAGGTGTCGACGGGATTCGGATTGCGGAAGCTGTGGCGCGGGATATTCTGGGGATTGAGGCTTAATTCTCAAGATCAAAAGATCGCAGCCTGCGGCAGCTCCTACAGGGGAGTACAGTCCTGTAGGAGCTGCCGCAGGCTGCGATCTTTTTGCTTTCAGATATTGGCGCGCAGCACTGTGGTTGGCAGCGGCTCACCCCGTTCGGCACTCGCCGCCACCGCCGCAATCAATCCCTCCAGCTCATAGCCCTGCGCCTTCAGCCAGGCCTGATCATAATAGGTGTCGGCATAACGCTCGCCGCCATCGCAAAGAATCGCCACGATCGACCCCGATTCCCCCGCCGCTTTCATCTGTTGCGCCGCCATCAGCGCGCCGATCAGGTTGGTGCCGCTCGACCCGCCGACATGCCGTCCCAGACGCTGCGCCAGATAATGCATGGCCGCCAGCGACAAGGCGTCGGGCACCTTGACCATCGCATCGATGACCTTCGGCAGGAACGACGCCTCGACCCGTGGCCGGCCAATGCCTTCGATCCGCGAACCGCAGTCCAGACGCAGGCTCGCGTCGCCGGTCTGGTAGTAATCGAAAAACACCGAGCGCTCGGCGTCGGCGCACAATACCCGGGTGCAATGCTGGCGATAACGCACATAACGCCCCAGGGTCGCGGTGGTGCCGCCGGTGCCGGGGCTGGAAATCAGCCAGCTCGGTTCCGGGTGTTTCTCGAAACGCATCTGCTGGAAGATCGATTCGGCGATGTTGTTGTTCGCCCGCCAGTCGGTGGCCCGCTCGGCATAGGTGAACTGGTCGATGAAGTGGCCGCCATGCTCGCGGGCCAGACGTTCGGATTCGGCGTAAATCTGCGTCGGATCTTTCACCAGATGGCTCTGGCCACCGTAGAAAGCGATCTGCGCGATCTTCTCTTTCGAGGTGGTTGCCGGCATCACCGCAATGAATGGCAAACCGAGCATGCGCGCGAAATACGCTTCGGAAATCGCCGTCGAGCCGCTGGACGCCTCGATCACCGGCGCGCCGGGTTTGAGCCAGCCGTTACACAACGCATACAAGAACAACGACCGCGCCAGACGGTGCTTGAGGCTGCCGGTG
The DNA here is from genome assembly GCF_016756945.1 of Pseudomonas sp. MWU318. Classification (NCBI taxonomy): domain Bacteria; kingdom Pseudomonadati; phylum Pseudomonadota; class Gammaproteobacteria; order Pseudomonadales; family Pseudomonadaceae; genus Pseudomonas; species Pseudomonas sp. MWU318. Next base: position 262,617 of record NZ_JAESJL010000004.1, read on the forward strand.
GGATGGCTCGACTCGTCCTTGAAATACAACTCGATGCCTGCAAACCCCGGCAGCGGCAAGGGGATCAGATGGGTGTCGGCGCTGCGCTGGAAGTCCGCTTCGATGATGCGGATGGCTTCGCGGGCCCACTGGCGGTTGTCGCTCATGGTCATGCTCTCGTTGAGTCGGGCAGGAGTAGCCTTGTCACAGGCTCAGTCCCCAGCATAGGAAAAAACCGGCAAGGCTCACAGATACAGCTGAGGCTCAATTCATCCACCAACTGCCAGGTTCTGGGCAAATGGGTATCAGGCTTTTGCAGTAATTGCGCAGAACCTATCCCCCCGTTCTTTGAACTGAAGCGGCCTGCTCGCCCCCCCTGCCTGACAAATAGCGAACAATTCGCACTTAATCAAAGATCCGTCCTACAGCCAGCATTTGTCCGCTTCGTTAACGTCGCACAGCCCTTTCGAAGGGTTGTCGATGGATGAACGAAAGGACGCTCAGTGGCTCGCAACAAGGACATTCCCCGGGTTCCCAACCCGCCGGCGGGCGACGGTCATCACGTCACCTGGCGCTACATGACGGCCACTGAACTGGCCGAGCGCGACGCCCGACAAAACGCTTACGACGCCATGCTGGCGCGGCAGGAGGCTTTCGAGCGCAGTCGAGAGGTTGCGGCGAAAAAGCCTGATCCCGTACGCGCCGGGTGCGTGTTCGCCAAGTCCTGCAAGTTGCCGGACGCGATCATCGATTACTCGAATTCTTCGGGGATGGTGCCGACCGACAGCCTCAAGGATTACGGCGAGCTGATCCTGCTGGGTGCACGCGAAAGCGATGACAACGGCGGCGTTGCCCTGAAGAAAATCGGCGCCACAGCGATCCCTGCCGGGCTGGGCAGTTTCGCCCTGGCCGGCGCCGCGTTCGAAGCGCTACCCGCTGTCGCCGCCGGAACCGCTGCTGCCACTCTGGCTGGACTGGTGGCGCTGCTCATGCCTTCCAGCCTCGGCGACAGCGCGCTGTACAGCGATGAGCAACTGCGCAGCCTCAAACAGGCCCGCACCCGCGTGCGCCTGCGCGTCGAACAACAGGCCGACGGCAGCCTCAGGGGGTACGGCTTCTACACCGGCAGGAATCGCGATTGGGAAATGGTCGATGTCGTGCAGTTCACCGCGCGCGGTAACCGTTTCGTCGCCGACCTGGGTGAAGGCATCGAACTGATCTGGACGCCGGCGGTGGATGGCTCGGACGTTCTCGGTATTCCGGCGCTGGAGGCTGCACCGCAGGCACCGCACATCTGGGTGTATCCACCGACGAAAGCGGCGGACGGAATTCTGGTGAATCCGGTTTATCCGCCGGAATATAGGGATTTCATTCTGGTGTTTCCGGCGGATTCGGGGGTTCGGCCGGTTTACATTGTTCTAAGCACAGGCGACCACAACTACCATAAAGCCCCTGAAGGTCTGACAGCATTTCCTGAAGCTGTGAAAGACAAACCAAAAAGCAGCGTACAAGGTGGCGGCGCTCGTCGTAAGCGCTGGAAAGATCTCAAAGGACGCATTTTTGAGTGGGATAGCCAACACGGAACGGTAGAAATGTACGACAAACAGGGGAAACACCTTGGAGAGTTCAATCCTCAAACTGGCGAACAGACAAAACCTGCCAAACCCGGGCGAACCACTCCCAAGTAATCAAGAGGCGCTTATGTACTTGTGCATCACAGGGTTCTTACCCGACAGTTTCGACGATAGCTCACTCAAGTATGAACTGGTCGTTGATCCTGCTTTTAACGACCGGATCGTGAAGCTCCTAGGCCACAAAAGCCTCAACGCCATGGCAGAAGGAGAATGGCTGTTGACTGCAGAGCAGGCGCAACAGATTGCGATGCTGACTGATGAGTTCATTCCAACCAACCTGGAATTGTTTATTGGTATTGAGATGTAAGCATCGCACCGAGAAACAAACAAAAAACCCCGACCAGTCACCTGATCGGGGTTTTTCTTTACCGCTCGTTGCCGCTTAGTGCGAAACGCGGCTGGTGCCACCGACGGTGGAGATGCGTACGCGCTCACCAACTCGGAACACTTCGTTTTCCTGAACCTGTTGCACGTAGGCGCGCATGCTGCCGTCGTCTTCGCGCACGGTGATTTCCACGCCCTGGGTGCGGGTCAGGCCTTCTTCAGTCGCGGAACCGATCAGACCACCGGCCACAGCACCGATGACCGCCGCGACGATGCTGCCTTTGCCGCCACCGATGGCGCTGCCGCCTACACCGCCGACCACTGCGCCTGCAGCGCCGCCGATCGGGGTCTTAGTGCCTTCGATTTTCACCGGACGCAGGGATTCGATGGTGCCCATGCGAATCGTCTGCACACGACGCGCTTCGTCACGGGAGTAGGAGTCACCGGTCAGGCTCGACTGGCAGCCGGTCAGCAACATCGCCATCGTGGAAAAGGAAGCAACCAGCAGAACAGACTTACGCATAGCATCAACTCCAAAAGAACATGTGTTCATTAAACCCCGCTGCTTGACGCCTGTCACGACGCAGCCCGGATAAACTTGATTTTATTCAGGCCCGGTACAGGCACCTGCAAACTCACCCAACAGTAGCGCCAAATCGCTCAATCCGCCCTGCCGACCCAAGGACTTTCATGGATTACCTGATCATTTTCGTCACCACCGTCGCCGGTCTGTACTTCCATTGGTGGCTGTACGTGCGGATCAAACGCTGGATGGATCGTGATCTGGCCCTGTCGCTGGCGGGCAAGGATGAAGACAAACGCGCCTTCATGCTGGAACGACTGGCCGATGCCCGCTTGCAGAAGATCAAGCGTCGGGACCTGCCGAAGTGGCTTGAGGCCGCTGCGGCAGGCTATCCCGCTCGGTAGACTGCTCAGGGCGCCAGACGTTCAAGAATCCAGTTGGCGCCCTGCTGACGGTAGTTCAGGCGATCGTGCAGACGACTTGGACGGCCCTGCCAGAACTCGATGCGCTCAGGCAGCAGGCGGTAACCGCCCCAATGTTCCGGGCAGTCGGGCTGAGTATCGCTGAAGCGCTGCTCGGTGGCCTTGAGCAGATCTTCCAGCTCGCCGCGCCCGTTGATCACCCGGCTCTGCGGTGAGGCCCAGGCGCCGAGGCGGCTGCCCAGCGGTCGCACCTGATAATACGCGTCGGACTCTTGCGGCGTGACCTTGACCACCCGCCCTTCGATGCGCACCTGGCGTTCCAGGGTTGGCCAGAAAAACGTCATGGCCGCGAAAGGATTCGCCGCCAGATGCTGGCCCTTGGCGCTGTCGTAGTTGGTGAAAAAGGTAAAGCCCTGCGCGTCCAGGCCCTTGAGCAGCAGAATGCGGCAATGCGGCCGCCCGTCCGAGTCCACCGTGGCCAGGGTCATGGCGTTGGCCTCCACCGGCGCCTGTTCGGTTTTCACCGCGTCGGCAAACCATTGGTGGAACAGCGCAAACGGCTCGCCCGGGGCTTGCGCCTCGGTCAGTCCGTCCCGGGTGTAATCACGACGCATATCTGCCAGAGCCTGGGTCATGGCGCATTCCTTTTCGTTAGCGGATCACTGCTTGGCAGTATCGGTGGCGGCGACTTTCTTGTCAGTCGCTGCGGCTTTGGCCGGAGCGGTTTTCTTGGCCGGCGTTTTTGCCGGTGCCTTGGTCGCCGCTTTTTTCGCGGGCGCCTTGGCGGCGGCTTTCTTCGCTGGAGCCTTTTTGCTCGCTGGTACGGCGGCCTTCGAAGCAGCTGGCGCCGGGGTTACCGGTTTGGCTGCAGGCTTGACGTCCTGTGCCGCAATCATCGTGGTCGGTGCCGGCGCTGGCATGTTGTACTTGCTCAGCAGCGCAACCATGGTGTTTTGCGGGGTCACCAGCAGTTCGACGCGACGGTTCAGGGCACGGCCTTCGGCGCTGTCGTTGGCGGCACGCGGGGCATCGCCACCCATCCCACGCAGCATCAGGCGATCACGCTGCAAGCCGCTCAGGCGGAAGATCGCCGCTACGGATTGGGCGCGCTCCTGGCTGAGTTTGACGTTGGCCGGAGCGGCACCGGTGTTGTCGCTGTGACCGAGTACCAGGACAGCGGTTTTCGGGTCAGCTTCAAGGATTTTCGCGACATTGGTAAACGGGCTGAGGGTCACCGGCAGCAGCATCGCTGGACGCTTCGGGTTGAACGAGCCTTCAACCGGCGCGATCACCACCAGCACGTTGTCACGGCGTTCGAGTTGCAGATTGCTGTCCTTGATCGCCGCACGCAGGCGTGGCTCGTAGTCATCCAGCCAGGCCTGGGTAACTTTCGGATCAGGCATCGGCACCACTTTGGCAGTCGATTGATCCTTGCCGCCGAACGGCCACCACCACTTTGTGCCGGTGTCGGCATCGGCCTTGGCCACTGCTGCCGGTTTGGCTTCGGGTTTTACCTCGGGTTTCACATCGGCCTTGGCCGCCGCATCATCGGAACCGCCGAACGGCCAGTACCAGTGGCTGCTGCTTTCAGTCTTGGCCACAGGTGCGGTCGCGGCAGGTTTGAGCGGCGCCGGGGCTGCGACAGGAGCCGGGGCTGGGGCCGGCTCTTTGGCCGCCACTTTGTCGGAAGATCCGAACGGCCACCAGCTACCGCCGTCCGCATCGTTTTTAGGAGTCTGTGCACAACCGGTGATCGCAACACACAGGGCCAGGGCGAGAGTTTTTTTGGATGACATTGAAAATCCACAAAGTGAAGTAATGAAAAATCAGAGCTCTTTTGCCCGGATAAACTGACGCTTTGAATCGAAAAACCGGATCTGGTTCCAACCCTGGAACCTCATGTAAAGCTTTACAGACAAGTGGCAAGTACCCGCGCCAGTTGCTGCGCGCGCGGATCCATCAAGACGTACGGCCCAAGGGTATTTGTCACAAAACCGAACGCGACATCGTGCTCGGGATCAGCAAAACCCACCGAACCGCCCGCCCCCGGGTGACCAAAGGCACGTGGGCCGAGGCCGTAGGTGGCGTTCGCCATGTCCGGTTGGTCGAGCATGCAGCCCAGACCGAAACGGGTACGGGTCAGCAAAGTCTTGTCCTCGCCGTAGCTGTGTTCGCGGGTCAGCTCTTCGAGCATTTCGCTTTCAAGCAGGCTGCCGTCGAGCAAACCGGCGTAGAAACCGGCCAGGCTGCGCGCGTTGCCATGACCATTGGCGGCCGGCTGCTGCATGCGGCGCCATTCCGGTTTGTTGGTGCTGGTGAGCACCGACGGCGGATTGGTGAAGGCACGAGTGGTCATGGCGGTCGGTTCGCGCATGGTCACTTGCAACAGGCGCTGAGCTGCGGCATCGCCGACATTGCCCTTGCCCCGTGCGATATGCGCCACGCGGTGAAACTCTTCGTCAGCCAGACCGACGTGGAAATCCAGCCCCAGCGGCCTGGAGACACGGGCGACTATCGACTCGCCCGGCCCGCGACCGTCAGCGCGACGCAGCAACTCCCCGACCAGCCAGCCATAGGTGATGGCTGCATAGCCGTGGCCGGTGCCCGGCGTCCACCACGGCGCTTCGGCCGCAAGGGCGTCGACCATGGTCTGCCATTCGTAGAGGGCGGCAGGCGCCAGCAACTCGCGCAGGGCCGGCAGACCGGCCCGATGGCAGAGCAGTTGGCGCAGGGTGACGGATTCTTTACCGGCGGCAGCGAATTCCGGCCAGTAGCGAGCAACCGGTGCATCCAGTTGCAGTTTGCCTTCGGCGACCAATTGCAGCGCGGTGACTGCGGTGAAGGTTTTGGTGCAGGAGAACAGGTTGGCGATGGTATCGCTGTGCCAGGCTTCGGTGCCGTCCTTGTCGGCCGTACCGGACCAGAGGTCGAGGACGGTTTCGCCGCCGACCTTGATGCACAAGGCTGCGCCGCGTTCCTGGGGATCGTCGAACAGTGCCGCGAATGCCTCGCGCACCGCTTCGAATTGAAGCTCGTAATGTCCCTGAATCTGCACCCGCAACTCCCCCGCGAAAACGCTCTACAAAGTGGCCCGCATTGTTCCAGCCCTTGAGGGATTTGGGAACAGCTGCGGGCCGGGTGGTCATTTCAAGGCAAAATCAAAAGATCGCAGCCTGCGGCAGCTCCTACAAAATTACGCATTCCCTGTAGGAGCTGCCGAAGGCTGCGATCTTTAAGGCATCAAACCTCAGTGACCATTCCCCGAATGCCCACCCGCATGCCCGGCCCCCGGGCCTTTGCCGGCCTCGCCTTTTCTGCCGCCTTCAGCTTCATGACCGGCAGCGGCGACGGCCTTCTCAGCCTCTTTGCCCAACTGATCAACTGCCTGCAGGTTGCTCTTGCGTACCGCCTCGACAAAGCCCTGATACGGCAGATCGGTAATCCCCACCAGACCAAAGTGCCCGTTCTCGCCATCGAGCAGACGCCCGGTCACCGGTTGATCCAGATACTGGAACCAGTGCACGCCGACAATCGACGGTTCACTCAGCGCCTGTTTGAGGAAATTGGCATACGCCGGGCCACGGTCTTCTTCCTTGGCCAGTTGCGTCACGCCACCCCAGAACGGGCCACGATCACTGGAGCCGAAGTTGAATTCGGTGATCAGTACCGGTTTGTCGAGCGCGCGCAGAGCGGCGAAGTCATAGCCGTCCTGCGGTTTCAACGTGTACATATTGAAACTCAACACGTCGCAATACTGCGCGCAGGACGCCACCGCTTCCGGAGTGCTGGTGGCGAAACGGCCACCGAGCAGCAACTGATTCGGCGCGTGCCACTTCAGCGAATCGGAGATGGTCTTGAAGTAGGTGTCGGCGAACACTTTCTGGAAGTATTTGAAGTCGTTTTCGATTTCCGGGTGCTCCGGATTCGGCATCGGCGGCACGAAACCCGGGTCTTCCATCAATTCCCACGCCGGCAGATCAATGCCCCACGCTTTCGACAGGCCCGCCTGATTGCGGTACTTGTCGCGCAGTTGCTTGAGGAATGCGCGCTTGGCCGGCACGTCGGTGGTCATTTTCAATGTGCCGTAGGCCAGGGCGTAGCGCGACTGCGGGTCGTCGCCGGGGCCGGCCCAGGCCAGTTCGTTGTCGGCGTAGTAGCCGATCAGCCACGGATCATCACGATGATCGCGAGCGGCGATGGCCACGGCGCGTTCGGTGGCCATGGCGAAACGCGGGTCGAACGGGTCAGGCATGCCGCCCCACCAGTCGCTGCCGGTGCTGATGCTGGTGTAGTCGCCGACGATCGACAGCGGCAAGGTGTACGGCACCCGCTCGGCGTCGGCAAGCGAGTCGGCACTCCAGTTGCCGACGGTGTTGAAACCCCAGGCCTGCAGGCGGTCGAGGGTATGCGTGGCCCACTTCTGCTGATCGACCGTGGCCTTGCACGGCGCGGCTGCCGGTTCGGCTTGCGCCGGTGCTGCGCAAGGTTCGCCGTACAGGCGTTGCAGGTTGGCACCATAGAAATCGTACCAGCGCCCGTTGCCATAGCCACGGCCCTGATCGGCACCGTTGCCGCCACGGTTGTCGCCCTCGCCGAAATGGCTGGCGAGCGGCTCGTCGGCCTTGGGCAGGGATTCGAACATCCACTCACGCCCGGCGACGTAGGTCTGGTTGACCTGCGGGCTAACGGTGTTGACCCCCAGCGAATAGAACGGATGCCCTTCCGGCGTCACCAGATACCAGCGCCCGTCACGTTTTTCAGTGCGGAAAAAGCCGCTGGCCTTGAACGCCGGGCCTTTGTTCCAGCCACCGAATTTGTCCAGCGAAGACTTTTCGCGCTCAGCCAGCCAGGTTTTCAGCTGTTGCTGTTCCTTGGCGGCGGCGGATTTCAGTTGTTCGTCGTTGCTGATTTTTTCCGGCCATTTGCTGCGGGTCGATTGACCGTAGGCATCCACCAGATTGCCGTAGACGGCCTGGGTCACAGCATCGCCGTCCTGCACGCCGAAACGTTCGAGCAGCAGGCTCTGCGCGGCTTTCGGCTGATCCATCCACAGGCTCACTGACACCACTTGGCTACGATCCAGTTCACCGCTGCTGCTGGCCAGCAGAATCCGCTGGCCATCGACGGTCATCGGCATCGGCGGCCCGGCCTTCATGCCCTGGCTCAGCGGCGAAGTCGCCACCAATGGCACCAGCAGGGTTTGCGCGGGTCCCGCCGGCAAGTCGACGCGGCTGGTCAGGGTCTGGCCGTTGTTGCTCTGGATTTGCACATAGACCGTCACGGCCCAGTTCATTGCACTCTGCAGACGCAGGCTCATCATGCCCGACTGCGACCAGTCCCAGGCGCCGGTCTGCGGAGTCAGGCGCAGGGTCGGACGGGCTACCGGGTTGAATGTCACCCGGCGCAGCACTTCACCTTCCGGAGTTTGCTCGGCGTTGGCTTGTGGCAGGTCAGTGTTTTCGGTGACGACTTTCACCACGTCGGCAGGACGGACGAAGTTGAACAGGGTCTGCTGACCGGCAGGCGCCGCCAGCAACGGGGCGGCGAAGATCAAGGCAAACACGGCAGGCAACGAGCGGCGAATCATAAGAACGGAGTTCTCCCTAACGACCAAAAGGCCAATGGAAAAGCAATGGCGGAGAGATAGACAACGCGGCGGGCAAAACTGCCCACCGTTGTCTCAGGATATTTCACGACGGAATGGCGGCAACGCATTGAGGATCGCCTTGCCGTAGCGCTGGGTGACCAGGCGCCGATCGAGCAAAGTGATGGTGCCGCGGTCTTCTTCGGTACGCAGCAGACGCCCGCAGGCCTGGACCAGCTTGAGCGAAGCGTCGGGCACCGAGATCTCCATGAACGGATTGCCGCCACGGGCCTCAATCCACTCCGACAGCGCCGCCTCGACCGGATCGTCCGGCACCGAGAACGGGATCTTGGCGATCACCACGTGCTCGCAGTACGCACCCGGCAAGTCCACCCCTTCGGCGAAACTGGCGAGGCCGAAGAGCACGCTGGAATCGCCGCCATCGACCCGCGCCTTGTGCTTGTTCAGGGTTTCCTGTTTCGACAGGTTGCCTTGAATGAACACCTGCTTGCGCCAGTCACGGTCGAGACCGTCGAACACGTCCTGCATCTGTTTGCGCGAAGAGAACAGCACCAGCGTGCCGCGCGAACCTTCGACCAGATCCGGCAACTCGCGGATGATCGCCGCGGTGTGAGCGGCGGCGTCGCGTGGGTCGGCCTTCAGGTCCGGGACCCGCAGCACACCGGCATCGGCGTGATGGAACGGGCTCGGCACCACGGCGGTGACGGCTTTTTTCGGCAGGCCGGCGCGCATGCGGAACCGGTCGAAGGTGCCCAGCGCGGTCAGCGTTGCCGACGTAACCAGACAGCCGTACGCCACGTTCCACAGGCTGCGACGCAGGGTTTCGGCGGCGAGAATCGGGCTGGCGTTGACCTCGATGTCGAACAGCGAACCGCTCTCCGCCAGCGTCAGCCAGCGGGCCATCGGCGGGCTGTCTTCCGGGTCTTCGGCGGTGAACGCGGTCCACAACTCCCAGTTGCCCGACGCCCGCGACAACAGGCTGCCGAACAGCGGATACCACTCCTCGGCCTGATTGCTGGCGATGCCGATGTTGACCTCGCCGTCCATGCCTTCCTTGAGCAGGTCGGTCAGGCGGGTGAACAGATCATTGAGCCGCGAGTAGCCCTTTTTCAGCTCGATGCCCATTTCGCGCATGTGCTCGGGAATCACCCCGCCGACGAAACGATGGCGTGGCCGCTCGCGACCCTCGACGTCTTCGCCGGGCTTGAAATCGGCAATCTGCTCGCACGCGGTGAACATGAATTGCTGCTGGGTCTTGATCTCCCGCGCCAGCTCGGGCACTTGTTCGATCAGCTTGCCGAGATCGCCCGGCAGCGGATGTTGGGCCAACAGTTTGGTGAGGTTCTTCGCGGTGGTTTCCAGCCAGTCGGCGGTGGAACGCAGGCGCGTGTAGTGGGCGAAGTGGCCGATGGCCTTGTCCGGCAAATGGTGACCTTCGTCGAATACGTAAATGGTGTCGCGCGGATCCGGCAGTACCGCGCCGCCGCCGAGGGCGAGGTCAGCCAGCACCATGTCGTGGTTGGTAACGATCACATCGACCTTGCCCATGCCTTCGCGCGCCTTGTAGAAGGCGCACTGGCCGAAGTTCGGGCAATGACGGTTGGTGCACTGGCTGTGATCGGTGGTCAGGCGCGCCCAGTCGGCGTCTTCCAGCGCGTTGGGCCAGCTGTCGCGGTCGCCGTCCCATTTATTGCCGGCGAGCTTCTCGATCATGCTGGTGAACAGCTTCTGACTGGCCTCGTCGACCTCGATCTTGAAGCCTTCCTCTTCGAACAGCTGCGCGGTGGCGGTTTGCGCGTGGCCTTCCTGCAGCAGCATGTCGAGCTTGGACAGGCACATGTAGCGGCCACGGCCCTTGGCCAGCGCGAAGCTGAAGTTCAGGCCGCTGTTGCGCATCAGGTCGGGCAAGTCCTTGTAGACGATCTGCTCTTGCAGGGCCACGGTGGCGGTGGCGATCACCAGGCGTTTGCCGGCCAGCTTCGCCGTCGGAATCGCGGCCAGGCTGTAGGCCACGGTCTTGCCGGTACCGGTGCCGGCTTCCACCGCGACAATCGCGGGGTCGCCACTGCGCCGGCCTTCGTCGTCGGTGTCGATATCCCCGAGGACTTTGGCGACTTCGGCGATCATCAGGCGCTGGCCATAACGCGGTTTGAGGCTCTTGGCTTCAAGAAAACGCGAATAGGCGCCCTGGATCGTGGTTTTGAGTTCAGTGCTGATCATTGAATGTCGGGCGTAAAAACGCTGGATAAATTTTCAGTAGTTCGGATCGGCCGCTATCATACCCCGCTAATCAGTCCCGCGCAGAACGGAGTACCCCAATGACACCTTTTAGCCTCGTTTATCCGCTGCATGTCCTTTCCGCCCTGGTCTGGGTCGGCGGCATGTTTTTCGCCTGGATGGTCCTGCGCCCCGCGGCGGTGAAGGCGCTCGACGGCCCTGCCCGCCTGACCTTGTGGGTAGAAGTGTTTCAAGGTTTTTTCCGCTGGGTCTGGGTCGCGGTGATCCTGTTGCCGATCAGCGGCGTGGGCATGTTGCATTTACAGCAGGTCGGTTTCGAGACCGCGCCGAAGTACGTGCAGGTGATGATCGGGCTGTACGTGGTGATGACGGCGCTGTTTATCCGGATTCAGGGTTTGATGCTGCCGGAATTGCGTAAAGCGGTGGAAGCCAAGGACTGGCCGGCGGGCGCGGCAGTGCTGGGGCGGATTCGCCGGGTGGTGGGGATCAACTTGATCGTCGGGTTGGTGCTGGTGGCGATTGCGGCGGCGCGGCCGATGTTCTGACCCACCCCATTTTTTGCGCTGTGAACACTGTTGTGGTGAGGGGATTTATCCCCGATGGCGCGCGAAGCGGCCCCAAATCAGCTGACGCGTTCAATCTGAAGAAACGCGGTATCTGGAGTGGGCTGCTTCGCAGCCCATCGGGGATAAATCCCCTCACCACAATTAAGAAATACGGTGTTTTAGAGGCGTTGCACGGTCACCGCCCCCGGCGCACCCACCGGCCCAGGCTGACCATCCGCCCCGGCCTTGCCGTTCTTGCCACCATCGGCGCGATACACCAGGCAGCCCTTGGACTGGCCGCCCTTGCCCGCCTTGCCGCCAACACCCGCTGGACCACCGGCGCCGCCAGCAACGTTGACCTTGATCAGCTCGGCCGGAAACTCGCGCGGCACTTCAAGACGCACCAACGCACCCGGTGCACCCGGCTGACCGTCGCTACCATTGCTGCCGTCAAAACCATGACCGGCCGCGCCCCAGGTGCAGCCCGGTTCTTCGCCGTTGCCGCCATCCAGGCCGACGAAACCCGGTGCACCGGTCCCGCCACGGGCATCGACAAACAGTTTTGGCGCGTTCAGCGCCTTGAACTGCAAATTCAGATTGCGCCCGGCACGGGCAGCTTTTTCATAGGTGCCCGGCGCGCCACGTGCGGTGATCAGGCTGCCTTCGGACAGTTCGGCACGAATGACTTTCATGTCCAGCGCCTGTTCGCTCGGAACAATCGCGATGCGTGCTTCATGGCCCAGACGCAATTCACCGACAGTCAGCTCGGTCACATTGGCAGGAATCAGCAAGGTGCCGTAGTCCGCCACTTCCAGGCGTTCCAGCTGCAGGGTGCTGGCGGTGTTGGGCAAACGCATCAGGGAGTTGGTTTCGACGCTGACCACCTGGGCGCTGGCCAGAGGACTGATGAATGCAGCGAGCAGGCAAAGTTTACGCATGGGAAGAAGCCTCCGGAGCGGCCGGGGCCGGGATGGTTTGCAGGTGAAAAACGCCGAACAGCAGGATGCGCAGACGGTCGCGCCACGGGTTGGGACGCCCTTTGAGGCGCGAGAAAAGCAACTCCAGCACATGCAGCACCAGCAGCGAGGCACCGGCCAGATTGACCAGCGCATGCAGCGGATGCACAAACGGCAGCAGCAGATTGACCACCACCACGCACCAGAACAGCAGGGTCAGCAAACGCCCCAGCCCCCAGAAAACCTTCATACGCTCCCCCGTGTCGGAATTATTCTTTGGGCGCACAGTAACGGCTTACGCGGGGGATAAGCCAGAGGGGCAAAAGAAAAAACATTTGTCAGTCGTCGGATCGCTGCCGGTTCGACGACGATCGTCGACCGGCAGCTCTAGCCTGCGGACTACAGACAAGTCCTAGCGATTGATATGCAACTCCACCCGACGGTTTTTCGCCCGTCCCTCGTCCGTTGCGTTATCGGCCACCGGCTCGCTCTCGCCGCGCCCTTCACTGGTCAGTTTGTCCGGCGCCAGGCCCTGACTCAGCAGGTACGCCGCCACGCTGCTGGCGCGTCGTTCCGACAGTGCCTGGTTATAGGCGTCCGAACCTTTACTGTCGGTATGACCGATGACCTTGATGCTGACCACGTCGGCGTTGCGCAACTTGTCCATCAGCGTGTCGAGCTGGGCCTTGGCGGCCGGGGTAAGGTCCGACTTGTCGAAATCGAACAGTACATTACCGGCATCGCTGAGGGTGATGACTTCCGTTTGCGGCGCAGGCTCGGGGGCTTTTGCAGTGACCGGGTATTGCGGCAGCGGACAGCCACGATGATCGACCGGGGTATTGGCCGGGGTGTCAGGGCAACGGTCGCGACGGTCGAACACGCCATCGCCGTCTTCATCGCCATCCTGGGCATAACAGATCAGCCCGCCAGTCAGAATCCCCAGCGCCGCACCGCCACCGGCCCAGCCGCCACTTTCAATGGCACCAAGACCGCCACCGACCAGCCCGCCGATCAGGCTGCAGATCGGCCACGTACGTTGATTGAGGGGTGCATCGCCATCGCTATGAGTGGCGCAACCGGTGAGCAGGCTGCCCAGCAGCAGCACCGGCAAGACGGACCTTGAGAAAACAGTCATTGTGAAAGCTCCTGTGTCACCGGCCCATACCGGTTACACAGGAGTAAAGACCCGCATCCGCGACTGCACAAGCCGCGGATGCGAGAGGGGCTAGCGGACGATTTTGATTTCGGTACGACGGTTCTGTGCGCGACCGTCAGCGGTTTTGTTATCCGCCACTGGCTGGCTTTCACCCATGCCCGAGACCGAAACGAAGCTGGCACGCGGCACACCTTGCTGGATCAGGTATTCCACCACCGAGTGCGCACGGCGATCCGACAGTTTCTTGTTGTAGGCATCGCTGCCGACGCTGTCGGTGTGGCCGGTCACGGTCAGTTGCGCCGTGGACGACTCTTGTTTCAGGCGCGTGGCAACTTTATCCAGCACCTGTTTGTCGGAGCCGGTCAGGGTGGCTTTGTCGAACTGGAAGTGCACATCGCGAATGACGATGGTTTCTTCCTTGACCACAACCGCCTCCTCTACCACTGGCGCAGGGGCAGGTGGTGGGCAGCCGTCAGCATCGACCTGCACGCCTTTAGGGGTGTGCGGGCACTTGTCGCGACTGTCCGGCACACCATCGCCGTCTTCGTCGCCATCGCCGTGCACCCAGCAATAGGCTGCTGCCGTACCGCCGACCAACAGGGCGCCGTAGCCGGCCCACGCCGAACTCTCCGTCGCACCGAGGCCCGCACCGACCACACCACCGACCGCCGCACAGGTCGGCCAATCGGTTTTCTGCAAACCTGCGCAACCAGTCAACACACTGGTTAGCAGAATCAAAGGTAATGCTGTCCGAACTATGCTCATCTGGTTTTCTCCTGAGGGATCGGCTTAGAACCGATTCACGGAGTAAAGACCGGAGTTTTAATCTCCGCCAGCAATAGGCCACTGGCATTTGGGAGCGTGTTCACAGGGATTTGGCACTTTTGCCAGGCGCGACAAATCGGGGTCTAGGCCGGATCCGTCTGGCGCGCTAGTCTTGGCGATCTGATTGAGGAGCTTTGATGAACGTCGCCATTTCTCCGCGCACGCCGCAACAGGCGCTGGCCGCATTACTGGATCGCTATGCCCCGGCGCGTCTGCTGCTGATCGGCGCCAGCGAATTTCCGGCGCTCGCCGCTTTCAAGCAGGCACATCCGGACACCTGCGTGGCCCACGCCGCACCCGGTGCATTGCCCGCCGAACTCGCGGCGCGGCGCTTCGACCTGGCGCTGGTGGTCGATTGCCTTGAGCACCTGCCCAAGCGTGACGGCTTGAATCTGCTGGGCGGGATTCGCAACCTCAACGCCAGTCGCATTGCAGTGCTGGCGGATCTGCCGGCCAGCGGCTGGCAGGAAACCGATTTCTACTCGCTGGCGCTGCAGGCCAGTGAACGCTTCCAGCGTGACGATCAGGTACTGACCCTGTTCACCTACGATCTGCTTGACTACAAACAAGTCCCCGACTGGCTCAACTCGCGGTTCTGGGCCAATCCGGAAAACTTCGGCAAATACTGGTGGTAATGCAATGAGTACAGCCATTTGCCCGTGCGGCAGCGGCAACCTGCTGGAGGCCTGCTGCGGCCACTATCACGAAGGCCACCCGGCGCCGTGCGCCGAAGCGCTGATGCGTTCACGCTACAGCGCCTACGTACTGGGACTGATCGATTATCTGGTGGCCACCACCCTGCCCGCCCAGCAGGCCGGTCTGGATCGCCAGTCGATCAGCGCCTGGAGCGCGCAGAGCACCTGGCTCGGCCTTGAGGTCGAAAGCTCGGAAGTGCTCGGCGGCCAGCCCGAGCACGCCTTCGTCACCTTCACCGCACGCTGGCACGACAGCCAGGGCGAACACAGCCACCGCGAGCGTTCATCGTTCGTGCAGAACAGCGGCCGCTGGTACTTCATCGACCCGACCGTGCAGTTGAAGCTGGGGCGCAACGATGCGTGCCCGTGTGCGAGCGGACAGAAGTTCAAGAAGTGCTGTGCGGGGTATTTCGGCGCATAGGATCAAAAGATCTCAGCCTGCGGCAGCTCCTACAGGGGACGCAACTCATGTAGGAGCTGCCGCAGGCTGCGATCTTTTTAGCGTCTAGACTGCCAGCAAAGGGAGTTAACTCATGCTCGGACTATGGCGCACACTCAACATTCTTCCCCTGCTGCTGATCCTGAACCTCGGCGGTTGCGCCTCATGGTTCGGCGACGACAGCATCGACCCCGCCGTGCACCTGGTGAAAGTCGAGGTGGTGCGGGCCAAATTGCTCGAACAGAAATTCATCCTGCACTTTCGCATCGACAACCCCAACGACAGCGACCTGACCGTGCGCGGCATGGAATATCGCATTCATCTGGCGGATATGCTGCTGGCCGAAGGCGAGCATGAACACTGGATTACCGTGGCGCCGAAAAGCAGCGGGTTCTACCGGATACCGATCCGCACCAACCTGTGGCCTCGGGTAAAAGACGTGGTGAAAATGCTGAAAAATCCCAACCAGCAGATCCCCTATCGATTGCAGGGCGAAATGGAAACCGGTTTATTCATCGCCCACTACGTGCACCTGGAGCGCAATGGCGTGATAATCCCCGCCGATTTAATTCCGGAGCACAACCGATGACTCAGCAACCTCATGTCCATGGCCCTGACTGCAACCACGATCATGACCATCATCACGATCACGACCATGGTCATGTCCACGGCCCGAACTGCGGCCACGCCCACCAGGAACCGGTGCGCAACGCCCTGAAAGACGTCGGCCGCAACGACCCTTGCCCATGCGGCAACGGCAAGAAATTCAAGAAGTGCCACGGCGCTTGATGCTTCAGGTGAAGATATTCTTCGCCTGAAAGAACGCCATCGCGAGCAGGCTCACTCCTACCTTCGAGCGCATTACTCCATCTGGAATGCAATCACTGTGGGAGCTGGCTTGCCAGCGATGCGGTCGGCACGTCCAGCATTGATGCAGCCTGACGCTCCGCTATCGCTGGCGAGCCAGCTCCCACAGGTTTCTCAGGCGACTGCCAGAATCTGCGCAGCACTGACCACCGTCGCATACTCGCCGTGCAAGTTCCCCAGCGACATCCCGTGCACCTCTTCGGCTGAACGCGGTGTGCCAAAATAATCGGCCTTGTCGAAGGTGAAACACGCGTCCTCCGCCACCCACGCCTCAAACCCCAGATTGCCCGCCGTGCGCGCTGTGGATTCCACCGAGTTGTTGGTCGCTACACCAACAATGATCAATTGCCCGATCCCCGCCTCATGCAGCTGCGCTTCCAGCCCCGTGGCACAAAACGCATCCGGCACCTGTTTCTGGATCAGCCATTCGCCGTCCTGCGGCAAAAACCGTTGCTGAAATTCCACCCCTGACTGCCCGGGCCAGAACACCGAACCGGGTTCGCGCGACAAGTGCTGCACATGAATCACCGGCCGCCCGCTGCTGCGCCACGCCCTCAGTAAATCGAGCATGCGTTCTTCGGCCTGTGGATTATTCCGCCTGCCAAGGCGCGGCTGCAGAATGCCTTGTTGCTGGTCGATGATGATCAGTGCCGCGTTGGCCTTGAGCTCCATGGCGTTTTTTTCTCATGCGGGGTCAGTGAATTTCCCGCACTTCAGCATCACCGCCACTTATTAAGCAAGCTATCGAACACGGCAGATTGAAGCGCTTTGTGGTGAGGGGATTTATCCCCGATGGGCAGCGAAGCGGCCCTAATTCCTGCAACCGAGACAGAGCTGACCCACCGAGATGGCAGGTTTGGGGCTGCTGCGCTGCCCATCGGGGATAAATCCCCTCACCACAGGTTCTGTCACACCTCACAAATAAGTTTGTCCCCCGCTTGCGCGGCCACCTCCTGCTCACTAACGTAGCGGCTTTATTGCGCCCCCAGCCTCTACACCCCCGCAGGAGCTTTGCCATGGCCTCGCCAGCCCTTACACATTTTCTTCCCCGGTTCGGCGTTGCCGCAGCACTGACCGGTGTCTTGAGCCTGTCCGGTTGCCAGACCTGGAACGCGCAGGACACCCTCCCGCCCACCTCCGGCGTGCAACCGCTCAAGGGCCTGGCGCAGAACGTTTCGGTACGACGCAATGCCATGGGCATGCCGTTGATCGAAAGCAACAGCTTCCACGACGCACTGTTCACCCTCGGTTACGTGCATGCCAGCGACCGCATCAACCAGATGGTCACCCTGCGCCTGTTGGCCCAGGGCCGTCTGGCGGAAATGTCCGGTGCATCGATGCTCGACGCCGACCGCTACATGCGCGCGGTCAACCTGAAGAAAAGCGCCGACGAGCTGTACAAGGCCTCGTCGCCACGCCTCAAGCGTTTCTTCGAAGTCTATGCGCGGGGCGTCAACGCCTACCTGTTCCGCTACGCCGACAAACTGCCGGGCGACCTCGCGTCCAGCGGCTACAAGCCGGAATACTGGAAACCGGAAGATTCGGCGCTGATGTTCGCGCTACTGAACTTCAGTCAATCGGCCAACCTGCCGGAAGAGATTTCCTCGCTGGTGCTGGCGCAAACCGTGAGCAGCGACAAACTCGCCTGGCTGACCCCGTCCGCACCGGACGAGAACTTGCCAATGGCCGAGGCCGACAAGCTGCAAGGCCTCAAGCTCAACGGGCAGATCCCCGGCCTGACGGAGCTGAGCAACGCCAGCCAACAATTGGCGGCGGTGAATCTGCTGGGCGCCAGCACCTCGAACAACTGGGCCATCGCCCCGCAACGCAGCCGCAGCGGCAAGAGCATTCTCGCCAGCGACAGCCATGGCCCGCTGGCGGCACCGTCGCTGTGGACCTTCGTGCAGATCCGCGCGCCGAAATATCAGGCTGCCGGCGTCACTGTCGCCGGTCTGCCGATGGTGCTCGGTGGCTTCAACGGCAAAGTCGCGTGGAGCGCCACCAGTGTGCTCGGCGACAACCAGGACCTGTTCCTGGAAAAAATCCGCCGTCAGGGCAACAGCCTGACCTATGAGGTCAATGGCAAATGGCAGCCGCTGGGCGTGCGCAACGAAACCTATTTCGTCAAAGGCCAGCGGCCGATTCGCGAAGCGGTGTACGAAACCCGCCACGGCGCGCTGCTCAACAGTGCTCAGGCCGTACAGGGCAACGGTTTTGGCCTGGCCCTGCAAACCCCGAGCTTCACCGACGACAAATCGCTGGACGCATTTTTCGACCTGACCCGTGCGCAGAACGTTGAACGCGCGTCAGACGCCAGCCGCGAGATCCGCGCCATCGCCCTGAACATGGTGTTCGCCGACGCCAGCAATATTGGCTGGCAAGTCACCGGACGTTTCCCCAACCGTCGCGAAGGCGAAGGCCTGCTGCCATCGCCGGGCTGGGAGGGTCGCTACGACTGGGACGGTTATGCCGACCCGATGTTGCACCCGTACGATCAGGATCCGACCCAGGGCTGGCTCGGCACCGCCAACCAGCGGGTCATTCCTCACGGCTACGGCATGCAGTTGTCTAACTCCTGGGCAGCGCCAGAACGTGGCGAGCGCCTGGCAGAGCTGGCCGGCAGCGGCAAGCAGGACGGTCGCAGCGTGATCGCCATGCAGTACGACCAGACCACCACCTTCGCTGCCAAGCTGAAGAAAATGTTTGAAGCGCCGGGCATGAAGCAGCCGCTGAAACAGGCGATCGAAGCCCTGCCGGAAGCCGATCGCAGCAAGGCGCGCGAGGCGTTCACCCGATTGATGGCGTTTGACGGCAAGCTCAGCCCGACCTCGGCGGATGCGGCGATCTATGAACTGTTTCTGCAAGAAAGCATGAAGCAGATCTTCCTCGATGAGCTCGGCCCCGAGTCGAGTCCGGCGTGGAAAGCCTTTGTTGCCAATGGCGACTTGTCCTACGCGGCGCAGGCCGATCACCTGCTGGGGCGCGAAGACAGCCCGTTCTGGGATGACTTGCGTACCCCGCAGAAAGAAGACAAAGCCGTGATTCTGGCGCGCAGTCTGGCCGCCGCGATCAACGCTGGCGACAGTCAGTTGGGTGGCGATCACAAGGCCTGGCAGTGGGGAAAACTGCACAGCTACACGTGGAAAAACGCCAACGGCCAGACCGTTCGCGGCCCGCTGGCAGCCGGTGGCGATCACACCACGCTCAATACCTCGGCGTTTACCTGGGGCAAGGACTTCAACACCACGCGGGCGCCGTCGATGCGTTTCATCGTCGATTTCAGCCAGGCTGAGCCGCTGATGGGCCAGAACGGCACCGGCCAGTCCGGCAACCCGGCCAGCCCGAACTACCTCAACGGCATCGATGCGTGGCTCAAGGGTCAGTACATCGGCTTGCCGATGCAGCCGCAGAACTTTGACCGGGTGTATGGCAAGACGCGTTTGACCCTCACACCGGGCAAGTAAGGCACAGATCAAAAGCCCCTCACCCTAACCCTCTCCCAAGGGAGAGGGGACCGACGGAGTTGTTCTTTCGCAATACACCGACCTGAACCGTCGCGCCGAATCCATAATCGACGCGGACTTTCAGGTCGATGTAGCTCGCCAGACACCTCGGTCGGCTCCCTCTCCCTCCGGGAGAGGGCTGGGGTGAGGGAGCTTTGAAAATCGATAGAACTTCCGGACTCGCGCCAACCTCATAGCTAACAAGCCCTCCATTCAGGTAACGACATGGACCTTGTTATCGCCCGCCCCGAAGGTTTGTACTGCCCTGCCGGGGATTTCTACATTGATCCGTGGCGCCCGGTCGAGCGCTCGGTGATCACCCATGCCCACGGCGATCACGCCCGTAACGGCAATCAGCACTACCTTGCCAGCAGCGCCAGCGAAGGGATCTTGCGTGCGCGTCTGGGTCAGGACATCAACCTGCAAACCCTCGCCTACGGCCAGCGGCTGACCCATCACGGCGTGACCTTGAGTTTCCATCCCGCCGGGCATGTGCTCGGTTCGGCCCAGGTACGTCTGGAATACGGCGGCGAAGTCTGGGTCGCGTCGGGGGACTACAAGATCGAACCCGATGGCACCTGCGCGCCGTTCGAACCGGTGCGCTGCCATACCTTCATCACCGAATCGACCTTCGGCCTGCCGATCTACCGCTGGCAGCCACAGGCGCAAGTGTTCAGCGAGATCAACCAGTGGTGGCAGGCGAACATCGCCGCCGGCAAGGCCAGCGTGTTGTTCTGCTACTCGTTCGGCAAGGCTCAGCGGATTCTGCACGGCATCGACGCCAGCCTCGGCCCGATCCTCAGTCACGGTGCGGTCGAGCCGCTGAACCGGGTCTACCGCGAGGCCGGCGTGTACCTGCCGCCGACGATCTACGCCGGCGACATCAAAAAATCCGACCCGATCATGCGTCAGGCGCTGGTGATCGCCCCGCCCTCGGCAGGCGGCAGCACCTGGATGCGCCGGTTCGGTGACTACAGCGACGCCTTCGCCAGCGGCTGGATGCGCCTGCGTGGCACCCGTCGGCGGCGCGGTGTGGATCGCGGTTTCGTGCTCTCGGATCACGCTGACTGGCCGGGCCTGCTCTGGGCCATCGAACAGACCGGCGCCGAACGGGTGATGGTCACCCACGGTTCGATCGGTGTGCTGGTGCGCCATCTGCGCGAACAAGGCCTGGACGCGCAGGGTTTCAACACCGAATACGGCGACGATGAAGAGGAGAACATTGGCGCCGAGCCGGTTATCGCCGAGGTGCAAGCATGAAAGCTTTCGCCGAGCTGTACGCCGAACTCGACGCCACCACGTCGAGCAACGCCAAACTGGCAGCGATGCAAACCTACTTCGCTCAAGCAGCACCGCAGGACGCGGCATGGGCGGTGTACTTTCTGTCCGGCGGACGCCCGCGGCAACTGGTGCCGGTGCGCATCCTGCGCGAACTGGCGGTGGAAGTCTCGGGACTGCAACCGTGGTTGTTCGAGGAAAGCTATCAATCCGTTGGCGATCTGGCGGAAACCATTTCCCTGGTGCTGCCGGAAAATTCGCACAGCTCCGAGGCCGGTCTTGCCGAATGGATTGAAGACAAGCTGCTGCCGCTGCGCGGTGAAACCCCGGAGTACCTCGCCCGCCACCTGCCCGCGCTGTGGGCGCAACTGGATCGGCCGAGCCTGATGCTGTGCATCAAGCTGATCACCGGCAGCTTCCGCGTCGGCGTATCGAAACTGCTGGTCACCCGCGCATTGGCGTCGATGGCCGGCCTCGACAGCAAACGCGTGGCGCAGCGCCTGGTGGGTTACACCGACCTGTCGAACCGGCCGAACGCGACCAGCTACCTGAAACTGATCGCGCCGGAATCCGCCGACGAACATGCGCAACGTGGCGGCCAGCCCTACCCGTTTTTCCTCGCGCATGCCTTGTCGCAACCGGTGGAGGAGTTTGAAGCGCTGCTGGGGCCGGCGAGCAACTGGCAGGTGGAATGGAAGTGGGATGGCATCCGCGCGCAGGTGGTCAAGCGCGAGGGTCGGCTGTGGGTCTGGTCGAGGGGTGAAGAACTGGTCACCGAGCGCTTTCCCGAGTTCGACACACTGCTCCACGCGTTACCCGACGGCACGGTGATCGACGGAGAGATCGTGGTCTGGAAAAGCACTCATCCGAGCACCGAATACGCTTTCGATCCGCAATCGAGCGCACCGCCGGCGGTGCAACCGTTTGCCCTGCTGCAGCAACGCATCGGGCGCAAAACCCTCGACAAGAAAATCCTCGAAGAAGTGCCGGTGGTGGTGCTCGCCTACGACTTGCTGGAGTGGCAGGGCGAAGACTGGCGCAACCGCCCACAGGCCGAACGGCGGGCGCAACTGGAGCAAGTGATCGCTCACGGTAACAACCCGGTGTTACTGGCCTCGCCGATTCTGACCGGCAGCGACTGGTTCGATCTCGCCCGACAGCGTGAAGCCTCACGGCGCCTCGGTGTCGAGGGCATGATGCTCAAGGCCCGCGACGCCCTGTATGGCGTAGGCCGGACCAAGGACATGGGCGTGTGGTGGAAGTGGAAGGTCGATCCGTTCAGCGTCGATGCGGTTTTGATCTATGCCCAACGCGGACATGGCCGGCGCGCCAGTCTATACAGCGATTACACCTTCGCCGTGTGGGATGGCCCGCCCGAGTCCAGTCAGCGAGCGCTGGTGCCGTTTGCCAAGGCCTATTCGGGGCTGACCGACGAGGAAATGCGCCAGGTCGACAGCATCGTGCGCAAGACCACCGTGGAAAAGTTCGGCCCGGTCAGCAGCGTCAAGCCGAGTCTGGTGTTCGAACTGGGTTTCGAAGGCATCGCCCTGTCGCGACGGCACAAGAGCGGGATTGCCGTGCGTTTTCCAAGGATGCTGCGCTGGCGGCAGGACAAGACGGTGGATGAGGCCGATAGCCTGGCAACGTTGCAGGATTTGCTGGCCTGACCCGGTTTCCGGGGACAAACCTCCAATCATCCTGAATGAATTCCCTGTGGTGAGGGATCTTGTGGTGAGGGGATTTATCCCCGATGGGCTGCGAAGCGGCCCCCAGTGTTATTTCAGCAAACCGCGTGTACCGGATTTGCGGCTGCTGCGCAGCCGATCGGGGATAAATCCCCTCACCACAAGATCCCTCACCTCTGGTCCTCTCAACCACAGAAAAATGCATGCATCGACCCAACTTGGTGCAGCTCATTCCCCGCGCCCATTCCCGTGCACCAATCCCTCTCAGCGCTCCCCTCTCCAACCTTTTAAAACACTTGTTCGGGACTCTGGTTCGGAAATTGCTACTTTCTATAGGTCGTACGCGTTCCAGTAACAATAATTCTGCGCCACAAGCGCTCATATTGGTTCTTAGGGATTGAATAATGAAAAAAGCATTGCTGACCCTTTCTGCACTGGCGTTGTGCATGGCTGCCGGCTCCGCGCTGGCCAAGGAATACAAAGAGCTGCGTTTTGGCGTTGATCCTTCCTACGCACCGTTCGAGTCGAAAGCGGCCGACGGCAGCCTGGTGGGCTTCGACATCGACCTGGGCAACGCGATCTGCGCCGAGCTGAAGGTCAAGTGCAAATGGGTTGAAAGTGACTTCGACGGCATGATTCCGGGCCTCAACGCCAACAAATTCGACGGTGTGATCTCGTCGATGACCGTGACCCCGGCCCGTGAAAAGGCGATCGACTTCTCCAGCGAGCTGTTCTCCGGCCCGACTTCCTACGTGTTCAAGAAGGGCTCCGGCCTTAGCGATGACGTCGCTTCCCTCAAGGGCAAGTCCGTCGGTTACGAGCAAGGCACCATCCAGGAAGCCTACGCCAAGGCCGTATTGGAGAAGGCCGGGGTAAAAATCCAGGCTTACGCCAACCAGGATCAGGTCTACGCCGACCTGAAAAACGGCCGTCTCGACGCCTCGATCCAGGACATGCTGCAAGCCGAACTGGGCTTTTTGAAGTCGCCGGATGGCGCCAACTACGAAGTCAGCAAGCCGGTCGACAGCGAATTGCTGCCAGCCAAAACCGCTGTCGGTATTAAGAAAGGTAACAAAGAGCTGAAGGCGCTTTTAGATAAAGGTATCAAAGCGTTACACGATGACGGCAAATACGCCGAGATTCAAAAGAAACACTTTGGCGATCTGAATCTGTACAGCGGTAAATAATGCCCTGGCGCCCATCGTTCGATGGGCGCCTTTTCCATCCGCTCAGGTTGCTGATTTATGTTCGAAAACCTCTTACAAAATCTGGGGCTCTCCGCCTTCAGCCTCAAGGGCTTCGGTCCGTTGCTGTTGGAAGGCACCTGGATGACCATCAAATTGTCCGCGTTGTCGCTGCTGGTGGCCGTGTTGCTCGGTCTCTTGGGCGCCAGTGCCAAACTGTCGAAATCCAAACTGTTGCGCCTGCCTGCCCAGCTCTACACCACGCTGATTCGCGGGGTGCCGGATCTGGTGCTGATGCTGTTGATTTTCTACAGCCTGCAAACCTGGCTGACCGCCCTGACCGACGTCATGGAGTGGGACTACATCGAAATCGACTCCTTTACCGCCGGGGTGATCACCCTGGGCTTCATCTATGGCGCGTATTTCACCGAAACCTTCCGTGGGGCAATCCTCGCCGTACCACGCGGTCAGGTCGAAGCGGCCACCGCCTACGGCCTCAAGCGTGGCCAGCGTTTTCGCTTCGTGGTGTTCCCGCAAATGATGCGCTTCGCCTTGCCGGGCATCGGCAACAACTGGATGGTGATGCTCAAGGCCACCGCGCTGGTGTCGATCATCGGCTTGGCCGATCTGGTCAAAGCCGCGCAGGACGCCGGTAAAAGCACCTATCAACTGTTCTACTTCCTGGTACTCGCCGCCTTGATCTATCTGCTGATCACCAGTGCATCCAACGTCATCCTGCGCTGGCTCGAGCGTCGCTACGCCGCCGGTGCCCGGGAGGCCGTACGATGATCGAACTCCTGCAGGAATACTGGAAACCCTTCCTTTATACCGACGGCACCAACATCACCGGTCTGGCGATGACCCTGTGGCTGCTCAGCGCCTCGATTTTCATCGGTTTTCTGGTGTCGATCCCGTTGTCGATCGCCCGAGTGTCCTCGCACTTCTATGTGCGCTGGCCGGTGCAGTTCTACACCTACCTGTTCCGTGGCACGCCGCTCTACATCCAGTTGCTGATCTGCTACACCGGGATCTACAGCCTGGCCGCCGTGCGCGCGCAGCCGTTGCTCGACAGTTTCTTTCGCGATGCGATGAACTGCACGATCCTCGCGTTCGCCCTGAACACCTGCGCCTACACCACGGAGATTTTCGCCGGGGCGATCCGCAGCATGAACCATGGCGAAGTCGAAGCGGCCAAGGCCTACGGACTGACCGGCTGGAAGCTGTACGCCTACGTGATCATGCCGTCGGCGCTGCGTCGCTCGTTGCCGTATTACAGCAACGAAGTGATCCTGATGCTGCACTCGACCACCGTGGCCTTCACCGCGACCATCCCCGACATCCTGAAAGTTGCGCGGGACGCCAACTCGGCGACCTACCTGACCTTCCAGTCGTTCGGCATCGCCGCGCTGATCTACCTGACCATCACCTTCGCGCTGGTCGGCCTGTTCCGCCTCGCCGAACGCCGATGGCTGGCATTCCTCGGGCCGACCCACTAGGAAAACCTGTAATGCGACACCAGATCCATGACCTGTTGGCCCCGGTGCCGGGGACCGCACGACAGATCCACAGCTTCCACTTCGGCCCGGAGCAGGCCCAAGGCAAGATCTACATCCAGTCCTCGCTGCATGCCGACGAAATGCCCGGCATGCTCGTGGCCTGGCACCTCAAGCAGCGACTGGCGGAGCTGGAAGCCGCCGGGCGCCTGCGCAGCCAGATTGTGCTGGTGCCGGTGGCCAACCCGGTCGGCCTCGAACAAGTGCTGATGGACGTGCCGCTGGGCCGCTACGAGATGGAGAGCGGGCAGAACTTCAATCGCTGGTTCGTCGACCTCAGCGAAGAAATCGGCAACGACATCGAGGGCAAGCTGGGCGACGACCCGCAGCGCAACCTTGAGCTGATCCGCACCAGCCTGCGCAACGCCCTCGCCCGTCAAACGCCCGGCACACAACTGCAATCCCAGCGCCTGACCTTGCAACGGCTAGCGTGCGACGCCGACATGGTGCTGGATCTGCACTGCGATTTCGAATCCGTGGTTCATCTCTACACCACGCCCGAAGCGTGGCCGCAGGTCGAGCCGCTGGCGCGTTACATCGAAGCCCAGGCCAGTCTGCTGGCCACCGATTCCGGCGGCCAGTCATTCGACGAATGCTTCACCCTGTTGTGGTGGCAACTGCAGGAGCGCTTTGGCGAACACTTCGAGATTCCGCTGGGCAGCTTTTCGGTGACCGTGGAATTGCGCGGCCAGGGTGACGTGAATCACCCAATGGCCAGTCGTGACTGCCAGGCCTTGATCGATTACCTGATCCAGTTCGATGCGATCGTCGGCGAGACCAAGCCGCAGCCACCCCTGCCGTTCCCCGCCACACCGCTGGCCGGCGTCGAACCGGTGACCACGCCGGTGGGCGGCTTGCTGGTGTACACCGCCACGGCCGGGCAATACCTGCAAGCCGGGCAACAGATTGCCGAAATCATCGACCCGATCCACGACCGGGTCACCCCCATTCATTGCACTGCCGCCGGCCTGCTGTACGCCCGCTCGCTGCGGCGCATGGCTACTGCCGGCATGGTGATCGCACACGTGGCGGGCGCCGAAGCCTATCGCAGCGGCTACCTACTTTCGCCTTGAGGATCTCTGTCCCATGTACAAATTGACTGTTGAAGGTCTGCACAAAAGCTATGGCGACCATCAGGTACTCAAAGGCGTTTCGCTCAAGGCCAAAACCGGCGACGTGATCAGCCTGATCGGCGCCAGCGGCTCGGGCAAAAGCACCTTTTTGCGCTGCATCAACTTCCTCGAACAACCCAACGATGGCGCCATGAGCCTCGATGGCCAGGCGATCCGCATGGTCACCGACCGCCACGGCATGCACGTCGCCGACCCGAATGAACTGCAACGCCTGCGCACGCGACTGGCGATGGTGTTCCAGCACTTCAACCTGTGGAGCCACATGACCGTGCTGGAAAACATCACCATGGCCCCGCGCCGGGTGCTGGGTTGCAGCAAGCAGGAAGCTGAAGACCGCGCCCGCCGCTACCTGGACAAGGTCGGCCTGCCGGCGCGGGTGGCCGATCAGTATCCGGCGTTTCTCTCTGGCGGCCAGCAACAGCGGGTGGCGATTGCCCGGGCGCTGGCGATGGAGCCGGAAGTGATGCTGTTCGACGAACCGACCTCGGCGCTCGACCCGGAGTTGGTGGGTGAGGTGCTGCGGGTGATTCAGGGTCTGGCTGAAGAAGGTCGGACAATGATCATGGTGACCCATGAAATGAGCTTCGCCCGGAAGGTCTCCAGCCAGGTGTTGTTTCTGCATCAAGGGCTCGTGGAAGAAGAAGGCGCGCCGGAAGACGTGCTGGGCAACCCGAAGAGCGAACGGCTGAAGCAGTTCCTCAGCGGGAACCTCAAGTAACCCCGGATCCCCTGTGTAGGAGCTGCCGCAGGCTGCGATCTTTTGATGTTGCCTTTCAAGATCAAAAGATCGCAGCCTGAGGCAGCTCCTACGCGGGGATTGCGGCGTGATTAAACCTTTCGCCAGTCGGCGCGGTCACTGAAGGAACACTTTCAGAGCGCACGCCAACGGTATGCCGACCTCCACCGACTTCGCAAAACTCTGGTTCAGCGCACGCAACTGGAAGCCGTTCGCCTTTCAAAAGCAGGTGTGGGCCGCCGTCAAACAAGGTCAGTCGGGGTTGCTCCATGCCAGCACCGGCGCCGGTAAAACCTATGCGGTGTGGTTCGCCGCGCTCAACCGCTTCGCCCGCATCAAACCCAGCGTTGCAGACAGCAAAAAACGCAAAGCGCCAGCCGAACCGTTGACCGTGCTGTGGATCACGCCGATGCGCGCCCTCGCCGCCGACACCGCGCGCGCCTTGCAAGCGCCGGTCAGCGATTTGCAGATTCCGTGGAGCATCGGTCTGCGCACCGGCGACACCAGCAGCGCCGAACGCGCGCGTCAGGGCCGACGCCTGCCGACAACGCTGATCACCACCCCGGAAAGCCTGACCCTGCTGCTCGCCCGTGCCGACGCCAGGACTGCGTTGTCGAGCCTGCGGATGATCGTTGTCGATGAATGGCACGAACTGCTCGGCAACAAACGCGGCGTACAACTGCAACTGGCCCTCGCCCGTCTGCGCCATTGGCAACCCGAGCTGATCGTCTGGGGCGTGTCCGCCACCCTCGGCAATCAAGCCCACGCCGAACAGGTGCTGATCCCACAGGGTGGCGGCATCAGCGTGCAAGGCCAGAGCGAAAAATCACTCAAGGTCAACACCTTGATCCCACCGGCCATCGAGCGTTTTCCGTGGGCCGGGCACATCGGTCTGAAGATGCTGCCGCAGGTTGTTGCCGAACTGGACGCCTGCGCCAGCAGCCTGGTCTTCACCAACACCCGCGCGCAGTCGGAAATCTGGTATCAGGCGTTGCTCGAAGCGCGGCCGGACTGGGCCGGGCTGATCGCGCTGCACCACAGTTCACTGTCCCGCGAGACCCGCGACTGGGTCGAGCAAGCGTTGAAGGACGGCAAGCTGAAAACCGTGGTCTGCACGTCGAGCCTGGATCTGGGCGTGGACTTTTTACCAGTGGAACGGGTGCTGCAAATCGGCTCGGCGAAAGGCGTGGCGCGGCTGATGCAACGCGCCGGGCGCTCCGGTCACGCGCCGGGGCGCACCTCGCGAGTGACGCTGGTGCCGACTCACAGCCTGGAACTGATCGAAGCCGCCGCCGCAGGCGACGCCGTGGCGCAACGACTCATCGAACCACGTTTGTCGCCGCACAAACCGCTGGATGTGCTGGTGCAGCATCTGGTCAGCATGGCGCTGGGCGGTGGCTTTATTCCCGAAGAGCTGTACGAAGAAGTCCGTGGTGCCTGGGCCTATCGCGACCTCACGCCGGCGGATTGGGCCTGGGCGCTGGCTTTCGTACGTCACGGCGGGATGTCGCTGACAGCCTATCCGGATTACCGCCGGGTCGAACCGGACGAACACGGTGTCTGGCGGGTACCCGATGCACGATTGGCACGCCGTCATCGCATGAGCATCGGCACCATCGTCAGCGACGCCAGCATCAACCTGAAATTCTGGAGCAAGGGTGGCGGCGGCAAGCAGTTGGGCAGTGTCGAGGAAGGCTTTATCGCGCGGCTGAAACCGGGCGACGGCTTTCTCTTTGCCGGGCGCCTGCTGGAGTTGGTGCGGGTGGAGAACATGACCGCGTACGTCAAACGCAGCACCGCGAAAAAAGCCGCCGTGCCGCGCTGGAATGGCGGGCGGATGCCGCTTTCCAACGAATTGGCCGCCGCTGTGGTCAGCCGCTTCACGGCGGCAGCGCGCGGTGAGTTCGCCGGCCCGGAAATGCAGGCGCTGCAACCGTTGCTGCAAACCCAGGCGCGCTGGTCGGGTCTGCCCACCTCCGACTGTCTGTTGGCCGAAGCGCTGAAATCCCGTGAAGGCTGGCACCTTTTCCTTTATCCGTTTGCCGGGCGCCAGGTGCATCTGGGGCTCGCCAGCCTGTTGGCTTGGCGCGTGAGTCAGCGCCAGCCACTGACGTTCTCGATTGCGGTGAATGATTACGGGCTGGAGTTGCTCAGCGCCACGCCGGTCGATTGGTTCGAGCAATTCGATACGGCACTGCTCAGCCCCGAGCATCTGCTACGCGACGTGCTGGCCAGCCTCAATGCCGGGGAGTTGGCGTTGCGGCGCTTTCGCGAGATCGCGCGGATCGCCGGGCTGGTGTTCGCCGGCTATCCCGGCGCGCCGAAAAGTACCCGCCAGGTACAGGCTTCCAGCGGATTGTTCTTCGAAGTGTTCAAACAATACGACGCTGACAACCTGCTGCTGGCCCAGGCCGGGGAAGAAGTCCTGCGCGAAGAACTGGATATTCGTCGTCTGGAACAGACATTGGAGCGGATCAACCGGATGAAACTGGACATGCACCTGATCAAACGTCCTACACCGTTAGGCTTTCCGTTGCTGGTGGAGCGCATGCGCGAAAGCATGAGTTCGGAAAAACTCGCTGACCGCATCCGGCGCATGGTCGGCGATCTGGAGAAATCCGCCGACAAGGGTCAAGCCTCATGAGTGCAGCGTATCCAGTGCGCCTGGCCGGTGAAGAACTCTGGCTGCTGCCGGAAAAGGCCCTGTACTGGCCGGCGCAGCAAGCACTGCTGATCGCCGATGTGCATTTCGGCAAGGCCGCGGCCTATCGCAGCCTCGGCCAGCCGGTGCCACAAGGCACCACGACGGCGAATATCGAAGTGCTCGAGCGCTTGCTGGCCAGACTGCCCTGTCGGCAGCTGATTTTCCTCGGTGATTTTCTGCACGGCCCCGGTTCGCATGCGGCGGGTACGCTGAATGCCTTGGCCGAATGGCGCGCACGTCATGCCGATCTGCCGATGACGCTGATTCGCGGCAACCACGACAAACGTGCCGGGGATCCACCGGCGGCGCTGAATATCCGCGTGGTTCCGGAGCCGATGCTGCTCGGGCCGTTTGCCCTGCAACACGAACCTGATCCGCATCCCGAACGGCATGTGCTGGCCGGGCATGTGCATCCGGTCTACCGGCTTAATGGCAAAGGGCGACAGAGTTTGCGCCTGGCGTGTTTCCGAATGGGTGAGCGATTGAGCCTGCTGCCGGCCTTTGGTGCCTTTACCGGTGGTTATCAGGTCGAGAAAGACGCTCATTGCAGGATTTTCGTCATCGGCGACAACGAAATATGGCCCGTCAGTTGAGGTCTTGGGCAAACCTCAGCCGACTGGCCATTCATGGAGTAGCGACTCAGGCCACTGGCGCGGGTGGTGGCTCGTCCGGCAGCGTCGGCTCGCCCGGTTCGGTCGGTTGTTCGTTGGGGGTATCGGGATCAGGCTGACCGGGAATCCCGCCGGCCATCTGAATAGACGGGTGTGCCAGCAGCGACCAGGCCAAAACGCCAACCTGATTGGGCTCAAGCCTTGCCAGTTGGGCGGTGATATGCGGATCGATCTTCATGCAACCTCCTCGGCGAAGGCCCGCTTTGCCAGAAGCAAAAACGGGCAGTACACCCCATAGAGTGTCTGCCCGCCAAAGAATTCCCGCGAACTGCCGGATGGATCAGGTACGCGGCAGGGTCACGCCACGCTGGCCCTGATATTTGCCGCCGCGATCCTTGTACGAAACTTCGCATTGCTCGTCGGATTCGAGGAACAGCATCTGCGCCACGCCTTCGTTGGCGTAGATTTTCGCCGGCAGGTTGGTGGTGTTGGAGAATTCCAGGGTCACGTGGCCTTCCCACTCAGGCTCGAGCGGGGTGACGTTGACGATGATGCCGCAACGCGCGTAGGTGCTTTTACCCAGGCAGATGGTCAATACATTGCGCGGAATGCGGAAGTATTCGACGGTGCTGGCCAGGGCGAAGGAGTTCGGCGGGATGATGCAGACGTCGCTGTGGATGTCGACAAAGCTGCCGGCGTCGAAGTTTTTCGGATCGACGATCGCCGAATTGATGTTGGTGAACACCTTGAAATGGTTGGTGCAGCGCACATCGTAGCCGTAGCTCGACACACCGTAGGAAATCACACGGCTGTCGTCGCTGCCGCGCACCTGGCGCTCGACGAAAGGCTCGATCATGCCGTGTTCCTGCGCCATGCGGCGAATCCACTTGTCCGATTTGATGCTCATGGCGGGTGTCCTGAATAGCGAGGTGGAAAAAATCTGTCCGGCATCTTACCGGGCGCGCCGCCGGGTTCAAAGTCCGCGCTGAAATTCTCGCCGAACACCCTGGAAATACAGGCTCTGGCGACGAACCGTCACACCGTCGATCCCTAAAACAGAGAAACCTTCGCAAGAAACATTGGCACGTTCCGGAAAAAGGGTTAAGGTGGCGCCACTGTGTTGCTTGTGTCACTGAGAATCTCTACACGATATGTTGAATTTCGATCCAACCATCTACAAGAATTTTTCCTGCTCTTTGCACTCAGTCTCGGCCAGGGTTCTTCCTGAGTCGCAGTTATCTTTGTTCAAGGAGTTACACCATGTCTAATCGCCAAACCGGTACCGTTAAGTGGTTCAACGATGAAAAAGGCTTCGGCTTCATCACTCCACAATCCGGTGACGACCTGTTCGTTCACTTCAAAGCTATCCAATCCGACGGCTTCAAAAGCCTGAAAGAAGGCCAACAGGTTTCTTTCATCGCTACCCGCGGTCAGAAAGGCATGCAAGCTGAAGAAGTACAAGTTATCTAACTTGTAGCTTCTTTAGAAAAGAGCCCCGCCCTCAAAGCGGGGCTTTTTTGTGGGCGTGTGTTTTTTAACGGCCACAAAAAAAGCAGCCCTCACGGCTGCTTTTTTTTTCGACTTGCCTTACCAGGCCACACCAAACCCTGCGGTGTAGCGGGTCTTGTTCAAATCTGCATCCTTGGTACCACTGATGATGTCGCGCTCAGCCTTGAGGTTGAGCGAGGCCCAGTCGGTGACCTTGTAGCGCAGGCCCATCTCGGCATCCAGCGCGTAGTTGGCTACGTCAGACAGCGGCTTGCCCAGTTCGCCATTGGTGAAGAACTCGACTTTCTTGCCGATCAGGTAGCGATTGTAATCCCACTTCATGGCGACCGAATAGAAGTTGTCCTTGCCGCCATCGCTGTACTCGTAATCGGTGCGGTTGAGCAGCGAACCGAGCGAGAACGCGCCCAGCTCGTCGTCCCAGAACTGGTAACCCGGACCGGTACCGACCACACGCTGACGCGACAGCTCTTCAACGTAGTCGCGCTTGTAGTTCAGGCGGCCCTGCCAGAACCATTTGTCGGTGAGGAAGCGGTCAAGTGCGTATTCGGCGCGCCAGTTATTGGTGGTGACCTGCTCGTCCTGCACTTCGCGGTTGTATTCGCCCTCGGCGGTGTGCCGCCAGCGGCCATGACGCGCGGTGGTCTTGAAGTCGATGTCGTAGTCGTCGGTGTCCTTTTCCGCACGCTGATAATCCAGCGCGAGGCCAACGTTACCCTTCCACACCAGATCCTCGACCACCGGTTTCGGCTTGAGAATTTGCTGAATGCTCGCCAGCTCGACGGTCTTCGGTGCCTCGCCGTTGGCCAGGGTGACCTTGCCGTCATCGGCAGCGGTCAGCGACTTGGCTTTTTCACCGTTGTAGGCGTCCTGTTTGACCAGCAGTTCCTGATCACTCTGCAGGGTCTTGACCTCTTTCCAGTCGATGCTGACCGCACCCGCATACTGGGTCTGGATCAGCAATTTGCCGCCATCGAAAACGGAAATCTTGCCGCTCAACTTGTCACCGTTCTTCAACCAGACGGTATCGGCAAGCAGCGGCGTGGAGGCACTGAAAACAGCAAGGCACAGCAAGGTTCTGGACAACATAAGCGGATCGAGGGCTCAAGTTTGCGAAAAAGGTCGGCATTATCCGTGGGAATAAGACCCTGACAAGGACTGACCGGGCGATTTCCATTGAGTTCATTTCTCATCTGGCCAACGAGCGATTACGCTTAAGCCCATCCACACGACTGATATTCAGGAATCGCGCAGGTGAAAGAGCCGAACCATCCCGATGAAAGCGAGGCGCAAATCCGACGCACGGCGCTTTATTCGACCCTTGCTCAAGTACCTGAAGGCAAGGTGGTCAGCTATGGTCAGTTGGCTGAACTCGCAGGGCTGGGGCGCGCCGCCCGCTGGGTCGGTCGGACCTTGAGCCAATTACCCGGCGATACCAAACTGCCGTGGCACCGGGTACTGGGTGCCGGCGGTCGGATCAGTCTGCCGCTGGGCAGCCCCTCGGGGGAAGAACAACGGGCACGATTACGCTCTGAAGGCGTCACCGTCCTGAACAATCGTGTGGATATTCAGCGCCATGGCTGGCGTCCGGTAGAGCACAGCGGTTAGAGTGCGCGCTTTGTTTTCGCAATCTTGAGGCAGACTTCAGCCCATGCCCCGTAAAACCTGGCGCGCCGCGCTCGCCGCCTATGCCAGTCCCTCGACGCTCGTGCTGTTGTTGCTCGGTTTTGCTGCCGGCCTGCCGTACATGCTGGTGTTTTCGACGCTTTCCGTCTGGCTGCGTGAGGCCGGCGTTGCCCGTGAAACCATCGGCTACGCCAGCCTGATCGGCCTGGCCTACGCCTTCAAATGGGTCTGGTCCCCGCTGCTCGACCAATGGCGCCTGCCTTTATTGGGCAAGCTGGGCCGCCGCCGTTCGTGGCTGGTGCTCTCGCAAACCCTGGTGATTCTGGGCCTGATCGGCATGGGCTTCTGTGACCCGCAGAAACACCTGTCCTGGCTGATTGCGATTGCCGTTATCGTCGCTTTCGCCTCCGCCACCCAAGACATCGCGGTCGACGCCTATCGCCTGGAAATCGCCGACGACAGCCGGCAGGCTGCGCTGGCGGCCAGTTACATGTCCGGCTATCGCGTCGCCGCCCTGTTGGCCACGGCGGGCGCACTGTTCTTCGCCGAAGGCTTCGGCTCCACCGGCTTCAACTATCAACATTCGGCCTGGACCGGCACCTACGCCCTGTTCGGCGTGTTGATGGTCCCTGCCCTGCTGACTTCGCTGCTGATGCGCGAGCCGCCGGTGCCACTGCGCACGCAACTGCAGGCCGGCCGCTACAGTTTCGGGCATCAACTGGCCTCGGTATTCGTGCTGATCGTGTTGCTGGTGTCGGTTCCGGCGATGTTCACCCAGCTCTACAACACCGATTTCGCCGGCGTGCTGTTCGGCAATATGAGCCCGCTCGACCTGTTGCTCGAAGACCGCGCCTTCCTGCGCGCCATCCTCTACACCCTGCTCACCGGCCTGTGCCTGTCGACCATGGGCCGTCGCGGCCTGGCGCCGGTGCTGACCCCGGTCAACGACTTCATCCTGCGCTACCGCTGGCAGGCGTTGCTGTTGCTCGGGCTGATCGCCACTTACCGGATGTCCGACACGGTGATGGGCGTGATGGCCAACGTGTTCTACATCGACCAGGGCTTCACCAAGGATCAGATTGCCAGCGTCAGCAAGATCTTTGGCCTGATCATGACCCTGGTCGGCGCCGGCATGGGTGGTCTGCTGATCGTGCGCTTCGGTATCCTGCCGATCCTGTTCATCGGTGGCGCGGCTTCGGCGGCAACCAACCTGCTGTTCGTGATGCTCGCCGACATGGGGCCGAACCTGAAGATGCTGGTGGTCACCATTTCGCTCGACAACTTCAGTTCAGGGCTTGCGACCTCGGCCTTCGTCGCCTACCTGTCGAGCCTGACCAACCTGAAGTTCTCGGCCACCCAGTACGCCCTGCTCAGCTCGATCATGCTGTTGCTGCCGCGCCTGATCGGCGGTTATTCCGGGGTAATGGTCGAGAAGGTCGGCTACCACAACTTCTTCATGATCACGGCGCTGCTCGGCGTGCCGACCCTGGTGCTGATCGCCCTGCACTGGTTTCAGGAAAACCGCCGCGAAGGCCCGACACCAACGCCCGAGCCTGTGCCGACCAGCGTGGTCGAAGAGTCGTAGGACAATTCAGATACGGCGGGAGGATTCCCGCCGTTGAGCCTCACCGCCGAGCGCAATCCTGTACGTCGGCAAATCTCGCCGGTACACTGCTCCGTCATTTCCAGTCAAAGCAACCGACAACGGCCAACCATGCGCACCAGTCAATTTTTGCTCGCCACACAGAAAGAAACGCCTTCCGATGCGGTCGTCGTCAGCCATCAGCTGATGCTGCGCGCCGGCATGATCCGCAAACTCGCTTCGGGCCTGTACACCTGGCTGCCGATGGGCTTGCGGGTAATGCGCAAGGTTGAAGCCATCGTTCGCGAAGAAATGAACGCTGCCGGTTCTCTTGAAGTGTTGATGCCGAGCACCCAACCGGCCGAGCTGTGGCAGGAATCGGGGCGCTGGGAAGAATACGGCCCTGAGCTGCTGCGCATCAAAGACCGCCACGGTCGCGACTTCTGCGCGGGCCCGACCCACGAAGAAGTGATCACCGATCTGATGCGCAACGAGTTGAGCAGCTACAAGCAGTTGCCGATCAACCTGTACCAGATCCAGACCAAATTCCGTGACGAAATCCGCCCACGCTTCGGTTTGATGCGCGGCCGCGAATTCATCATGAAGGACGCCTACTCGTTTCACGCCGATCAGGCGTCGCTGCAGGTCACCTACGACCGCATGCATCAGGCGTACTGCAACGTATTCACCCGTCTGGGCCTGAAATTCCGCCCGGTTGAAGCCGACAACGGCTCGATCGGTGGCGCCGGCTCCCACGAGTTCCACGTACTGGCCGAGTCCGGCGAAGACGATATCGTCTTCAGCAACGGCTCCGACTATGCGGCGAACATCGAGAAAGCCGAAGCCGTGCCACGGGAAACCTCGCGTCCAGCGCCGACCGAAGAACTGCGCCTGGTCGATACCCCAGACACCAAGACCATTGCCGCACTGGTGGAAAAATTCAATCTGCCGATTGAAAAGACCATCAAGACCCTGATCGTCCACGCCGAAGAGCCAGGCAAGCTGATTGCCCTGGTCATCCGTGGCGACCACGAGCTCAACGAAATCAAGGCCGCCCAGCAGCCAGGCGTTGCCAGCCCGCTGGTCATGGCTTCCGACGCCGAACTGCGTGACGCCATTGGCGCCGGTGCCGGTTCGCTCGGCCCGCTGAACCTGCCGCTGCCGATCATCATCGACCGCTCGGTCGAACTGATGAGCGACTTCGGTATCGGCGCGAACATCGACGACAAGCACTACTTCGGCGTGAACTGGGAACGCGATCTGCCGGTTCCAACCGTTGCCGACCTGCGTAACGTCGTGGCCGGTGACCCAAGCCCGGACGGCAAAGGCACCCTGGAAATCAAGCGCGGCATCGAAGTCGGGCACATCTTCCAGCTGGGCAACAAGTACAGCAAGGCGATGAAGTGCGAAGTGCTGGGCGAGAACGGCAAACCGGTCACCCTGGAAATGGGTTGCTACGGTATCGGCGTATCCCGCGTGGTGGCTGCCGCCATCGAGCAGAACAACGACGAGAAAGGCATCATCTGGAGCGACACCCTGGCGCCGTTCCAGATCGCTCTGGTACCGCTGCGTTATGAAACCGAGCAGGTGCGCGAAGCCACTGACAAGCTGTATGCAGAACTGACGGCGGCCGGTTTCGAAGTGTTGCTGGACGATCGCGACAAGAAAACCAGCCCGGGCATCAAGTTCGCGGACATGGAGCTGATCGGCATTCCTCACCGGATCGTGGTCAGCGACCGCGGCCTCGCCGAAGGCAACCTGGAATACAAGAGCCGCACCGAAGCCGAAGCGCAAGCGCTGCCGGTTGCCGATGTGCTGTCCTTCCTTCAGGCCCGTATCCGCCGCTGAATCCAGATAGAGACCTCATGTTCAAGCGAAACACCTTGGGCCTCGGTGGCGCCGCCTTGTGCGGCGCCCTGCTGGTCAGCGGCTGTGCCAATCAGATGTCACAGCGCAGCGAGCACGAAGAGCGGGTCGAGCGCAAACTGCTCGATCACAGCCTGCAGATCGATGTCGGTGAGCCTAAGGTGCTCGAACTGCCGCAGCGTCGCGTGAAAATCAACGAACAGAAGACCTTCGAAGTCACCGAGTTCGAAGTCACCCGTCGTTACGATCGCTACACGCCTTATCAGCCCTGGCGCGAAATCTACGAGATTCCGCTGGGCGCGGTGGCCGTGGTCGCCGGTATCGGCGCCAATGTGGTCAACGTATTCGCCCTGGGCAACCTGCCGGACAGCGTGACCAAGGACTGGTTGAACTACGGCATTGCCGGGGTCAACCCGTTCATGAACGTGCAGTCCCACGGTCGTGCGCAACAGAACCTGGCCGGTATCGATGAAGTCCAGCGCGACAAGCGCACGGAGTATTCGAGCCTGCCGTGGAGCGAGCGTCCGGTGCAGGTCAAGGCCGGCAAGCAGACCTTCGACATGACCACTGACCGCAACGGCGTGCTGCGCCTGAACCTGCTGGACAGTCCGTTCGCCGAAAATGACCTTAATCATATCGGCAAGCTGCAGATCAGCGTCGAAGACGGCAAGGATGACGTGCACAGCGATTCATCCCTGGCGATCAGCAGCCATTTGCGCAGCAAGTTGCTCGAAGCACACGGGTTGATTTACGACGATCTGGAAGACGACGAAGTGAGCCAGTGGGTCCACCGGGTCAAACGTCTGTCGGAACTGGGTCTGGAAGAAGAAGCCAGCGAGCTGGAACAAAGCCTCATTGAACTGACGCGCAACGATCCTGAGTTGCAGGCCGAGTTTCTCAAGTCGCTGACCAAGGATGCAGGGCGCCTGGTAGCGGATCCAGGACCGAATTAAAAGATCGCAGCCTGCGGCAGCTCCTACATTGGAATGCGTTCCCCTGTAGGAGCTGCCGCAGGCTGCGATCCTTTGCTTTTAATGATCTACCGCTCAAACAGCTCCATCTGCTCAAACCCACCGCGCAAATCCTCCAGCCTCACCCCCACCCCCAACAACCGCACCGGTTTCCCGCCCCGGTTGAACGCCTGCGTCAGCATCAACTGGTAACTGCCCAGATCGCGCCCTGCCCCGGCTTGCTCCAGTGTGGTCTGAGTAAAGTCATGGAACTTCACTTTGACGAACGGCTTGCCCGGGCGATAACTGCTGTCGATCCGCTCCATGCGGGTTTTCAGGGTTTCCAGCAGCTCCGGCAGTTTGTCGAGGCAACTGCGCAGATCCGGCAGATCGACGTCGTAGGTATTTTCCACGCTGATTGACTGACGGCGGCTGTCGTTGTGCACCAACCGATCATCGATCCCACGGGCGAGGCTCCACAGTCGCTCACCGAAACTGCCGAATTCGCGCACCAGCGCCAACTTGTCCCA
Source organism: Pseudomonas sp. MWU318 (assembly GCF_016756945.1). Taxonomy (NCBI): domain Bacteria; kingdom Pseudomonadati; phylum Pseudomonadota; class Gammaproteobacteria; order Pseudomonadales; family Pseudomonadaceae; genus Pseudomonas; species Pseudomonas sp. MWU318. Next base: position 301,272 of record NZ_JAESJL010000004.1, read on the forward strand.
CTCGCGCAGTTGCAGGCAATCGACGATGCCGAGCTTGCCCAGTTTGTCGGCAGTGACTTTGCCGACGCCGTGCAACTTGCTCACCGGCAAGCCACTGACGAAATCCTCGACCTGATCCGGGGTAATCACGAACAACCCGTTGGGCTTCTTCCAGTCACTGGCGATTTTCGCCAGAAACTTGTTCGGGGCCACGCCCGCAGACACGGTGATGTGCAACTGATTGGAGACCCGCCGGCGGATATCCTGAGCGATACGCGTGGCGCTGCCGCCAAAATGCGCGCTGTCGGAGACGTCGAGGTAGGCCTCATCAAGCGACAGTGGCTCGATCAGATCGGTGTAATCGCGAAAGATCGTATGGATTTCCTTTGAGGCTTCGCGATAGGCCTCCATGCGCGGCTTGACGATGGTCAGGTCGGGGCACAGCTTCAAGGCATGCCCGGACGACATTGCCGAACGTACGCCATACGCCCGCGCTTCATAGTTGCAGGTGGCAATCACCCCACGCCGATCCGCCGACCCGCCCACCGCCAAGGGCTTGCCGGCCAGGTTCGGGTCGTCGCGCATCTCGATGGCGGCGTAGAAACAGTCACAGTCGACGTGGATGATTTTTCGCTGGGTCATGACAGAAAAGGAAACATGGCGAGCCGGAAACGCAGTATCTCACTCGCACCTGTATATAGCACCAGTGGTCTGAATGTTCTTTTCAGGTTGTAGGAAAACCACGATGAATTTATTTTCTCAATCGAGAATCATCGAACGATAGAGCTGAAAGCCTTGCCCCACCTGCCCTGCGCGCCCGTCTCCTGCACTGGAAAAAGCGCTAACCGATTGAACAGGAACAGATTTATCCAGATTCAAGGTTGACACCCCGGCGATCCTCTGTAGAATGCCGACACACAGACGCGGGATGGAGCAGTCTGGTAGCTCGTCGGGCTCATAACCCGAAGGTCGTCGGTTCAAATCCGGCTCCCGCAACCAAACATCAAAAAAGGCTACTCGAAAGAGTGGCCTTTTTTGTGCCTGTCTGTTTTCTGACCGGCCTCCGCATCACGTACATCCGGGCGAACAGGAATTCGTTGCATTTCCGAAACTTACCGCGCCGCTGCGACCGTTTGACGCAAATTCACACTTATTTGACCCTTTACGGGATTAGCGGTTGACACCTCGCCGTTCGCCTGTAGAATGCCGCCACACAGACGCGGGATGGAGCAGTCTGGTAGCTCGTCGGGCTCATAACCCGAAGGTCGTCGGTTCAAATCCGGCTCCCGCAACCAAACATCAAAAAAGGCTGCTCGAAAGAGTGGCCTTTTTTGTATCTGTGGAAAAAGTCCTTTCGCAACAATGATCTGTCACGCTGCAGTGAAACGCTCAGGATTATCAGACCCGCCCCGTTGCGACTATGCTTGAGTCGCAGGCAAGACGTCTGCAATCCATGACCCGCCCTCGCCGATCCCGGATGAGAGGCGTAGTATTTTGTGATTATTTTTTTCTACAGGGATTGGTAACTTGGCTGGATACCTCCATCCTGTCGCGCACAATCCAAGAGGTGATTGATGCGCGCCAACTCGTCTGATTCACAAGACACCGTCACAGCAGAACATCCGATCAAACCCGAGCGCCTGCGCTTGCTGGATCGGTTGAGCAAATATCGCCAGCCGATCGGTCTGGCGGTCACGTTGCTGCTGTTTGCCATTGCGCTGATTGCCTGCCGCCATCTGCTGAGCGAACTCGATCTGTATGCCCTGCATGACTCGATTCTGGCGGTGCCGAAACCGGCCCTGCTCGGCGCAGTGGCTGCGACGGTGGTCGGCTTCATCATATTGCTGGGCTATGAATGGTCGGCCAGCCGCTATGCCGGCGTGACACTGCCGCCGCGCACTCTGGCGCTGGGCGGCTTCACCGCATTTGCGATTGGCAACGCCATCGGCCTGTCGCTGCTGTCCGGCGGCTCGGTGCGCTACCGTTTATATGCACGCCATGGGCTGGGCGCCTCCGAAGTCGCGCACATGACCCTGTTCGCCAGCCTGTCGCTGGGTTGCGCCCTGCCACCGCTGGCGGCTCTCGCGACCCTGAGCGACCTGCCCGCCGCCTCCGCCGCGCTGGGCCTGTCAGAAGGCCTGCTCGGCACGATCGCCATGGTGGTGCTGGGTCTGGGCGCGATTCTGGCGATCGGCATCTATCGCCGCCGTCTGCCGGAGCAACCGTACCGCGACAACCTGCTGGTCAGGGCCGGTCGGCGGACGCTGCGCCTGCCCGGCCGACGCCTGACCTTCCTGCAACTGATCATCACCGCCCTTGACGTCGCCGCAGCGGCCACCGTGCTCTATCTGCTGCTGCCGGAAGCCCCGCCGTTCGGCGCCTTCCTGCTGGTGTACCTGCTGGCCCTGGCCGCCGGCGTCCTCAGCCATGTGCCGGGGGGTGTCGGGGTCTTCGAAGCGATCCTGCTGGCCGCGTTCGCCGACACCCTCGGGGCCGCGCCACTCGCCGCCGCCCTGCTGCTCTACCGTCTGATCTACGTCGTGCTGCCGCTGCTGGTGGCCTGCCTGTTCTTGCTGATCAACGAAGGCCAGCGCCTGTTCCAGACCCAGACCATGCGCGCCGCATCCGGTCTGGCCGCGCCGATTCTGGCGGTGCTGGTGTTTCTGTCCGGCGTGGTGCTGCTGTTTTCCGGTGCCACCCCGGAGATCGACACGCGTCTGGAACACATCGGCTTCCTGATCCCGCATCGCCTGGTCGACGCCTCGCACTTCGGCGCCAGTCTGATCGGTGTGCTGTGTCTGATGCTGGCGCAGGGCCTGCGCCGTCGCCTGTCAGCCGCGTGGATGCTGACCACCATTCTGTTGCTGGTCGGCGCCCTGCTCTCGCTGCTCAAAGGCTTCGACTGGGAAGAAGCCACGCTGATGACACTCACCGCTGCGCTGCTGGGGGTGTTTCGCCGTTCGTTCTATCGCCCGAGCCGCCTGACCGAACTGCCGTTCTCGCCGCTGTATCTGGTGGCCAGCCTTTGCGTATTGGGCGCCTCGACCTGGTTGCTGCTGTTCGCCTATCAGGACGTGCCTTACAGCCATCAACTGTGGTGGCAGTTCACCCTCGACGCAGACGCCCCACGCGGCTTGCGTTCGTTGCTCGGCGCCGCCGTGCTGTTGCTGGTAATCGCGCTGACCTGGCTGCTGCGTACCGCGCGCCCGGTGATCCACCTGCCGACTCCGGACGAACTGGATCGCGCCGCAAAAATCCTGATGGCTTCGTCGCAACCCGATGGCGGCCTCGCGCTGACCGGTGACAAGGCGTTGCTGTTTCACCAGAACGACGAAGCATTTCTGATGTACGCCCGCCGTGGCCGCAGCCTGGTGGCACTGTACGACCCGATCGGCCCCGGTCAGCAACGCGCCGAGATGATCTGGCAGTTCCGCGACCTGTGCGACATCCATCACGCCCGTCCGGTGTTCTATCAGGTACGTGCGGAAAACCTGCCGTACTACATGGACATCGGCCTGACCGCGATCAAGCTCGGCGAAGAAGCCCGGGTCGATCTGCATCGCTTTGACCTGGAAGCCAAGGGCAAAGAGATGAAGGACCTGCGCTACACCTGGAACCGTGGCACTCGCGATGGTCTGTCGCTGGAAATCCATGAGCCGGGCCAGGCGCCGATGGACGAGTTGAAAGTGATTTCCGATGCGTGGCTGACCGGCAAGAATGTGCGCGAGAAAGGTTTCTCCCTCGGTCGGTTCAGCGACGATTACCTGAAGCATTTCCGTATTGCGGTGATTCGCTTCGAAGGTCGCCCGGTGGCGTTCGCCAACCTGCTCGAGACTTTCAGCCATGACCTGGCCAGTCTCGACCTGATGCGCTCGCACCCGGACGCCCCCAAGCTGACCATGGAGTTCCTGATGGTCGGCCTGATTCAACACTATAAGAGTCACGGATACGCGCGCTTCAGCCTGGGCATGGTGCCGTTGTCGGGGTTGCAACCCCGGCGTGGTGCACCGCTGACCCAGCGCCTGGGCTCGATGGTCTTCCGCCGTGGTGAGCAGCTGTACAACTTCCAAGGCTTGCGCCGCTTCAAAGACAAGTTCCAGCCTGACTGGGAACCCCGTTATATGGCAGTGCCCGCCGGACTCGATCCGCTGGTGGCGCTGGCCGATACTGCTGCCCTGATCGCGGGCGGCTTGACTGGATTGGTGAAACGCTGATGATTCAACGCTCCCTGAAGTACATCCTGGCCGCACTGATCGTGCTGGCCGTGATTGCCGGCGGCGGTTACTGGTACCTCAAACGTCCGGCACCGCAACCGACTCTGCAACCACTGACGGCCGCCGACGGCACGGTCATGACCCGCGTCATACCCGGCACTCAGCCCAAGGCTCAGGTGCTGGTCGCGGTCAATGATGACCAGAAGCTGACCGACAACCAGCTGAGCACCCTGACCCGCAGCGCCTCGGCGCAGATCGTTCAGGTGATTCTGCCCAAGGACTGCCTGCAACAGAGCCGCGCCCTGCAAACCGGCCTGCGCGAACTGAATGGCCCGGCCACGCTGGTCAGCGGTATCGGCCCTGGCGCCGTACTGGCCTGGCGCTGGTTGTCCGAGCAAAAGGACGACAAGGCCCAGGCGATCTCGGTCGACCTGGCGCTGGAAAAACCCGGCTGCACTCACCTGCTGCCGAAATCCGCGGCGCATGGCCACTGGCTGGTGGCATGGAACGACAACCCGGACGACACCAGCGCCGGTTTCGTGCGCGATCAACCGAACGCCGAAACCAGCATCAGCGACTACGACATCAACCTGCCGCAAGTGCTGAATAACGAGCTGCGCAAGATCCTCGTCGGCGGCGACAAGGCCAACGGCGGTCTGGCGATCCCGGTAGTGGAAGTGCCGGCCGGTCAAGCCAAGGACACCGTGACCCTGTTCCTCTCCGGTGACGGCGGCTGGCGCGACCTCGACCGCGACGTGGCCGGCGAGATGGCCAAGATTGGCTACCCGGTGGTCGGCATCGACACCCTGCGCTACTACTGGCAGCACAAGAGCCCCGAGCAAAGCGCGCTGGACCTGACCGAACTGATGCAGCACTACCGGCAGAAATGGGGCACTAAACGCTTCATCCTGACCGGTTACTCGTTCGGTGCCGACGTCCTGCCAGCGATCTACAACCGCCTGCCGGACACCGAACAGCAACGCGTCGACGCCATCATCCTGCTGGCTTTCGCCCGCACCGGCAGCTTCGAAATCGAAGTCGAAGGCTGGCTCGGCAACGCCGGCAAAGAAGCCGCCACCGGCCCGGAAATGGCCAAGCTGCCAGCGGCCAAAGTAGTGTGCATCTACGGCGCCGAAGAAACCGACGAAAGCGGCTGCACCGACAAGACGGCAGTCGGCGAAGCGGTGAAACTGCCTGGCGGCCACCACTTCGACGAGAACTACCAGGCGCTGGCCAAGCGTCTGGTGGACCTGATCGAGAAACGTCAGAGCAAGGATCAGCCGGCAGAGTGATCTGAGCCGGCAGAACAAAAAGCCCCCGCAACTTCGCAGTTGCGGGGGCTTTTTACATCTCGGACGACTAACCCATTCCCCTGTAGGAGTGAGCCTGCTCGCGATAGCGGAGTGTCAGCCACCTAGTTGCCAACTGACACACCGCTATCGCGAGCAGGCTCACTCCTACAAGGGAATTGCGCTGAATTCAAATAATCATCAATCCTTGCAGGCGTATCTTGCCCGCATATCGTAATGGCTGATCGCTTATGCCGGATCAAAGTTGATCAATCGCTCCATAGCTTGCGCTTCAATCCGAAGGTTCTCGAGATCATCCTGCTTTTCTTGTTTCGATGATGCAGTCATACGCGTCTCGCTCATTTGCACACGCCAGTTCGTGTCAGATGTTTAGTATCGTTTACTTCCAGTTTCGCAATATCAGATGACGCCCACAGACCTTGTAGGCAAACTCCGAAACTCGTGTTCGGGCGCTTTGCGGCTCTATTGCGCTGTTTTTTGACGAGATACTCTCCGGACGTCGCTGACCCATTCAGCGATCGGGTGTGGTAACCCGGAGAAACCAGCGCAATAGCCCGCTCATCGAGTAATGGCGGCTGTGCGTGGGACGCTTTCGAGCGTGCCGGTTTCCTTGGTTCCCGGTTTACCACCCTGCGTACAGTTGCCTCCCTTTCGTGTGGTAACGAAAGTCGCGGCACTTCGAACCAAGGAGTAACACGATGACCGAAACTGATCTGCACGGACCCGCAAACGTTAAAACCATTGGCTGCACCCCCTTCCTCTACGACTCGGATCAAGCGCTCTTCAATGTCCGCTCTGGCATCTCGGTTCTCGATGCATTGTCCCAATCTTCCGACCTGTTATCCCTCGCCAGATCCTTCACCGAAGACGCTGCCTTCACCAGAGACACTGACCGCCACGCCTGGGCTGCGCATTACCTGACCGTGATGGGCAAAGCCTTGATTGATGACGTGATACAGACACTGATGCCGCGAACTGCACGCACGAAGACCGAGTCTGAAGCAGAGATACCTGAATGCTCGTAGAGGTTTGAAGATCAAAAGATCGCCGCCTTCGGCAGCTCCTACATGGAATGCGAAACCTGTAGGAGCTGCCGAAGGCTGCGATCTTTTGATCTGAAGTTGCCGCCCACAAAAAAGCCCCCGCCAGCCACAAGGCTGACGGGGGCTTTTCAGTGGATGTAGAACTACATCTCCACCTGAGTCCCCAGTTCAATCACCCGGTTCAGCGGCAGATTGAAGAACCGCAGGTTGCCGTTGGCATTCTTCAACATGAACGCAAACAGCGCCTCGCGCCAGCGGGCCATGCCTTCGAGTTTCGAGGCGATCACCGTTTCGCGGCTGAGGAAGTAGGTGGTGCGCATCGGGCTGAAGTCCAGATCATCCAGATGGCACAGCTTCAACGCCTGCGGCACGTCCGGCTCGTCGGTGAAGCCGAAGTGCAGGATCACCCGGAAGAAGCCTTCGCCGTAGGAGTCCACCTCAAAACGGCGTGCCGGCGGCACGCGCGGGATGTCTTCGTAGACCACGGTCAGCAGCACCACTTGCTCGTGCAGCACCTGGTTGTGCAGCAGGTTGTGCAACAGCGCATGCGGCACGGCGTCGGAACGCGCGGTGAGGAACACCGCAGTACCCTGCACGCGGTGCGGCGGCTGCACACGGATGCTGCTGATGAAGATCGGCAGCGGCAGCGCGCCTTCGTCGAGGCGATCGACCAGCAGCTCCTTGCCGCGTTTCCAGGTGGTCATCAGGATGAACAGCACGATCCCCGCCAGCACCGGGAAGGCACCGCCCTGAATGATCTTCGGCACGTTGGCCGCGAAGAACATGCCATCGACCAGCAGGAAACCGAGCAGAATCGGCACCGCCAGCAGCGGTGGCCATTTCCATAGCAGCAGGATCACCGCAGCCACCAGAATACTGGTGATCAGCATGGTGCCAGTGACTGCCACGCCGTAGGCAGACGCCAATGCGCCGGAGGACTCGAAACCGATCACCAGCAGAATCACGCCGACCATCAGCGCCCAGTTCACCGCACCAATATAGATCTGCCCCTGTTCGGCACTGGATGTGTGCTGAATGTGCATGCGCGGAATGTAGCCAAGCTGAATTGCTTGACGGGTCAGCGAAAACGCACCGGAAATCACGGCTTGCGAAGCGATCACCGTGGCCAGGGTTGCCAGCACCACCAAAGGCACCAGTGCCCAGTTTGGCGCCAGCAGGTAGAACGGGTTACGTGCCGCTTCCGGGTTTTCCAGCAGCAATGCGCCCTGACCGAAGTAATTCAGCACCAGTGCCGGCAGTACCAGCGCCAACCAGGCGCGGGCAATCGGCTTGCGCCCGAAGTGGCCCATGTCGGCATACAGGGCCTCAGCGCCGGTCAGCGCCAGCACCACCGCACCGAGAATCGCCACCCCCATGCCCGGGTGAACCATGAAGAAACGCACGCCCCAGATCGGGTTCAGCGCGCTCAATACTTCAGGGTGTCTGACGATCCCGCTGACACCCAGACCGCCCAGCACCAGAAACCACGCCACCATCACCGGACCAAACAGCTTGCCAATGCGATCGGTGCCATGCTTCTGGATCAGGAACAGTGCGACCAGGACCACCAGCGCCATCGGCACCACCCAGCGCTCCAGGCCATCGAATGCCAGCTCCAGACCTTCCACCGCCGACAATACGGAAATCGCCGGGGTGATCATGCTGTCGCCGTAAAACAGTGCGGCACCGATCAATCCCAGGATCACCAGCACCGCCTGCAATTTGGGGTAGCGGCTGGATGCGCGTCGCGCCAGGGCGGTCAGCGCCATGATCCCCCCTTCGCCCTGGTTGTCGGCCCGCAAGACGAACAACACGTACTTGATCGTGACGACCCAGATCAGCGACCAGAATATCAATGCCAGAATCCCGAAGACGCCGTCGTGATTGACCGGCACCCCATAATGACCGGCGAATACTTCTTTGAGGGTGTACAACGGGCTCGTGCCGATGTCGCCGTAAACTACCCCGACTGCCGCGACCAGCATGCTCAGCGGTTTTGCAGCCGAATGCTCGGCGCCCGCCGCCTGACTACTTGCCTGACCCATCCAACACTCCTGATTCTCGAACCGGCTTCTTTGAATGAAGCACTATGCTTTGTGGTGCAGCATGCGCTGTTTTACCTGTTGTTACAGACGTTTTGTTGACTGTAAAAAATTGGTAAAGCTCAACGGCGCGAAGCATAGCGCAGCACTCGTCGTATTTCCCTGCATAAAGCTGGTCAAGTGCGTTGCTCATCGCTAGAATTGCGCACTTTTTGATCAGAGGCGCACCCTAAGCGCCCATCCGTCGGCTTTCCCACACGGCAAGCGACGTCACAAAACACCGAGGTTAGACATGTCCACCACTCCTGCGCCGGCCAATCCAAAGGTTGGCTTTGTATCTCTGGGTTGCCCGAAAGCACTGGTCGACTCCGAGCGCATCCTGACCCAGCTGCGCATGGAAGGCTATGACGTGGTGTCCACCTATCAGGACGCCGACGTGGTGGTGGTCAACACCTGCGGTTTCATCGACTCGGCCAAGGCTGAGTCGCTGGAAGTGATCGGTGAAGCGATCAAGGAAAACGGCAAGGTGATCGTCACCGGTTGCATGGGCGTGGAAGAAGGCAATATCCGCGACGTACACCCGAGCGTGCTGGCCGTGACCGGTCCGCAGCAGTACGAGCAAGTGGTCAACGCGGTGCACGAAGTGGTGCCGCCGCGCCAGGATCACAACCCGCTGATCGACCTGGTGCCGCCGCAAGGCATCAAGCTGACCCCGCGTCACTACGCCTACCTGAAGATTTCCGAAGGCTGCAATCACAGCTGCAGCTTCTGCATCATCCCGTCGATGCGCGGCAAACTGGTCAGCCGTCCGGTGGGTGATGTACTCGACGAAGCCCAGCGTCTGGTCAAATCCGGCGTCAAAGAGCTGCTGGTGATTTCGCAAGACACCAGCGCCTACGGTGTCGACGTGAAATACCGCACCGGTTTCTGGAACGGCGCGCCGGTGAAAACCCGCATGACCGAACTCTGCGAAGCGCTGAGCACCCTCGGCGTCTGGGTCCGTCTGCACTACGTTTACCCGTACCCGCACGTTGACGAGCTGATCCCGCTGATGGCCGCCGGCAAGATCCTGCCGTACCTGGACATCCCGTTCCAGCACGCCAGCCCGAAAGTGCTGAAGGCGATGAAACGCCCGGCGTTCGAAGACAAGACTCTGGCGCGGATCAAGAACTGGCGCGAGATCTGCCCGGACCTGATCATCCGTTCGACCTTCATCGTCGGCTTCCCGGGCGAAACCGAAGAAGACTTCCAGTACCTGCTGAACTGGCTGACCGAAGCCCAGCTCGACCGCGTCGGCTGCTTCCAGTACTCGCCGGTCGATGGTGCGCCCGCCAATGATCTGGACCTGGAAGTAGTGCCGGACGACGTCAAGCAAGACCGTTGGGAGCGTTTCATGGCGCACCAGCAGGCGATCAGCTCGGCCCGTTTGCAAATGCGCATCGGCCGCGAGATCGAAGTGCTGGTGGACGAAGTCGACGAGCAAGGCGCCGTCGGCCGCTGCTTCTTCGATGCCCCGGAAATCGACGGTAACGTATTCATCGACAACGGCAGCAACCTCAAGCCGGGCGACAAGGTCTGGTGCAAGGTGACTGACGCTGACGAATACGACCTGTGGGCTGAGCAGATCTAAACACCGCACCCCCTGTAGGAGCTGCCGAAGGCTGCGATCTTTTGCTCTTGAAAGATCGCAGCCTCGTTTCACTCGACAGCTCCTACAGGGATTGCGCTGATATCAAAAGCCCCGCTCTTTTTACGAGATGCGGGGCTTTTTTACGGCTATTGTTTGCTTTGGGAAGGAATCCCGCTTATCCACTGGAAAGAGGCGACGGGCATGCGTCAGCATTCGGTCATTCACACGCCGAAACTCAGCGATTATCAGGAACTGACCCGGGTCTGGGAGGCCTCGGTTCGCGCGACCCATGATTTCCTGCCGGACAGCTACATCGAGTTGCTGCGCAATCTGGTACTCACGCGTTACCTGGATGCAGTGATGCTGATCTGTACCAAGGACGCCAACCAGCGCATCACCGGGTTTGCCGGGGTGGCGGCGGGCAAGATCGAAATGCTGTTCATCGATCCCGAGTATCGTGGCCAAGGCTTGGGCAAGAAACTGCTCAACTACGCCATGCAACATCTGAATGCCGATGAACTCGACGTCAACGAACAGAACCCGCAGGCACTGGGTTTTTACTTCAAGCAGGGTTTTGAAGTGATCGGCCGGTCGGAGGTGGATGGCATGGGCCAGCCGTATCCGTTGCTGCATATGCGCCTGCGGCAGAATCAGCAGCGCTCAAGCCATGCCTGATACACCACAATCCCACTGTAGGAGCTGCCGAAGGCTGCGATCTTTTGCTTTTTTGAAGATCAAAAGATCGCAGCCTTCGGCAGCTCCTACAAATGGAACCGGGCTTAACCGGCGCCAGGCAGGTACAATGCCCACCCCTTTTTTGTTACGGCCCTGTCATGACTGACCCGATTCGCCTCTCCAAACGCCTCATCGAACTGGTCGGTTGCTCCCGCCGGGAGGCCGAGCTGTTCATCGAGGGCGGCTGGGTCACCGTGGACGGCGAAGTGATCGACGAACCGCAATTCAAGGTCGGCGACCAGAAGGTCGAGCTCGACAAGGACGCCCAGGCCACCGCACCGGAGCCGGTGACCATCCTGCTCAACGTGCCGGCCGGCATGGATATCGACACCGCCATGCAATCGCTCAGCGCCGACACCCTCAGCGAAGAGCACCGCTACGGCAAACGCCCGTTGCGCGGGCACTTCCTGCGCCTGACGGCCAGCGCCGATTTGCAGCCCAAGGCCAGCGGCCTTCTGGTGTTTACGCAGGACTGGAAAGTGCTGCGCAAACTGACTGCCGACGCAGCCAAGATCGAGCAGGAATACGTGGTCGAGGTCGAAGGCGACATGGTTGCCCACGGCCTCAATCGCCTGCAGCACGGTCTCACCCACAAGGGCAAGGAGCTGCCGCCGGTCAAGGCCAGCTGGCAGAACGAAAACCGCCTGCGCTTCGCCATGAAGAACCCGCAACCGGGGATCATCGCGCAGTTCTGCGAAGCGGTTGGCCTGAAGGTCGTCGGCATCCGCCGCATCCGCATCGGCGGTGTATCGATCGGCAAGGTTCCGGTGGGCCAATGGCGCTACCTGTCCGGCAAAGAGAAGTTCTGACGCCTCTGTTGCCGCTACACACTCCGGCAACGCGCCTGCGCGTTGCCCACAACGAAATATCAGGATTACCCCACATGATTCATAACGACGTATTGCGCAGCGTGCGCTACATGCTCGACATCAGCGACAAGAAAGTCATCGAGATCATCAAGCTCGGCGGCCTGGACGTGGAGCTCAAAGACGTCGTCGCGTACCTCGACAAGAAAGAAGAAGACGAAGAAGGCTTCGTGCGCTGCCCGGACGAAGTCATGGCGCACTTCCTCGACGGTCTGGTGGTGTTCAAGCGCGGCAAGGACGAAAGCCGTCCGCCGCAGCCGATCGAAGTGCCAGTGACCAACAACATCATCCTGAAGAAGCTGCGCGTGGCCTTCGAACTCAAGGAAGACGACATGCACGCGATCCTCAAGGCTGCCGAGTTCCCGGTGTCCAAGCCTGAGCTGAGCGCGCTGTTCCGCAAGGTCGGCCACACCAACTACCGCGCGTGCGGCGACCAGTTGCTGCGCAACTTCCTCAAGGGCCTGACCCTGCGCGTTCGCGGCTGATAACTAAACGTGACTTACAGCGTCTCCCCCATCGGCTTCGTGCGCTCCTGCTTCAAGGAGAAGTTCGCCATCCCGCGCCAGCCGCAACTGGCTCCCGCCGCCCGTGGCGTGCTGGAACTGGTGGCGCCGTTCGATCAGGGAGACGCCGTGCAGGGGCTGGAGCAGGTCAGCCACGTCTGGCTGTTGTTCCTGTTTCATCAGGCCCTCGAAGAGAAGCCGCGTCTGAAGGTGCGGCCACCGCGTCTGGGCGGTAACAAATCGATGGGCGTGTTCGCCACCCGTGCGACTCACCGCCCCAATGGCATCGGGCAGTCAGTGGTGAAGCTGGACAAGGTCGAGGCCAATCGGCTGTTCATCTCGGGGATCGACTTGCTCGACGGCACACCGATTCTCGACATCAAACCTTATGTGCCTTACGCCGATATCATCGCTGACGCCTCCAACAGCATCGCCAGCGCCGCGCCACAGCTGATTGCTGTGCAGTGGACGGACGCCGCGCTGCAACAGGCGCATGGCCATGCTCAGCGCCTTGGCGAGCCTCTGGTCGAGTTGATCGAGCAGTGCCTGGCGCAGGATCCACGCCCGGCGTATCAGACGCCGGTGCCAGAACGCGAGTACGGTGCGCAATTCTGGGATCTGGACGTGCGCTGGCATTACCCGACGCCGGAGCAGATTTGCGTGCTCGAAGTGATCCCCGCCAACACCTGAGACCTCGCTCAATGTAGGAGCTGCCGCAGGCTGCGATCTTTTGCCTTTGATTGTTAAGAGCAAGATCAAAAGATCGCAGCCTTCGGCAGCTCCTACATGGATTGTGGCAGGCAGGAATGAAATATCTCGGGCATAAAAAAGCCCCCATTGCCTTCGCGGGCAATGGGGGCTGTTTCGTGGGGCTTACTTCTCGACGAACGCACGCTCGATCAAGTAATCACCCGGCTCACGCATACGTGCCGAGATCTTCAGGCCGAAGCTGTCGAGCACTTCGCTGGTCTCGTCGAGCATGCTCGGGCTGCCGCAGATCATCGCGCGGTCGTCCTGCGGATTGATCGGTGGCAGACCGATGTCGCTGAACAGCTTGCCGCTGCGCATCAGGTCGGTCAGACGACCCTGGTTCTCGAACGGCTCGCGGGTCACGGTCGGGTAATAGATCAGCTTGTCACGCAGCGCTTCACCGAAGAACTCGTTCTGCGGCAGGTGCTCAGTGATGAATTCACGGTAGGCGACTTCGTTGACGTAGCGCACGCCGTGCACCAGGATCACTTTTTCAAAGCGCTCGTAGGTTTCCGGATCCTGGATCACGCTCATGAATGGCGCCAGACCGGTGCCGGTGCTCAGCAGGTAAAGATGCTTGCCCGGGTTCAGGTCGTCCAGTACCAAGGTGCCGGTAGGCTTCTTCGAGATGATGATCTCGTCGCCTTCCTTCAGGTGCTGCAGCTGCGAGGTCAGCGGACCATCAGGCACCTTGATGCTGAAGAACTCGAGATGCTCTTCCCAGTTCGGGCTGGCGATCGAGTAAGCGCGCATAAGCGGGCGGCCGTTTGGCTGTTGCAGGCCGATCATCACGAACTGACCGTTCTCGAAGCGCAGGCCCGGATCACGGGTGCACTTGAAGCTGAACAGAGTGTCATTCCAGTGATGAACACTGAGGACACGCTCGTGGTTCATGTTGCTCATGTACGTGGGACTCCTGGATATTGGGTCTGCGCTCGCCTTTGCGGCCGACAGTGCGCAATTGCAACGCATTCTAATAGCGACGACAATATCTGTTAACTGGATTATTAAGATAAGGGTTATCGGTTATATCGATATGCGATTTACTCTTCGTCAACTGCAAGTCTTCGTCGCCGTCGCCCAGCAGGAAAGCGTATCCCGTGCTGCGGGTCTGCTCAACCTCTCGCAGTCGGCGGCGAGCACCTCGATCACCGAACTGGAGCGCCAGTCCAGCTGCCAGCTGTTCGACCGCGCCGGCAAACGGCTGAGCCTCAATGCCCTGGGTAAACAGCTGCTGCCGCAAGCAGTGGCCCTACTCGACCAGTCCAAGGAAATCGAAGACCTGCTCAACGGCAAGTCCGGCTTCGGCTCACTGTCAGTGGGCGCCACCCTGACTATTGGCAATTATCTGGCGACCCTGTTGATCGGCGGTTTCATGCAGCGCCATCCGGAAAGCCAGGTGAAACTGCATGTGCAGAACACTGCCAATATCGTGCATCAAGTGGCCCATTATGAAATTGATCTGGGTCTAATCGAAGGCGACTGCAGCCACCCGGACATCGAAGTGCAGAGCTGGGTCGAAGATGAGCTGGTGGTGTTCTGCGCGCCACAACATCCGCTGGCCAAACGCGGCAGCGCGACCATGGAAGAGTTGACGCACGAGGCATGGATCCTGCGCGAACAGGGTTCCGGCACGCGCCTGACCTTCGATCAGGCCATGCGTCACCATCGCAGTGCGCTGAATATCCGCCTGGAGCTGGAGCATACCGAAGCGATCAAACGCGCGGTGGAATCGGGATTGGGGATTGGCTGCATTTCACGGCTGGCGCTGCGTGATGCGTTTCGGCGCGGCAGCCTGGTGGCGGTGGAAACCCCGGATCTGGATCTGTCCCGGCAGTTCTACTTCATCTGGCACAAGCAGAAGTACCAGACCTCGGCCATGCGCGAATTCCTCGATCTGTGCCGCGCTTTCACCGCCGGGGTGCAGCGCAGCGACGAGATCGTCTTGCCAAGCATCGCTTAAAGCAGAATCACCGCCCACACCAGGGCAATCATGCTCAGGGCCACGAATTGCGCGGCGCTGCCCATGTCCTTGGCGTTCTTCGACAGCGGGTGCAGTTCCAGCGAAATGCGGTCAATCGCCGCTTCCACTGCCGAGTTCAGCAACTCGACGATCAGCGCCAGCAGGCACACGGCGATCAGCAGCGCCTGTTCAACGCGACTGACATGCAGGAAGAACGTCAGCGGAATCAGCACCACATTGAGCAGCACCAGTTGGCGAAATGCGGCTTCGCCGGTGAAGGCTGCGCGCAGGCCGTCCAGCGAGTAGCCGGATGCGTTGAGGATGCGTTTCAGGCCGGTCTGGCCCTTGAAAGGTGACATAACGTAAAAACCAACCAGAAAGGAGTGGGAAAGCTAGAGCAACAAAAGTCAAAAAAGCGTGAAGACGCCAGCCTTTATTGGCTCGGAATTGACTCAAGTTGTTGCAGAAGTAATGCCGCCTGTGTCCGGGTGCGTACGTTCAACTTGCGAAAGATCGCCGTGACGTGGGCCTTGATGGTCGCTTCGGACACGTTCAACTCGTAGGCAATCTGCTTGTTCAGCAAGCCTTCACAGACCATTGTCAGTACGCGGAACTGTTGCGGAGTCAGGCTGGCAAGGCCGTCGCTGGCGGCTTTGGCTTCGGCGGAGACGCTGACCGCCTCGAACGCCTGCGGTGGCCAGAACACGTCGCCATCGAGCACCTTGCGCACGGCTTGCTGGATCACGCTCAGGTCGCTGGACTTGGGAATGAAGCCACTGGCGCCAAACTCGCGAGACTTGACCATGACCGAGGCTTCTTCCTGCGCCGAAACCATCACCACCGGAATCTGCGGATATTGACCGCGCAGCATGACCAGACCGGAAAAGCCAAAAGCACCGGGCATGTTCAGATCCAGCAGGACCAGATCCCAGTCAGCCTTTTCGGTCAGGCGCGCTTCCAGTTCGGCGATGCTCGCCACCTCCACCAGTCGCACATCCGGGCCGAGGCCCAGGGTCACCGCCTGATGCAGTGCGCTACGAAACAGAGGGTGATCATCGGCAATCAGGATGTCGTATGTGGCCATTTTTCAAATGATCCTGTTTTTTGATGGCAGACCCGACGCATTCGGGCCTCACCAAAGCAACTCGAGATACCGCCGCATAGCGCTATCCACAGGGGCACGTTCAACGCCAATCTCTTGCAAACACGGCGTTTCAAACCTTGGCCGCACCCTAATCGGCGCCAAGCATGCCCAGCGCAGCCGGGGTGGTCAAGCAGCACGGCCGCCGCTGTGTGGAGTATGGGCCACTATCGGGCCAACACCGCTTGCGGCTTTCGTATATAAGGCAACAACTCGGCATGGGCCGGGGTCGACTCGTTGACGTCCAGCTGCTGTTTGGCACCCAGGTAATGCTGGCTGAACACATCGAAATAGGCGTCCAGTGCCGAAGCGGCATCGCTGTCCCCCGCCAGTTCCAGGCACAACGCCGCGACCTCGGCGGTGCACAGGTGCTCGCTGCGGGTGGA
This sequence comes from Pseudomonas sp. MWU318, assembly GCF_016756945.1. Classification (NCBI taxonomy): domain Bacteria; kingdom Pseudomonadati; phylum Pseudomonadota; class Gammaproteobacteria; order Pseudomonadales; family Pseudomonadaceae; genus Pseudomonas; species Pseudomonas sp. MWU318. Next base: position 317,834 of record NZ_JAESJL010000004.1, read on the forward strand.
GCGACGCAGACGATAGCGCGAGAGTTTGTCGGGCAACAGGCTGAGGATCGGCAAGCGGTCGAAGTACGGACTCTTGCGGAAAATCTTGCGCGCCTCGGTCCAGGTCGCATCCAGCAGAATGAACAGCGGACGTTTGCTGCTATCGGGCACGACGGTATTGGTCACCCGCGACGGTTCGACGTATTCGCCGGGAAACACCAGATACGGCTGCCATTGCGGGTCGTTGAGCAGCGCCAGCATCTGCGGGTCCGGCTCGGTGCGCGACCAGATGAACGCGTGGTTGTCGCGCACCACATCGGCGATCAGCCAGCCAGTATTGCTCGGCTTGAACACTTCCTTGCCGGTCATGATCAGGCACACACCGGAACGGGTTTCGACGGTCGGTCGCCAGGCGCACAGGCAATGGCTGATGATCACCCGACAGTCGCGGCAACGCTCGGAGCGAAAACCACGGGCCTGAATCGGCTTGATACCTTCATCTTCGCGCTGATCGCGCAGGCGGGCGACGGCGTTGGGGGCGTGACTCATTGCTGGCAGCGCCCGCAGGCAGGAAAACTCGACACGAACAACACTCGGCAAGGCAATAAAGATCGCCAGTTTATCAGAGCGACGGGCACAAGCCTGTACCGTCCAGACCGGCTCCCCTATAATTCGCCGCCACTGAACGCACAGCCACGGGGCTGGTCGAACCACCAGTCACTGAATCAGGAGAGTTTCATGCTGCGCCTTATCGTTCCTACCGCGGCCATCGCATTGGCGTTGTCCTTCAGCGCACAGGCTGCGTCCCTGAAAGAGCAGAATCTGAACAAAGAACTGCGCAACATCGCCGCACAAAGCAGCGTCGGCACGCCACGGGCGATCAACGAAGACATTCTCGATCAGGGCTACACCGTTGAAGGCGTTACCCTGATCAACCACCTGAGCGTGCAGGCCAGCCACGCCGAAAAGATGCGCGCCGATCCAAAAGCCGTGTATTTCCAGTTGGGTGCTTCGGTGTGCAATAACCCGTCGTACCGCAAGCTGATGGCAAAGGGCGCGATCATGCGTTACGACTTCAGTGAATATAAAACCAACAAGGCCATCGGTTCGGCCAGCTACCAGGACTCCGACTGCCCGAAAGCTGCCCCGGCGAAGAAGTAAATCATCGGGTATTGGCGCGCCGTTGTTCATCCTCGGCGCGCAATTCGGCTACCAGGGCCTGCAAGTAGCGCGAACGTCGTTCTCCACCTGCCAACCGACGGCAGCACTCCTCTTCGAGACTCACTTGATTGGTCTCGGCTGATGCTTTCAGCATCCGATACAACTGCGTATCGATTTCCAGAACCACTCTGGCCATCTATCCCGCCTCCATGCCACCACGAATCCTTGAAAAGCGTGCACCTTGCGTACGGACGTTGTCGCAAAACTGTCGTACAGTGCCTGTAAGTCAGTAAATCAGAGTGTTTGCTCTACGGTGGACGTTCGGACGAGCGGTGAACCCAATGCGCCAAGAAACAATGAGCGGTTGCCTCGATCGAGTCTGCATGGCAATGATGAAGTCAGCGCGATCGCGCGCCAGGGTCTAGATTCAAAGTATTCCTGATCATCTGTTCACGGCAGCAAAAGGAACTGCCGATCGTGTGTGTTTTTGCAGCGCGGCACTGACGCCGCACGTCAGAGCCACCGCTCTGTGCAGAAGGAGACGTTGAATGCCTTACCAACCGAATGACCTGCTCAGCCGGCATTTTCAGGAACAACTCCCCGACCTCATCAGCAAGGTCGAAGAACAACTCACTCAGGTTTCTCCCGACAGTCCGAACCTGCCGATTTATCGCGACATGATCCTGACCGTGCTGCGCATGGCCCAAGAGGATCACAACCGCTGGAACGCCAAGATCACCCTGCAAGCCCTGCGCGAACTGGAGCAGGCGTTCCGGGTGCTGGAACAATTCAAGGGACGACGCAAAGTCACGGTATTCGGCTCGGCGCGCACGCCGGTCGAGCACCCCCTGTATGCAATGGCCCGTGAACTCGGCGCGGCCCTGACCCGATCAGAGATGATGGTCATCACCGGTGCGGGTGGCGGGATCATGGCCGCCGCGCACGAGGGCGCCGGGCGCGATCACAGTCTCGGGTTCAACATCACCCTGCCTTTCGAACAACATGCCAATCCGACCGTGAATGGCACTGGCAACCTGCTGCCATTCCATTTCTTCTTCACCCGCAAACTGTTCTTCGTCAAGGAAGCCGATGCGCTGGTGCTGTGCCCTGGCGGGTTCGGCACCCTGGACGAGGCACTGGAAGTACTGACACTGATCCAGACTGGCAAAAGCCCACTGGTGCCCGTGGTATTGCTGGATGTGCCGGGGGGTACGTTCTGGCAAGGCGCCCTGGATTTCATTCGCCAGCAGCTCGAAGAAAACCACTACATCCTGCCCACCGACCTGAAGCTGATGCGCCTGGTCTACAGCGTCGATGAGGCGGTGCAGCAGATCAACCAGTTCTACAGCAACTTCCACTCCAGCCGCTGGCTGAAGCGTCAGTTCGTGATTCGTATGCATCACAAGCTCAGCGAGCAGGCTCTGGAACATATGCAAGAGGCTTTCGCTGATCTGTGCCTGAGTGACCAGTTCCATCAACACGCTTACAGCGGCGAGGAACATGACGAAGCGCAGTACAGCCATCTGGTGCGGTTGGCTTTCGCGTTCAATGCCCGGAACCATGGCCGTCTCAGGGAGCTGGTGGATTACATTAACCTCCCGGAAAACTGGGCTCACAGCAAACCGCAGGCCGCCCAACGTGCACGTGAGCCATCAAAGGTAATTTGAAGGCAAAAAAAAACGGCCCGCTATTTTCATAGCGGGCCGTTTTTTTCAACCGACTTAATCGTCCATCCCTCTGCCGCTGAACAAGCGGTTGATCATCTCCATCGAAAACCCCCGATAGGCGAGGAAGCGGCCTTGCTTGGCGCGTTCCTTGGCATCAATCGGCAAGTGTCCGGAGAACTTGCGCTGCCACGTCTCGCGAAGCTGCTCCTGCCAGTCGATACCGCTTTCACGCAGAGCGAGCTCGATATCGGCACGTTGCAAACCCCGCTGGCCCAGCTCTTCGCGAATACGCAAAGGGCCGTAGCCGGAACGGGCACGATAGGAAACAAAGCTTTCAAGGTAACGGGCTTCGGACAGCAGCCCCTCTTCCGTCAACCGGTCGAGGGCTGTTTCGATCATTTCCGCCTCAGCGCCGCGCTGACGCAGTTTCCGCGTCAGTTCGACTCGACCGTGCTCGCGTCTAGCGAGCAGGTCCATGGCGGTTCGCCGCACCGCGACGAGGGTATCGAGTACGGCGGTGGTCATCGCGGTTATCAGATATCAGCGTCAGCCAGATCGTCTTCGGTCTCTTTGACCGCAGAGGCCTTGGAGTCCGCGATCACTGCTGGCGACAGCAGTTTGTCACGCAGCTGCTTCTCGAGCTTGGCAGCGACTTCCGGGTTGTCTGCCAGGAACTTGGCCGAGTTGGCCTTGCCCTGACCGATCTTGGTACCTTCATAGGCATACCAGGCGCCGGATTTCTCGACGAAACCATGCAGCACGCCCAGGTCGATCATCTCGCCATTGAGGTAGATGCCCTTGCCGTAAAGAATCTGGAACTCGGCCTGACGGAACGGCGAAGCCACCTTGTTCTTCACAACCTTGACGCGGGTTTCGCTGCCGACCACTTCGTCGCCTTCCTTCACCGCGCCGGTACGGCGGATGTCGAGGCGAACCGAGGCGTAGAACTTCAGCGCGTTACCACCGGTGGTGGTTTCCGGGCTGCCGAACATCACGCCGATCTTCATGCGGATCTGGTTGATGAAGATTACCAGGCAGTTGGCGTTCTTGATGTTACCGGTGATTTTACGCAGCGCCTGGGACATCAGACGGGCTTGCAGGCCCACGTGCATGTCACCCATTTCGCCTTCGATTTCAGCCTTCGGTACCAGTGCCGCCACGGAGTCGACGATGATCACGTCTACTGCGTTGGAGCGCACCAGCATGTCGGTGATTTCCAGCGCCTGTTCGCCGGTGTCCGGCTGGGAAACCAGCAGGTCATCGACGTTGACGCCCAGCTTGCCGGCGTATTCAGGGTCGAGGGCGTGTTCGGCATCGACGAAGGCGCAAGTCGCGCCGGCTTTTTGCGCCTGGGCGATCACGGACAGCGTCAGTGTGGTTTTACCGGAAGATTCAGGACCGTAGATTTCAACAATACGGCCTTTTGGCAGACCGCCAATGCCGAGTGCGATGTCCAGACCCAGAGAGCCGGTGGAGATAGCCGGGATCGCCTGACGGTCCTGATCGCCCATACGCATCACGGCACCCTTGCCGAATTGACGTTCGATCTGACCCAGGGCCGCAGCCAAGGCTTTCTTCTTGTTGTCGTCCATTAAAGTCCTCACGTAATCAATAAGGCCTGACGGCCAACACCTGTATAAGTAGCCAGTATTATTCCACAGCGTTCGCGGATCGCCTACCCCTGATTTTCGATTTCTCGTGCCGCTAGTCGCAGCAGCCCCTCTAGCGCGGCCTTCACCGTTTGTCGGCGCACTTCATCACGGTTGCCCGAGAAGTGCTGAACTTCGCTGGAAACCACATCGCCCACGCCCCAGGCCAGCCATACGGTGCCCACCGGTTTGTTCGGTGTACCGCCGTCGGGCCCGGCCACGCCGCTGACTGCGACGGCAAACCGCGCCAGGCTGTGCTTCTGTGCGCCACGTACCATCGACTCGACGACTTCGCGACTGACCGCGCCCACCGTGCCGAACAATTCGGCGGGGACATTCAGTTGCTGGGTCTTCTGCCGGTTGGAGTAGGTCACGTAACCGGCCTCGAACCACGCCGAGCTCCCCGGAATCCGCGTGATCGCTTCCGCAATCCCGCCACCGGTACACGACTCGGCCGTGGTGACGTGGGCGTTGAGCAACTGCAAACGTCGGCCGAGCTCGGCAGCCAGTTGAGTGATCTCTTTCACGGTGCGCTCCGGATCGAATGGAATGACTACCACCGTACACGACCCGGTTGCGCTTTCAATACACAGACTCATTCAAAATGTTCGGGCGCCAGCGCTCTGACATAGGCCTGACAGGCCTGCAAGGCAATCAGTCCGCGATCGCCGGTGTCGGTGATGGCGATAATTCGTTGAGCATGCGCCGGGTCAAGTCGGGCGCGTACGGCTGCATGATCCACGCCGCCGGAGCCGGCGGTGGCTGGCACCCCGCAGCCTTGGGCGGCGTCGCCGGCGTCGATGAGGACTGACAGGCGCAGATCAGCAGTGGCAAGACGATCGCGCAGGCGATCCTGATCACGTTGGGCATCACTGAGTGCTCGATAGTGGGTTTGTTCACTGGCCGCGAGGCGTTGCTCAAGGGCCAGACGTTTATCCTGCTCGATCTGCTGCGCGCTGGCTGCGGCCACATTCAGCTGATTGAGGGTGTCGGCGTTTAACCGCGCCTGCTCCGCGAGTTGTCGCCCGTAACGCCAGTCCTGAAACTGCCAAGCCAGCGCAGCGCCCCCCAAGGTCAGTAACAAAAAGCCGGTTAAACGCCAGGAGACGGACATAGCACCGCCCTCGCCCGCGCCCAGATGTCGAGACGATCCTGCAGGCCATTCAACCCGCCGTTGATTCGGCGGGTGATGCTGTTGAACTGATCGCGGTCGGCCAGATCGTTCAGGCCGTTCTGCTCCCAGAACCATGCCGCCGATTCCGCTGCCCATTGCGGTTGCTCAAGCAATTCTGGCAAGGACAGCAAGCGCTCGTCGCCGAACAGGCCGAGGCTGCACTGCCGATAGTTACTGCGCCCGGTGATCTGGATCAGCCCGCGACCTCGGTACTTCTGCCCGTCGCCGTCGGCCTCGGGCGTGTTGCCCAGCCGTAACGCCAGCGTGCCAGTGTCGTATTTGCTCAGGTACTGGTTGTTGCCCAGCTCGCGCACGTATTGCAACTGGCCCGACTCGTGACCGATCTGCGCAAGAAACGCAGCGATACGTTTGGGCGTGTCGATATGGCGGCGATTCATTGCGTTATTCAGTGCAGAAACAAAAACGCCCGCTTGGGAGCGGGCGTTGGGCATGATGGTTTTAAGGTTGTCTTCAGTTATTTGCATAATGCGTAATCCTCCCTGGATGCTCCGATTGAATCATGGTTGACGGGCAACAACCCCCAGCCATTTTTTTGCCAGAGTTGTCAGGGTGTTGTTCGATGCCGCGACTTCGGGGGCTGTGAACACCCAGCCGAGGGTGCCGAAGTTGGCGTTCCAGTCGATTTGCGGTGTCGGTGTCACGTCGGTGATGTCGACCCACAGCAGATCCGGATGGAACATATCGGCCATGTTGCCGTCAGTCGAGAACAGTTCGGCCACAGTGTTGTTGACGATGCGTGCGTAGGTTTTCATCAGGCGTACTCATAGATAATCACTGCACCAGGGGCACCGGAAGCCCCCGGTCTGCCAGATTGACTGGGGGCGTTGGCAATGCCGCCCGCCCCGGAACCGAACCCGGAACCAGGGGCCGCGATTGCTCCCTGCGCACTGCTGGCAACACCACCATTGCCCAAGGGCGAGTTGGCACCATGTCCGGCCAGGGTCGACGCATTGATGGAAATACCTGTCGAACCGGCAGAACCCGCCATGCTGACGATGTTCCCGCCTTTCGCAGCTTGGCCGGGATACCCACCAACATACAGACCGGTCCCTGGGAAGCTGGTGTAACCCAACGAGGTCGAACCAGCACCGCCAGGCGCTGAAACCAGCGATCCCAAGGAGCTGGTTCCGCCCGTTCCAGCGTCGGATGCGATCAAACCTGCGGCGCCACCAACGCCCACCGTGACGATCTGACTGGCTCCAACCGTTGCGGCCGAAAGCCAGGCTTCCGCGTAACTACCAGAGGCCCCTCCACCTGCAAGCGAATACTGGGAAGCAGCTGTCCCAACAATACCTGCACTCCCGCCCCCTCCGCCGACAACTTTCACCAACACATTCTTCATCCCCACCGTCGGCACATAAGTGCCAGACGAGGTGAACGTCCTCACACTCAACAACCGCCCACTGGCACCACTGCCACCGCCGGCATACACCAGTACCCAACTGTCCAACGCCGCGCTGTACACCACCGAACACACACTGCCGGCGACAATCTCGGCAGGCCGCAATGCACTCGATGCAAGATTTACCAGCGGCTTGGGCATCAACCCGTTCGGTGCAAAGGTACTCGCTCCGGTATTGGCATTACCGGCGGTAAAGCGCAGCGCCAAGCCGTCCTTCAATGCGGTGACGGGAGGCACATAATTGGCCATGTATAGATTGGCGGCGCCGATGTCAGTGGCATGTTTGTCTTCACCTGCCTGACTGAGTTTTTGCACCGCTTGCAACAATTGGGTTGCATCGGCTTCGCTTGGCTCAAGGTCGGCGGATTTGACGACGTTCAACAACTCATCGGTGACGCTGTTGCCCCAGGTCGCCGGGATCAACGATCCGGGCAATCCCGCGACGACATCTTCATTGACGAACTTGCCGTTCACCAGCCCGACGCTGGGAACGCTTTTTGGATAATCCATTTCAACTTCCCTGATGAATTACAGCGCAGCAGCCAGCCACCTCGGCGCTACCGGCCGGTGCTCGCTGAACGGAAAAAATGAACCTTGCGGCCAGTCTCGCAACTCACGGCGATAGGTTTGCAGTTCAGCGTATTGCTCGGTGGTCAATGTAGTGCCGCCGCCATCCTCGAGTTCATCGCGGTCACGTGCTACCAGACCGTCGGTGGCGGCGAGTTGCGCGGTGCGCCATGAGCGCTCGATATCAGCCGCTTCATCTGGTGAAGGAGGCGGTGGATCGACCAGGATCGGATAGCCGTTATCCGCTCGCACGCCGATCACTTTCGGTGTGACTGCCATCTGCTGCAGCAACGAGATCCAGTAACCCTGAGGAATTTCGATAACGTCGTCGGGAATGTCCGTCGAATTGATACCCGGTACATAGGCACCCCGGGTACTGGCGCTGAACAAAACATTGAAGGTATTCATTCAATAGCCCTTTACAAAATAATTCACGGTGCAATTGCCGGCCAGAGAGCCGGCCGCATCGCGAATTCTCAGCGTGCAACCCACTTGGCTGACGGCAATCAACGCGATCATTGCTGCATCGCCTCCCGCATGGGTGGCCACGAGCGAGAAGTAGCCCCTCGGGAAAGGAACCGGAAATGTCACGTAGACGTTGCCGGCGGCATTCGACATTCCCGAGCCCCACTGATCGATATTCCCACTCGCGTGCTTCTGATATCCGGGATTACTGACAAGTCCGGAAAACAGCGCGGCATATTTCAGACTGGCCGTCCCGTGAACCGTCCAGATACCGTTCTCTTTGACAACGTTGGCACTTTCACCACTGTTGATCACAATCGAAGTCAGATAGGCGCCTTGCGGGCTAATTTGGCTACCGCTCATGCAGGCGATGGTGATCGCGGCATTGCTGCGGCAGTGAAAGCCGATCGTTGCACCATTCGGAACAGTAGTGATATCCGGCAGGGTTACGGTGTACGCCGAATTGCCTCCAAGACCGATCGCCCATCCCACATCCGCCGCCGTCAACTGTGTTGCAGCAGACACGCCCCGCGCTCCGGCGTAGTTACCCAGCGCGCGCTGTACAAATTCGGACGTTGCAGCCGAGCGGCTGACATCGAACGGTGCAGCGGTCTGGAACAATTGGTTGCTGCGCAGAGCGCCGAGCAATTGAGCATTCGACGCCTCACTCGGCGTCAGACCACCGGCCCGCACTACACCGAGAATCTCTTGGGTAACGCCGTTGCCCCAACTTGCCGGAATCAACGATCCTGGCGACCCTTTGATCGGGTCTTCATCGACAAACTTGCCGTTCACCAGACCGGCGCTGGGGACACTATTTGGGTAATCCATTAATTCTCTCCTGTTCTGCAAGCGAGCCAAGTCGGGGCGGAAGGCCGGGAAACTGCGGAAGGAAATTGCCTGGAATCAGGCCAGTCGCGTAGCGCCTGGCGGTACTCCAGCAACTCCAGATACTGCGCAGCCTTGAGCGTCGTCCCGCGACCCAGTTCCTGCTCGTCACGATGCCGCGTCACCCACCACTCAGTGGCCGACAGGCTGGACTGGCGCCAAAGGCGCGCTGCCGCCAGAGGCTCTTGTTCATCGGGGACGATTTCGGAGGCAACGACCGGACTGATCGTTACAGGCAACGGCGCAATCTCCTGGCGCAGTTCGCCGACGGGCGCGCCGATTTCGATCTGCATGCCCTCTGGCACTTGCACCATCGACTCGACGAAAGCGGGGGCAAACAGTTGGGTGATTGCGTAGTCGCCGGTGTCGATCAGTTCGACTGCGACGCCGTTTTCCATTCGTGCATAACGGGCCATTATTCGTACTCCCAGATTTCACAGAAGGCGTTGCCGCCGACGCCGCTGAGGACTGACGCGGAGGCACTGGTCGAACATGAACCACTGCCACCCGACCCTCTATTTCCTGAAGTGCCAGCGCCACTAAGGCCCATCAACGGGCCACCGCCATCAAACGGACTCGCGCCACCGCCACCAGCCAATACGCCCCAATTGGCGTTGTACATGGCATAGCCACCGCCTATTCCACGTGCATTAGCGAGATTGCCGCCCGTCACGGTTTGTCCTCCAGCGCCCCCCTGAACGAAGCCAACTGCCGTGGCTGTCACAGGAAAGGTCAGTATTTGCCCGCCCATGCCACCGGATGCACTCATGTAACTGCCAAAAGAAGCGCCTCCGCCGGCCTGCCCCATCGAATTACGTGAAGCGCCACCGGCCCCCAGTGACACAGGAACGCCGGCCATCATTTCTGCTGTCACGTCATATAAGCTCTCGACGTAGGCGCCACCACCACCGCCACCTCCAATACTGTGATAACCCGCTGTCACCGGCGCACAACCACCACCCGATCCCCCCGCCCCCACCAACCGCACGCGAATCCGTTTGGCCCTGGGATTGGGCTTGTAAACCGTGATCCCGACCGTCTCGATCTGCCGCACCGCCAACAACCGCCCCACCGCATCGGTGATGCCGTAACCGGCCAATGTGGTTGGGGTGTTCTTCAGTTTGCTGAAGTCGACCAGCGCACCGATGGCCGCAGCCAACTGGTCGGTTCTGGCTTCATCAGGCGTCAGCCCGGCAGCCTTGATCGTATTGAGAATTTCCTGCGTGACGCTGTTGCCCCACGCGGCCGGTATCAATGATCCCGGTGATCCGGCGATCGGGTTTTCGTCGACAAAGCCGCCGTTGACCAGGCCAACGCCGGGAATACTTTTTGGATAGTCCATGTCCAGAACCTTTCAGTTTTACAGGCAGCCGAATGCTGGAAACACAAGGCCGCCGGTAAATTTTGAGTGATGCCTTGCGAGTTAGATGGTGGACGAAACCACGAGTCGGGCAGGTGCACTCGGCCATTCGATGACCGATGGGTAATCCGCTTGTAATTCGATTCGAGCCAGGTTCAGGGTGTAACGTTTCCAAGCCTGCAGCGATGCCAATTGATCACTGGTGGCTTCCCCCAAGTCATACGCATATTGCAGTGGCGCGATGCGAATGAGCACTTCACGCAGACGACTGTCGCGTTCGACATCCGCCTGCGCTGCGAGACCGGCACGTTCGGCTTCGATGTTCAGCACCCAGTCGTCGTCCTTCCAGAAGTAATACGCGTTGGGACGCGGCTTGGCTGTCAGGTCATCAGGAAGCGGGCCCAGTTCGGTCCAATAGACATAATTGCCATCGCTCTTGCGATAGACGAACCGGTTGCGCAAATCGATCAACTGCAATGTCTGGCCATTACGCCAGACCCAGACGTGCCCCGGCTCGGCGACTGGCAATTGTTCCGCCAACTCAATCACATTGCCGGGAACCTGAACACCTATTCCTGGAGTAATCGGTAACTCGATCGGCCCGGTCAATTCCTGGGTCGCTTCATTTACAACATAGTAGTAAGTCATTGTTCACTTCCTTTTGCGGCTGAAAAATGCCGTATAGCAACGGCGTCAGATGAGTTTGATCCGGCCGGCATAGGCCATGTTGCGCGGACGGGTTTCGACACCGCCGGTGTTTTCGGTAAACCCGAGACTGATGTTCGCCTGATTAAATAAGGCGTCAGGCGCCGCGTTCGGTGCCGACACAAGCGGAACGCCCAACAGGTCGCTTTTGAGTTCGTGTCGATGAGAGCGGAACATGTCGACCTGCCAACTGCCAATCGAGCGACCGGCATCAACCCCACGCCCCTCATCGGACACTCTGATGAACTCCCCTCGTCCCTCCGGCCCGCGAAAGGTCAGCGTGCCATCTCCGCTGGTCCAGCCACCCTCGGCCCCGACCTTCGCGGCTTCAGTGGTCAGGGCTCCGGACTGCTGCGCGTGATCCCACAACCACGGCCAGTCGCTGCGACTGAATACCGCCCCGTTAAGCGGACCGTAACCGCCGGGGTTGAGGAGCGTCGTGGTCTCAAAGACAGCCCGGCCCAACGGTGTGCCATCGAACCGTCCGATCGGCCACCAGTTGCCTGCACCATCACTGCGCAGATGCCACCAGTCCCCCGACCCCATCAGTACAAAAAAGGGGTACCCGGCTGCGGCAAGATGGGTATGAAATCTGATTTTGTCAGTACCCGACGCGCGCACTGCCAAGCGCGATGTCGAGTTGTCCACCCGACGTACGATGACGTCGCGAACCCCCAACGCAAGATCCGCCGGAGGCAGGCTGATGGTGGTGGCACCACTGCTCGCATTGACGAGCACCAGCCCGAGCTCATTTGCCGCCAACGCTTTGGAGGTCGACGCACTGGTCACGGACGTTGCCATCGGGCTGGACAATGCCAACAGCGCTTGTAACGCTTTGAGCAACTGTCGGTTGTCACCTTCAGCAGGTGTCAGCCCTGCACCAATGACAACGTTGAGTACTTCCTCTGTAACTGCATTACCCCACACCGCCGGAATCAACGAACCCGGCGTGCCCGCCACCGGGTTTTCATCGACAAACCGGCCATCGACCAGACCGACGCTGGGGACGCTTTTTGGATAATCCATAGGTCTTTCGTTCCTCTGAAATAACAAATGAACCGCATCACGGCGATCGCTGATGCGAGCCAGCGGCGGTCTGTTTTCTGAAAATAAAAAGCCCACATCGAGGTGGGCTTGGGTGATGCAGAACGAAGGCGTTGCGACTAGAGATTCTGGCTGCTGAACAGTTCGCGAATCGCCGCCAACGCCTCATCGCCAGCACGGCGCGCCAGATCGGGATTGCCTTTGGCCGCGTGCGTGCGGATCTGGTGTTTGGCCTTCAGGCGCAAGGTGCGCAGGGTCAGCAAATGGTCGGTGAGTTGCTCGGACTTGCTCAGAATCTGTTCGGCAGCCTGTTTGGCAGTTCGACCTTTGACGACCCATGCAGCAACCGACAACGGCACCTCTTTTTTTGGATAACCGGCGTCTTGATAAGCCTGAGCGTCAGCAGCAGCCTGGGCGTACTCCATGGCTTTGAGCGGGTCGCCGGCCAAAACGGTGCGAGCGCTGTCGGCCGCCGCGTCGACCTTGGAACACAGCTGTTCGGCTTCCTGAAGTTCCAGCTCGGCAACTCTGGACGCATTCAGCTGCCATTTTTCTCCATCCCAATCATGGACACTGGATGGCTGGGCCGGGCGCAAGCCTTCCTCGAACTGATGCAGCTCTTGAATGATGATCATCGGATCAGCTCCCAGGAAAAATGCACATTGATGGCCGAGGCAAAGTTGATCGCAATACCGTTGGCATAATCGGCTTGAGAAAAACTCTTGATTCCCATACCAAATAACAACTCATCACTTGAGGCATTTCCCGAGCCGAGGGTGTGTTCGCTTTGATAAACCTGCCAAAGCGAACGCAACTCTGCATGGTCGAAACTGGCAGATAGCGTGGAAACCGTCGTGTCGTTGACAACGTTACTCGTGAAGATTCCTACCGAAGCACCGACGGTGCTCCAGCCATCCCAGTTGCTGGAAGTAGTAACCGTCGGATTCAGGTAAGAATAGTTGCCCCCCAGCCATCCTCCCGGAGCGAAGGCCACCGTGGTAATACCGGTCGGATGCGGGGTCGGATTCCCCACCACCAACCGTGCCGCACGGGCATGCGGATCAAGTGGCAGGTAAACCACGCCATTGCCATTGACGGTCTGTGTCCACGACAACCGGTTACGGTTGTAGATCGCCCTGACAATGGGTATGGAACCAGGTCCCGCCGTAACGACCCAGGCCAGACAGATGTCCAGCGGCGTCGACTGGAAACCACCGCCCGCCGCACCATTGATCGTCCCTTTCAAACCGTCAGGCGTAGCGTCGTAGATCGTGCCGCGCTGCATGTAAAAGGTCAGCGCACCACTGATCACCTGCGCCCGGAGGAAGTAGCCGGTACTTGGCAGCAAATCGGGACTGCTCCACAACTGTGTAGTGAACGTACGCGAGCGTCCCAACTGCCCCGCTATCACTTCTTGGCCGAGGCTGATCAGCACGCCAGCCGGAATCGACACCCTCCCGCCACTGGTGGCAACAGCCGCTGGCGTGATCGGCAGTCGCCCGTCTGCCGTAGCAACAGTAGCGGTTGGCAACGACCCGATCGGCAACGCCGAATCCAGATTCCAGCCCTTGGCCGAAACGCTCTGAATCGCCTGCAACAACTGATCGTATTTCTTCTCGTCCGGAGTCAGATCCCCGGCCTTGATCACGTTGAGAATTTCCTGCGTTACCCCGTTGCCCCAGTCTGCCGGGATCAGTGACCCCGGCGTCCCGGTCAGCGGGTTTTCATCAATAAACTTGCCATTCACCAGACCGGCGCTGGGCACACTTTTCGGATAATCCATCTCGTCATCCCTCCCTAGTCATAATTGATGTGCACCTTGGTATGCGCCGGTGCACTGCGGTGGATCAGGCACTCCAGTGCCGAGCCCGGGTTCACGCCAAAGCGCTCGCCCCAGTAGCTCGCGCCGTAGCGCCGACCGAGCAGCAGCCGGCCACCGGTGTTGAGCGTCCACATGAATTGCGCTTCCCAGGTGCCCCAGTGCGCGGCGCCGAAACGCGAGCGGCCCATGCGTGGGGCTTCGTGTTCGGTGATGCTGGCGTTGGGATAGCCCTGGCTTTTGGCGATGTCGAGGTAGTAACCGACAGCCTGACTGCCGACCGCGAGCAAGCGGCGGCGTACGGCGAGGCGGCGGTCGTCGAACAGCGGCGTGGCGCCCAGGCACGGGTCGGGCAGCTCCATCACCCGCTCCCAGTCCGGTACCAATTCGCTGACGCCCGCCGGATCCATCTCGTTGAGCAGGTCGGCGGCGCGGGCGTCGAGGCGCGCCAGTTCGACGGCCACGCCTTGCAGCACTTCCTCAAGTTCCGGGACGCGTTCCGGGTCCCACGCCGGGCCGCTCGGCAGCAGGGCGCGCAGCTGCGCCTGATATTGCGCGGCGGTTCTTATGCCCCCCATACGCAGCCTCCGAAGGTCAGCAGTTCGCTTTGCCCGGCAGGCACGTCAGCGGCCGGCGCGGTCAGCGTGTGATCGTACTCACCGCCGGCGCTGCTGATGGCTTCGCGGATATGGCTGATCAGCAACGGCACACCGAGATCGGCCTCGCGGTTGTGCAGGTCGCGCAGTTGCGCTTCAACGGCGGCGCGCACAGCCGTGGTGTCCGGGTTGACGCTCTTGAAGCGGTACACCACCGGCACCTGTATCGGCCGCTGCACATGCACTTCCGCCGTCACCGGACGCAGCGGTTCGATGTACTCCTGAACCTCCGCCAGTTGTTCGTCGTTGGGCACCGGTTGCGGGTCTTCGTCACGCATGATGAATACCGTCACTGTGCCAGGACCAAGAAAACCACCGCGGCACCAGGCCCGCGTCACGCCCGGCACTTCCAGCGCCCAGGTCTCGTAATCGCTGGCCGAACCGCCGTGGGGGATCACGCGATAAGAACGGATCACCCGCGAGCGCAACGACTCCAGGCTTTCCCGTGCTACACCGCCACTGAGGCCGGGCGCGAGTACCACAAAACTGTTGCCGACCACACCGGCGATCGGCTGCACCGGGTTAAGCGGCAGACCGGCGTCGGCATTACCCAGGCTGCCAGCGTCGAGCGCCGCGATGGTGGTGGTGTTGCTGCCATTGACGGTGGTGCGCGCGGCGGTGACTTTGTAGGTCCGGCCATCGCTCGCTTGCAGCAGCGTGTCGACATCCAGCACCGCACCGGCGGTCGCGGTAAAACTGACGCTGCCGGTGGCGACTTGCGCCGGTTTGCGTGGCTGGTTCAGGCGCAGCGCGGCGATGCGCTCGAGGGTCGACTCGTCGGCCTTGTCCGGCAGGATCTGCTCGGCAATCCAGTCGAGATAACCGTACAGGCCATACGCGGCGCCACCGAGGGTGCGGGCCAACACTTGCGCATCGGACTGGCGCAGCGAATCGCCGGCCAGGTCGCTTTGGGTGCGCTTGATCAGCACCGGCAGCGAAGGGGTTTCAAACGGCATAGATCACCTGCCAACTGTTATCGGGGTTGATGTCCAGACGTTCGCCGTCGGCCAGGGTCAGGACCGTGCGCAGGTTCAGGCGCTGGGCGTCGAGGCGTTCGCTGATGATGTCGATGGCGCTGCAGTGGCCGTCGTCGATCAGCCATTGCAGGGCTTCGCGGGCATAGAACTCGGCGTCCATCTGGGTCTGTCGGGTCAGCTTGACCCGACGCAACAGCCACAGCCGCGAACCGATGCGATCGTCGGCGACGGTGGGAAAGCTGTCGCCCCACCAGCCGAAGCGCTCCTCGTCGTCGAGGGCGTCGTCATCGGCGGCGCGGCGCCAGGTGAACAGGCTGATGAGCACGGCGCGGGTCAGTGCGGCGTGGAGGTTCTGGCTGACAAGCATTATTTGCCTCCTGCCGGCGCACCGGTCTGGCCGCTACCGGCCTGCACGCCGACGTGCACGTGTTTGATCTGACTGATGCCACCGGCGAGTTGATCACCGGTGGAAACGATCTTGCCGGTCTGGTTGATCACCGGCGTGTCGAAGTTCACCGCGCTGCTGGCGCGGATGTTCAGGGTGGCGGTTTCGATGTCGATGATCCGCCCGCGCTTGAAGTGAATTTTGTCGCCTTCGTCGGTGTAGATCGCTACCTCGCCCGAGGCCAGCGACTGCAGGCGATAACGGCGGTCGGCGACCACCAGGGCGATGGCGTGAGAACGGTCACCGCCGAGAAACGTGACGATGCCTTCGGCGCCGGCCAGCGGGTTGCTGGTGAAACCGTACGGTTCGAAGTGCTCCAGGTCGTCGTTCACTTCACCGGCGGTGAGGCGCATTTGCAGCGATTGCAGCTTGGATGCCGAGTTGGCGAGCACGACAGTGCCGCGCGCCAGCAGGCGTGTCAGTAGGCTCATGCTTGGTTCCTGTACGAAACGGGCCGAGGTCAAAAGATCGCGGCCTTCGGCAGCTCCTACCTATGACCGGCGTACACCTGTAGGAGCTGCCGAAGGCTGCGATCTTTTCCGGGCCTATGAGGTTTTTTTCGGGGGCGTTGGATCGGGATCAAAAGTCTGCGGCGGCGCCACTTGCAGGGTGGTCACCGAACCTTGCGCCGACAGCGAATACGTCACTTTGGAGATCAGCATGTCGCCGTCAAAGCCGAGTACCGGATCCTTGACCTTCACCAGTGTGTTGTGGCGCCACAGATCGCCATTGGTCTGACGCCAGCCCTGCACCTGATAGGTGGTGGTCTGCGCCCGGCCAACGCGCGTGGCGCTTTCCCAGAGCGCCCGTTTGAGCGACAGATCAGGATTGATCTGCAGGCCCTCGTTGATCACGGTGACGCGGCGGCGCTTGTAGCCCAGATCCGTGGCGATCGATTCAATCTCGCTGACCGCCGCGCCGCTTTTCTGATCGTTGCCTTTCTGCTGGCCAATGACCCGGTATTCGGAGAACACCTGGCTGTAATCCATCGGCGCGTTGGCCGAGAGGATGTTCTTGCCCAGCTCCAGCGCATCGCTGGCGCGGCCAGCGCTGCCAGGTCTGGCCAGCACCAACCGCCCAGCCGCATCGTCGGTGGAGAACACCCGAAACAGCGAAAGCAGACGATCGATCGATTGAAACACCGTTTCCCCCGGTACGAGGGTGTAGCTGCCCAATCGCGTGGTTTCGGCAATCTCGCTGACGACCTTGACCTGGTAAGTCGACGCCAAAGCCTCGACGATGCCCAGCATGGGCTGGTCTTTCCACTGGTTCGGGCGGTTGATCGCGGCACAGTCCACCAGATCCTGAGTACAGGAACTGCCCTCGATGCTCAGGCTGATCTGGCGTCCGTCGTAACTGATCGGCGTCTTGAACACGTAGCCGGTGAGCACCAGGTCCTGGCCGATTTTCACTTCGCACGGGTCACCCGGCTTGATCCGTTGATCCACCGTCTGCCCCGGCCATTGCCAGGTGATGTCGAGTTTGAAGGTGCGGAACTGGCGCTCAAGATCGGCGGTGATTTCCACACTTTTCCAGCCACCGTATTCCATGTTGTTGACGGTCAGCGTGACATGGTTATCCATCTCGCTCATGGCTCACTCCCTGGACACTTTTACGTCGTTGGGAGAAAAGCCCGGATGGTTCATCGCGTTGCTCTGCGTCACTTGAGTCACCCGTGTGGCATCGGCAAATTGCTTGTAGGCCACCACCAGCGCCGGCAGGCTTTCCTGAAACGATTTGGTGACCTGGCGCACACCGGATGACGCCACTGCCTTGAGATGCGCAATCAGCGCTTCCTTCACATCGTTGATTGCCTGGTGATGTTTGGGATCGGCCTTGTCCAGCATCGGGTCAATTGCCACCCCGACCGCCTTCTGCAGTGCTTTCATTTCTTCGGTCACCGGCACTTCCTGACGAGTCACCGGTTGATCCGCCTGATGCGCCACCGAAGGTGTCGACGACAGCTTCACCGCCGGAGTCGCCACCGGCATTGACGCTACCCACTGCGCCACTTTCACCAGCATGGTGTCCTGCACCAGATCGGCCATGGCTTGCGCCGCCGCGTTGGTGTCCTTGCCGGTGGTGATCTTCGGCGCATCGGCCTTGCGAATGGCTTCGAGTTGCTGGGACACGTCGGCAATCACGCCACGGTAGCCCTCCTTCGCGAATGCCTTGAGCTCCTTGATATCGCCGAGCAAGCCCTTGAACTCCGCTGCCACTTCCTTGGGCAACTCCTTGACGGCTTTGACCAGTTCAGTGATCTGCTTGTACTGCTCGATCAGCGGTTTGAGCTGCTCCTTGATCACCTCATACACGCCGGTCAGGCTGTTGCGCAGATTGGCAATGCCGATCCGCGCAGCCTTGATCAACGTCATCGCCTGCTCGAAGCGCGCCACCGCAGAACCCAGCAAAGTGTCAGCCTTGGCCAACAGAACTTTTTGCGTACTGACCGTGGCGGTCGGAAACGGCAACGGCCGGTCGGGATAGAACTTCAGACTGAACGTCACCAGCCCACCGTCCTGGCGGGTGTGGGTCATGTCGCATTCGCCGACCTTGACCTGCAAGCGTCCGAGCCACGGATGCACCAGTTCACCACTGCCTGCCTCCAACGCCTTGAGCAGCTTGTCGCGCTGCTCCAGGCAATCGGCGCCGATGATGAACGCCGTGATGTCGTGGGTCTTGGCCTGCTGGCCGAGATCCTCGAAATACGGCAGGTCGCGTTGCGGGTATTCGTGCAACTGACCTTTGCGACCGACCGGGGTTTTCGCCTGATCGATCCAGAACCCGACACCGCGAAACGATGCCGGCAACAAGCGGTCACGCCAGTTCATTGGAACCTCCTGCCGACAGCGAGCGATAGCCGATGCGCGAAGACAGCGCCAGGCCCGGTTGATTGGTTTGTGGTTGATCGGTGCGCAGCCCCGCCGGTGCATTTTCGAAGCGCACGGTCAGGCCGCCTTCGAGTTGCGTACGGTTGTTGGCCGCGTTTTGCTGGATCAGGGCGCTGGAGGTTTGTGGCAGCGATCCGCCTTGCAGCGTTCCGTTTCCAGCAGGGGCGCTACTCGCGCCAAAGAATGCCGGCGCCAGCTCACCCTTGCCTTCGGCATTGGTCTGGCGCTGCGCTTGGGTCAGAGTTTCGACCTTGCCGGTGACCTTGGCGATCAACCCGGCGAAACCTCCGTCGAACAGCTCCTTGATCGGCGCGATGACGGTTTGCAGCTTTTGCCACAACTCGCCGAACCACCCGACAATCGGCCCCCAGCTCTCGATGATCTGATCCAGAGGTTTCCATTCGAACAGGGTGTGCAGAAAGTCCACGACCGGTGCAGACGCCGCCAGCACAACATCCCACAGCGCCGAAAAGACTTCGCCGACCGGCTGCCAGTACTGCGCAATCTGCTCCAGCGGCGACCACTCGAACAGGCTGCTGAAAAAGCCTTGGACCCGCTGCACTGAGGTTTGCAGTGCCATCCAGATCGGTTCGAAGTACCCGACGACACCACCCCAGGCGCTGGTGATCATTTCCATCGGGAAATAATCGAACAGTGCCCGCAATGTATCCCGGGTGCTTTGCACCGCCGATTGCAGAGTCGTCCACAGCGGCTGGAAGTACGCAACAACACCGCCCCAGGCGCTGGTGATCATCTGCATGGGCGAGAAATCGAACAACGACACCAGAAACTCTTTAGCCGGTTGCGCGACTTTTCGCAGGCCGCTGAACATCGGTTCGAAGAACCTGACAACACCGCCCCACGCACTGTTGATCATCTGCATCGGCGAGAAATCGAACAGGTTTCGGAGGAACGCCATCACCGGCACACTCAAGGCCTTGAGCAGTTCCCAGATCGCCGAAAACAGCCCCGTCAGCGGCGCCCAGTTTTCCAGGATCATGCCGGCGGGCGTCCACGAGAACACCGATTTGAAGAAGTCGATTATCGGCGCAGTGACAGCTTTGACCTCGTCCCACATGCCCGAGAAGAATCCCGCGACCGGCGACCACAGCGCCGCCAGTGCATCCAGTGGTCGCCAGTCAAGAATCGAGCGCAACGTCGCCATCGCACTCGCACCGATGTTTTTCACGCCTTCCCACATGCCTTTGAAGAACGCGCTGATCGGCGTCCAGTTGGCATAGATCAAACCGGCCGCCACCGCGATGCCCATGGCGATGAGCATGATCGGATTGGTCTTGAGCACCATGCTCATGACATCGAACACTTGCGTGGCGCCGGTGACCGCGGTTTGCATCGCCGAGAAGGCGATGGCCCCCGCAGCCAGGCCTTCCACCAGTTGCGGGTTGTCGGCAAGCAGGCTGGCGACCTGAGTCAGCATTGGCTCAAGCCCGACGACCAACGCACCGACTGCCGGCACCAGCGCCGCGTCAACAGCAGCGGAAACCTTTTCCATCGACGCACTGAACACGTTCATGTTTTGTGCAGCGACTTTCGGTGCGGCAGGCAGATCCGCGGTTTTCGCCGTCTCGCTGACTTCAGTCAATTTGCCCTGAAACGCTGCCGCCGATTTGATCCCGTCCACGAACGGCGTGATCACGCTGCCGCCCTTGAACAGACCGCTGACATCCAGTTTGCCGAGGCCGGTCTGTTCGAGATTTTTCTTGAAGCTCTCGACCTTTACTCGCAGGGCGCCGAGTTTGGGCGACAGTTCATCGATGCCCGTGATCAGCACCGGTGTTTGCACTTTCTTTTCTTCGTCTGCCATCACTGCACCTGCTGCATCGCATTGATCCGTTGCGCGTGCTCCAGCGATTCGCGGAGCACATCCAGTGGCCTGGCCATCATCTGTTCGGGGTCAACCTTCCAGAACCAGGCCAGGTCATAGGCGACTGCGATCAGGTCGGTGATGGCTCCGACGCCGCACTCATGAAAAAACTCGCAACGGCCCAGCTCAGCGCGTTGAGGTCAGCCAGATCGAGCTGGTTGACCGACGACGGTGGAATACCGGCGCACACGGCGATGTATTTGGCCGCCACGTCCATGTCGAGGCTGACTTCTTCGCTCTTGTCGATCTTGTACGGCAGCGCCTTGATCGCTCGCACTTCCTGCACCGTCGGACGGCGCAGGACGAGTTCGGTCAGGGGCTCGCCGTGAGCTTCGATCGCAACCTGAAGCTTCACGGCGCCGCTCATTGCCAGGTCCCCTTGATGCCTTCGAATTTCAGTTCGATGGTGGCGTCATCGCCTTTGGATACCGGCTCTTCGACCAGATAGGCACCGGCCAGCACGTAGACTTTGCCGTTGCTGAATTCGCAGGTAACGGTGATGTCGGTGCCTTCGATCAGCTTCTTCAGCGGGAAGTCGGCGGTGTGCAGCGCGGTCACTTTGAACGACGGCGCGACGTCGGTTTCCTTGTAGAAACCCGGTACGACGGTTTCGCGTTTGACGGCCATCAGCGGGGCTTCGCAGCCGCCGTTGATAGTCAGTTGTGCACCGTCGACTTTGACGTAGCAGGTGCCTGCAATCACTTGACCCATGGTGTTACTCCCTTCAAATAAAAAAGCCCACCGGAGTGGGCTGAATGCTTACGGCCAAACGCGGCGATCAGGCCGCGTCGTCGTATTGCAGACGGAATTGGTTGAGCAGTGCGAACACGCGCAGACCGTTGATGTAATCCGGCGGGAACAGCACGTTCACGCGGCTCGGATCCTGTACGTCGCGCTCGACGATCAGGTGCTCGGCGAACAGCTCGGCGTTCTCCACGTGGCCTTCCAGTTCCAGCTTGGCGTACTGCGCAATCAGCTCGCCGCGAATGGTCGCCGGGGTGACGATCGGCTGGCCGGCGCCGAAACGGGTGCCGTCGGAAGCCAGTTTGTGCCGGCCGTACTTGCTGGTGATCACGCTTTGCAGACGACGCACGATGAACGCCGACTGATGCATGGTTTCGCTGTCCAGGTAGGAGTTGTCGGCCTGACCGTAAGCGTTCTTCTGGTAGGTGGTGATCGAACGCTGGATGCGCACGTAGCCGCCTTCGTAGTAGGCCGTGGCGATGCCGTAGTTGAGCAGCGACTGCCGCTCGGTCAGGGTGAATCGCTCGCTGGCCGGCGCCGGATCAACACCCGGCAGGCTGCCGCTTTGGGTCGGACGGCTGGCATCGGCGGAGATGAACACCGCGGTGCGCGCAGCCAGTGCGGCAGCCTGGACCCAGAAAGGTTGCGGTACGCCCGGCTCCAGCGCCTGGATGGTCATGTGCTGATCGTTACGTGCCTGGCCAGCAGCAACCAGGGTGCCGACGGTACCGCGCTTGGCGCTGTAGACGTGACCGAACAGTTGCTTGGCCCAGGACCAGCGACCGGTGCTGTCATCCATCACTGCTTGCCAGGTATTGAGGGTCGACAGATCCGACCACGGCAGTGCGATGAACTCGAAAGGTTCGTCGCCCAGTGCAGCCACAGCTGCGACCTGGTCCGGCACGCCGGCGCCGCCGGTCATGGCGGTGATCGCAGTGGTCAGGCCGGCCGGGGTTTCTTCGCCGTTGCTCTTGCCCAGGCGATTGAACTGCAGGCTGATATCGTTACCGCTGTCGCCGGTCCACTTGGCGTTCAGGGTGACCACACCTTCGGCAGCCGCAGCGCTGACCGGCAGATCGGCGGTGGCGTTGATTTTCTGTGCCAGTGCGGTAGCCGCTTGAGCAGCGGTGGCACCGTTGACCACGGTGGCCTGCACGCGCACACCAGCGACGTACAGGTTGAGCACGCCAGCCTGAGTCGCAGTGCCAGTCAGGGTCAGCACGCCTTTGGCGATCGCGCCTTCAGTGTTGTGCAGCGGCAGGCACCAGATCTCGCCGATCGGGTCGGCCTTGCGGAAGGTCTCGTACATCGAGGCGAGCATCGAGCCCTGACCACCGATGCTTTTCGCCAGCGCAACGCTGGAGACCAGCACCAGCTTGCCGACTTCAGTCGGGGCGACGTTGTCGTTGACCTGAGCGACGATCAGACGGCGCATGGCCGAAGTCGCACTATTGGCGGCCGAGTTGTCCATTTCGGCATAGAACAGCGGTACACGAATGTCCGCGGGGATGTTGCTGAATCCGATCGCCATTATTTGGCTCCCTGTGCTTTGACTTTTACAGTTTTGATAGTGATATCGCCGTCGGCCAGACGTCGGCGCCACCAGGCGCTGTCCAGCACTTCACGGCCTTCTTTGGGCAGCAGATCGCCCGCTTCCGGGTCAGGCACGGCACGGCCAGCGGCCGGCAGTACGGTGATGCGATTGCTCATGGGGTTACGTCTCCAGAGAAAGTCATTTCCACGCGCCCGTCAGGGCCCGGGTGTTTCAGATTGGGGTCGGCCGGGTCGATCGCATCGACCCGCACGGTGACCCCGATAAAGGACGACAAACCGTCCAGTTCACGTTCGTGCCAACTCTCCGCAGGCTGACTCGGCAGATTGCGGCCGAGCTGGAACTCGGTAAAAAAGCGCAGCCGATAGAAGGCCCGGCTGCTGTTGATCGAGACCATCTCGCCGCCGTCGTAGACGATGGCGCTGTAGTCATTGCCCGGTTTGAATCCCACCAGCGCGCGCCACAGTTCGACGCGCAGGTCGTGCAACAGATCCAGCGCTTTTGTGCTGTCGCTGGCGTCGAGCGCCAAGACGATTTCGAAGCGGTCGCGGATCGGTTGCGCGGTGAGGTTTTGTGCGGTGCTGGTGCTGGCGAGATCCGCCAGGGGCAGAACATGGGCCGAGGGTGTCGGCAGATCGGCGTTGCCTTGCAGCAACGCCAGATCGACACCCACCGCAATGTGGTTGGCAAGGCTTGGGCATTGCCCACGCAGCTGCGTGAGGATCGGGGTGATCTTCATGGTGGTGTTCCAGAGTTGAATGAAAAGCGGTCTGCAGAACACTGCAAAACCTGTGGGAGCTGGCTTGCCAGCGATGGCGGTGGATCAACCGGCATCTCTTTTGAACGGGCTGGCCTCTTCGCGGGCAAGCCCGCTCCCACAGGGATCTTCATCACAGTGACAAAGCGGGGAATCAGTCCTTGGCTTCAGCCTTGGGATCAAGGCCGCTGGCATCGATCACACAGCGATAGCTGTTCTCTCGATTGCCACTGGCGGTGACTTTTTCGATCGACCAGCGCCCACGCATGAAGTCCGGCCAGGTCTCATCGAGCAGCACCAGACCTTCGGCCGCCAGCAGTGGATTGCCGGGACAGGTGATCTTCACCTTGTACTTCTGCCGGAGCATCTTGCGCACTTCGCCCTCGCCGACGGCGATCGCATCGGCTTCAGTGGGTTGTTTCTGGCGCAGGGTCTTGAACGGCGCAAGCCCCGTTTCAACCCAGCGCAACACGCCGGCAGCACCATCCCAGAAACAGGTCTTGCAACCCTTGGTCTGCTCGCGGGCAGACTCCTCCAGCGTGGCGCTGACGAACGCGTGATCGCCGGGACGGTTGTTGCTGGTCACCGACAAGGTCACGTCCGCCAGCACCTGGCCCGACAACGATTTGGTCTGGCCGGGACGGGCCAGCACGTACACGTCGTTGTAGGGTTTGGTCACCGCGTTGTACTTTTTCGCCAGGCGCGTCAGAAAGCTCATGTCGGTTTCGTTGGACTGGTCGACGTGCTCGATTCTGATCATCGCCACCTCGGGCGCAACGCGCGGTGAAAAGCCATGGCTCGACACCAGTTTGCGAAACAGCGCACCCAAGGTGGTCGGGCCATGACTGGCCGTGCGACGTTGCTTGAAGCCCGTCTCATCATCCTTGCTGAACGGCGCCGCGGTGGCCACCAGCGTCAGGCGGAACGGGAACAGCGTCGGCGTCAGGCGCGTCACTTTGAACTGGCCCTTGTCGACCATTCCCGACTCCAGATAACCGACCTCAAGGCCGATTTTCCCGCCCAGATCCGGCAGCCCTTCGAGGCCTTCAAGGTCAATCGTCAACGTCAGTTGATCGGACTCGAAACCGGCTGCATCGATGTGTTCCCAACTGATCAGGCGTTGATTGAGCAGGGCCGAATGGGCCCCGTAAATGTGTATCGCCGGGGTAAAACCCAGTGCCATGCGTCCTCCTTAATCCCACGCCGTAACCGGTTTGATCGCGGCCGGTTTCGCGTCGAGTTCCGGCAGCGTGACCCAGACGCCTGCGGGCAGGATCGGGCCGTGTTCGGCCAGGGTCGGGTTGAGTGTCCACAGAGCTTCTTCGGCGGCGTCATCACTGCGCCCGGTTTCGCGGTAGAGCAGCAGATTCACTGAATCACCGGCCACGCTTCGTACCTTACGCATTGTTGAACTCCGTTAATCCGACCACCCACTTGATCACCATCGCGGTGCCGTCATCGATGACCTCGCTCTGGTTCTCGTCGATGCTGTTGATCCGCCACAGACCCCAGTTGCGCCCGATACCGTCAATCAACGGCAGCGGCACACGCTGTGCCTGAAGCGCGCGCAATTCATCGAGTCGATCCATGGCCACGGCATACATTGAGGTGCCGCTGATGGTCAGCGATTCCGCTTTCTGCCCGGTCTGACTGGACTTGGGTTTGCTGGTCAGGATCTGGATGTCGCTCCAGCCACCGTCGGACTTTCGCGCCAGCGTGCTGTAAGCAAAGTTGCGCGACAGGCCGAAGATGAAACTGCCTAGAGCCATTTGTTGTTTCATCAGGCGACTCCATCGGTCAGGGCTGCGTCACGGCGGGTGGCGAGCGGATTGTTGGTCAACAGCGGCAGGAACTGCCCGTGGAATTGCCCGCTCAGTTGTTGGCCGATGATCGTGCGAATCTGCTCGGCAGTATCTGGCGCCGGGCAGGTGACCTGGATCAGTGGGGAGAAGGTGACTTGCTGGTTTTGATTTTGGGTGGGAGCGTTGACCAGACTCTTTGCGACCTCTCCCGGCGCAGCGAGTTTATCGGCAGGCGGACTGGCAAGTTTTTCCCCCAGGTAGGATCCTGCGAGTCCACCTACGACACTCCCGATGGCCGTACCGACACCCGGAAGAATAAGCGAGCCGAGAAACGCGCCAATAGCTGTACCCGCCAGCTCACCTTTTGCGCTTCCCACCGCTTTGTCATCACCTTCACGCAAGCCTTTCAGGCCTGTGTATGCGGCATGGGCGACCATCAAAGGTGCAGCGACTTTACTCACCAAAGGCATAGCCCGAGACAGCATCGGCATGACATTCGCGCCTGCGCTGCGCACTGCGGGCAAGACCTTGGCAGCCGTGCTTTTGATGGCGGGCATGACTTTGAGCGCTGCACCGCGCAAGCGATTGCCCAGGCTTTGGCGCACAGCTGGCGTGCGGGGCTGAGCACTTTTCGCAGGTGGCTTGGCTCGTTTGCCTTGACCCGACCCGCGAGCTGATCGCTTCTTTTTTCGACCGCCACTGTCGTCATCGTCACCGTCGATCATATCGCCGATTTCGGACGGTAAACGCGCTGCAGCCAGTCGCAATAGCCTCGTGGAAATCGCATCGAACACTGAAGACACACCGGTCTTCAATGTGCCCGCTACGAACGGCGTGGCAGCCGCCCCAAGCAACGTCAGTGCAGCTGTGACGAACGGGAAGCTTTCGGCTGCGGCGCTCAGTCCATTGACCACCGCCGTGAGCGCGACGGCAAAGCCATCTGTCACCGGGGCCAATGAGTTGCCGACTGCCGTGGACAGCCTGTTGAGACTCGCATCCAGCGCATTCCAGCGCCCCTGCGATGTATTGCCATAAGCCCCAGCGGTTTCTGCCGCCGAGCCTGCATCCTCACCGCGTTTGGATGTTGCATACAGGGACTTGTCAGACACCAGCTTGAATGCAGTTTGAACATCCTCTGGCTTCTTCAACAACTCAAGGATTGCATCATTGTTGCCAAACAGCGTTTTTGTCAGCGAAGCCTGTTTCTCTTCCGGTTGTTTCTTGAGCTCTTCCAGAACCAACCTGATCGTTTGGGGTGCGTCGTCACTCATCCCACGCGCTAACGACTCGGGGTTCAGACCCATTTCGGCCCAGGCCGAGCGCTGCGCCGATGATGCGGACTCTCCCTTGCCCAGAACCGTCGTGAAACTCTTCAGCGCCGCTCCGGCATCTGCCTTGCTAGCGCCACTGTTGAGAAACGCCGCCGCAAGCGCAGCCACTTGCTCGGGTGTCATCCCTGCAGCTTTGGCGCCCTCACCGGCGCTTTGAACGACGCCACCGATGTCAGCGGTTTTGACGTTCAGCCCACTGTTGCCAAGGTAGCTGGTCGCGTCTGCCAGATCCTGGCTCTGCACCCGATCAAGCTTCAGAGCGGTGCGCCAGCCCGACAACATTTCGCCAGCAGCCTTGACATCGATCTTGAAGGCCGAGGCATTGATGGCGGCATCACGGGAGAAGTCCTGTAATGCCTCTTTTTTCTGCTCGCCC
Source organism: Pseudomonas sp. MWU318 (assembly GCF_016756945.1). Taxonomy (NCBI): domain Bacteria; kingdom Pseudomonadati; phylum Pseudomonadota; class Gammaproteobacteria; order Pseudomonadales; family Pseudomonadaceae; genus Pseudomonas; species Pseudomonas sp. MWU318. The sequence goes on from NZ_JAESJL010000004.1 coordinate 345,151, forward strand.
TCCAGACCATCACTGATGCCGGAACGCAGCGCCGCGAGTTGTACTTCCAACAAATCCGCGCCAGTAGCCCCACTGGGGGCAACCCGTTTATCACTGGCGATTTCCAGGTTGTTTTCCGAAAGTGCCTGAAGCGATTCGTTGCTCAGGTGCAACACCTGATTCAATTCAACCAGCGCGGTCTCGTTAGCCATCGCCGATTGCAGCTTTTTCGGTGGCGGACGCTGCTCGATTTCCGCCTTGAGTTTTGACTTCGGCTCACTGTTGGCGGCTGGCGGCGCCGCGACGACCTTGAACAACGATTGCTGGCTGACCAGCAATTCGCGCAGCTTGACCTGCTCCTGAGTCAGCAAACGAATATCCACGCTTGCCAACGCCAGTGTCAGGTTCAGATCCTGCAGCGATTTGCCGATGTTGTCGGGCAAGATTGCGCCCGTTGTGTCGCTGATCTCACCGGCGTATGCGAGCGCGTATTTGTTCTCTGCCATGCCGCTCTACTCCTGTTTCACGCCAAGGCGAGTGATCGCTATGTCGTAGCGGCGCAACGCCTTTTCGGCGTCCCATTCCAGAATCTCCGCTTCACTTACCGGGTAAATGAGCGGGACGATATCGAGGATTACTTCGATGTCGCGTTCCGAAAGTAGGCCGCCGGCTGGTTTAAAAAATCGTCGATGCGCACCTGCAATTGCGTCCAGTCAGGGACGGTCAGCTGGGCCAGATCGGGGATCATCAGGCCGGTGCAATGGGCAGTGATGAACTCGGCGCGTTCCTTGGCCGTTTTCAGTTTCTTCATCACTTTGGTGGCGCGCAGTGCGGGCATTTCCAGCGACAGCGAGGTCACGGTGCGGCCGGTGACGGCCAGCGGTTGCAGCAGCTGGATCTGGTCAGGATCATCGGACTTCTCCGCGTCCTCGACCTGCTCCAGAAAGTGCGACGCCGGACGGGTCGACATCTCGTGCACGTACTGGGCGATGCTCACGTAGTCCGGGCGTTTGAGCTGGTCGAGTTCCTTGACCGACAGGCCGGTGGCGAGCAGCGCCAGTTCGAAGAACTGATCGTCTTCATCATCGCCGGCGCGTTCCAGCGCTTCTTTCTGTGCGGCGTAGAACAGTGGCTTGAGCTGAATCTGCTCGATCTGCGCGCCGTCGTCACCGGTGATCGGCGACAGCAGGTCATGCTTGGGTGGCATCCACGACATGTATGAATTCCTTGGTGATTCTTGAGGGGGTGTTGCAGCACTTGGGAGACGGAGCCTTTGTGGCGAGGGGATTCATCCCCGATGGGCTGCGTAGCAGCCCGGGCATTGGTTAGGTGCGTATCCGCTAAATCGCCAACTCAATGTTGGGGCCGCTTCGCGACCCATCGGGGATGAATCCCCTCACCACAAAAGCACCCTTCCACAAGGTCAGGTACCTGGCTGGCTTACAGCGTTACGGCATCAGCACCGCACGACGCGCATCACCAAGGATGTCGACGCCGTTGAGCACGAATTTCTGGGTGCGCACGTCGATGTCGATCACCGGCACGCCGTTTTCCAGGCGGTTGTAGGTGCGGCAGGACAGCTCCAGATTGGTCTTGGGTTTTTCACCCATTTTCACTGCGGTTTCCTCAAGGGATTTCAGCTTGCCGCCGACGGTGTGGTAGGTGAACCAGGTGTTGCCGTCCTGATCCTGACCGGCTTCACGCACGTTCAGCAGGATGTCGTCGCCCAGCTTCACGCCCAGTGCGAGCATGACTTCGGCACCCAGACCTTGCAGGGTCAGCTTGGCGTTGAGCGCTTTGCCGCCCTTGGCCATTTCTTCGACGATGAAACGGCCGCCACGCATTTCTTCCACGTCGAATTCGATCTTCGGTGGCGTGAATTCCTCAACGGTCGCCGACAACGGCAGGCCTTGCAGGGTGGCCGCGATGGCCTGTCTTACGCGGTTGGTAAACATTAGAGAACGTCCTCCAGGAACTGCTCGATGATTTCATCGCGGGCGTTGAGTTGATAAACCATGTGTTCGTTCGGCGCGTAGCGGCCGTAGTCGATGACCACGTACCAGGTGCCGTTCTTGTACTTCTCGACGCTGTTGAGTTCCGGGTGCAGGTAAACGCTGCCGCCGGGAATGGTTTCGTCGGCGACCAGGGTCTGCAGCCAGTCGTTGATGCGCTTGACCTCCTGATCCATGAACGACTTGGTCAGGTTCTTGGCCATGGCTTTCTGGCCGGCCTTGACCAGCTTGCGGCTGATCGCATCTTCAAGACCGACGTAGCTGATGAACTTGCCGGTGATCGAACGGTTACCGAGCAGCGAGAAGCCACCGAGCACGGTGCGGGCGTAGTAGCTCACGCCGTAGCGGTTGAGCAGATCGCCTTCGGTGGAGGTATCGAGGATGTTGTACTCAACGACGCGGGACACGTCTTCGGCGTAGGTCACCTGGTTGCCCGGGCTCTCCCACTGCTTGACCTTGGCCAGCGCGGCAATCGCCAGGCTCGACGGCGCGAGGAAGACGCTTTTCTTCGCCGCTTTCGAGTACACCGCCGGCATGTTGTGCACCACCAGGCAGCGGTCGAAACCGAGATCGGCGCCGCCCAGTTCCTGGCTGTACGCCACTTGATCAGCGACCGAAGCGTCTTTGCCGTCCAGCACCACACGGGCCTTGATGCGTTTGCCGAACGAAGCGAACTCGCTGGCCACCGCTTTGGTGCCGGTGAAGCCCGGCGCGCCGATGATGGTCAGGTCTTCCGGGACACTGCCCAGTGCCGCCAGACCGAGCTTGCGGCCGGTGGTTGGATCGACACCGCCGATCACTGCGTTGACGGTGTCGGCCGGGGTCGCGCCCGCTTCGACGATTACCACGTACACCGGCACCTTGACCACTTTGAGGATCTGGTAAACCGCGTGATACAGCGTGCCCTCTTCAGCGCCGGTCGGATCGAGCAGCGCGTGGGTGGTGAAGCTGTTGATGCGAAACGGTGCGTTGCGCGGAATCAGCGGATCGGCTTTCGGCGCGGTGCCGACCAGACCGATAACGTTGTCACCCAGGCCACCCATGGCCTCGGGGGATTCAGTGGCATTGACGGTAATGCCGTTGTGCTCGAAGTTCAAAACCTCAGCCATGGTTAGTCAGCCTTCTTGGCAGCGGCCTTTTTGGCCTGGGTGGAGGGTATTTTCAGTTCCAGTCGACCGGCGCTGTGCAGGGCACTGGCCTCGACGTCGAGCAGATCCAGGTCTTGACCGACGCTCGACCAGTGCCCACCGCCGGTGGGGAATGGAACGAGCACGGTGTAGGTTTGGCGGGTTGCCATTTTTCGTTTCTCCATAAACGGGAAAGCCCCTCGTGGGGAGGGGCTTTGGCGGGTGTTGAAGGTTTCTCGAGGGATAAGAAAACGCCCGGAGGTTCGGGGCGATTATTGAAGTTGCTCAGACAGCCAATCAGGCGCTATCGGGCGATGCTCCTGAAATGGGAAAAAAGCTTCCTGCGGCCAGTTGCGTAACTGATGCCGGAAAAGCTGAAGTTCAGCGTATTGTTCGACGGTAAACGTAGTCGGTATTCCTGCCTCCAGCTCATCACGCTGACGCGACACAACTCCGTCTGTTCTTGACAATTGCCCGTCGCGCCAACTCCGCTCCAACTCAGCCGCTTGCTCAATGGAGATCGGCGGCCGCTCAATCAACGAGGGAGGAACCGTCTCAAAGTTGATTTTCATGAATTGAGACTGAGCACTGATAAGTTCAGCGTGTAATTCAAACGAGATTTCGACGGCATCGTCTGGAATTTCGCCCCCCAAATTTGAATCATAAAAAAGCTCAGTAGCCTTGCTGCAATAAATCATCTAACCCCCTAAGCTCCGAAAGCAAGCACTCGAACTGCAGATTGACTGGACGTATAGTTCGACTGTAAAACCACCTGGCCCAATCCATTCGCCATACCAGACACAAAAGGTGAGCCAGATGGCGAATAAATTGTGCTGTCCGTTTGTGAGACCGTGCAGCCAAAGTTCGCGTTAGGAAACGCAATGGGCAAATTGAACGGGATAGTCAGTGCAGCCTTTGAAAACTGGGCAGTCATCCATTGAATGATCAACCCGGAGGGGAGTTTCTGATAGCCGTTCGGAGACAGTAAGGCGGAAAACTCATTCGAGTACTTGAGTGAAGAAGCCCCCTCTTCAATGACATAGTTGTTGTCACCGCAGGTCACAACAACATTAGAAGCGCTCTGGACCGTAATACTGGTGAGTGTTTTCGCGAGCGCTACGATGGTGTCAGTCCCTTGACGATTGACGGTGACATCCCCTGTTCCGATGTTGAGGATGTAAAACTTCGACCCGACAGGACTGGCGCTTAGAGAAGGAAGAGTCAAAGCTCCCGGACCAGTTACTACAATCCTTCGTCCTGCCATAGCGGGTGTCAGTGAGGCCGGAAGAGTAACGATGTTTGTCTGGCCGCCGAAGTTTCCTAGAGCGCGCTGAACGAACTCAGTGGTAGCTAACGTCTTGCCATTATCAAACTGGGGTGCGGTTATCCAGTGCGCTCCAGACATGATCGGTGAATATTTCAGCGCTCCATCACCGCCCTCCATGGTCCACCCGAGCCCATTACTCAGACGCCGAAACGCCGAAACCGTCGATTGGGGCTGAGTAAAGGGCCCCACGGCACCGTTGATCGCGATCAACGTCTGTCCGGTTCTGGCCTTGAACGTTGCCCCATTCAATCCCGCCAAAACAGTAACGATCGATCCTTGAGGTACGGTGCCTGCGTCGGGAAGTGTGACTGTCGAACCTGATCCACCAGGAGCGATCAACCTGCCGACATCATTTGCCGTCAAATCAATGCTGCCCGGATAAGTTACCAAATCTGCATAACTACCCAGCGCCCGTTGAACAAATTCAGTGGTCGCCAACAATTTGCTGTTATCAAACTGCGCTTGGGTGGGGGCAGTCGGATTATCTAGAAGCGCAGGTGATTTCAGTGGTGCAAAACCAAAAGTAATGTTTTGGAAGTTAAGCGCGGTAATACCAAGCGCAATTTCTCCATCCGTGACCAACTGCCAGATTGTGTCGGCCAACGTCGCACCCTGCTCGACAGAAACCATCAGCCCGGAAGTAACTTTCAAATTGCTATCGGCATCTTTTGCGCGAACCCAAGCGGAGTTGGCAACTATGTAGATGCCATTATCTTTCGCCTGACTCTGGTTTTTCACCAATACCCTGTCACCAGCAACAACCGCAACACCATCAACGGATTGCGCGGAGTTCAAAACAATATTGCCCGTCGTCGCCACGCGCACAGACTGCTTGGCATCAAGCCTTGCTAGCTCATCCGCCACATACCCTGTCACCCACGCACGAGTGGCCTTGACCACCGTGTCATCAATCAGCAGCGTTACCAGCGATGCATTGCTGGTCTCGAAAATCGAGCGAATGTAGAACTCTTTGCCCGAGCCCGACGTCGCCAGCACCGGCTTGAACGACTCCGGATATTTGACGATGGCGTAGAGAATCCCGGTGTCCGTCCATAGCCCGGCTTCACGCACGTACCAACTGCCAACGTCCGGCGGAATGGTCACTTCGGCGAGCAGCCAGCTCGGGTTCTTTTCGTCCTGGAACAGCGCATTGAGCGGCCCGCGCCAGACTTCGCGCTTCAGCGCGGTGGCGGTCGCGGCCGGGTTGTAGACCGAGCCGCCGCCGTCGCCGACGGAAATCTGCGTCAGCTTGATCGGTGTGCCCGCAGCCTTGCACGCCGTTTCGTAGGCAATCCCTGCGTTGGTGAGCAGGGTGTAATAGTCAGCCATTCAGGCCCCCTGAGGATAAATAGTGGATGTTTCGACGGTGTACATCGCGGCGGCCATGAACGCCTCGCCAGAGGTTTCGAGGCCTTCGATGAACACCGGATAGATCGTCGTCAGCTCTCCGCAGAAAGTCGCAGCGGCGATGCAATGACTGCCGAACGCGCTCAAGCCAACCGTTACCGAAAGAATGTCCCGCTCGCTCTTGGCATCCGCCAGCCGCCGGTCGAGACGGGCGTCGATTTCTGCGCTGTAGGGTTGGTCGCTGAAGGCGCGCACGCTGAAGCTGTAAGGCACGCCGGGCGGCGTCTGTTCGTACCAGGCGCGGACTTCGGGGCGCAGCTGCAAACCCTTGGCCGCGTTCTCCAGCGCCTTGCGAGTACCGGCCTGGCGCGCGGTGGGCCAGGCCAGTTCGACGGTCAGGCGTTTCTCCGCTTCCGGTGCGCTGGTGCTCCATTCAGCGACGCCGCGATCCGCTGCCAGATACGGCAGGAACGCCACCGGTGTTTCGCTCGGGTTCATCAGTTCGGGGAACGGCGGCGCGATGCGATCAAGCAGCGCACCGAAGCCCAGATCCAGTCCACGTTCGAGTGCCGAGCTGTTGGCCGGCAACAAGGTCGGGCGTTGTGTCGGCTCACTCATAACGTCAGTACCTCGACCTCGACTGCCGTGCAGTACGGTGCCTGAAACGCAGTGGTCACGATCGGCTCCAGCGGTTCAAGAATCTGCAGTTGCACGGCGCCAGCGCTGTGCAGCGTGTAGTCGATCCAGCTCGGATCGACCCGCCCTTCCAGGCGATGGCAACTGTCGGCGTAGGCCTGCAATTGTTGCTGCGCGGCGACTTTGGTCAGGCCCGAATCGGGGCCGGAATTGATCTTCGCCACGACACGGATTTTGTAGCGTTGAATGTCCGCAGCCTTGACCGTGACCAGGTCGGTTTCCGGTCGCACATCAGGGCGGGCGAAGTGCTGACGCACGCCATCCAGCAGGTCTTCCGACGGTGTCCCGTCACCCTCCCGAGCGAGCACTGTGACCTGCACTTCGCCCGGCGCCGTGCGCCGACTATTGCCGTCCTTGACCTGTGCCGCCAAGCCGTCCGGGTTGAAGGTGTAGGTGACATTCACCACACCAGCATCGGTGGATTCGACCTTCACCGTTGGCCGTTCACCGAGGGTGAATACCTCGCGGCGATACTGCATTCGCGAGCCCGCTGCCGGGGCGTGCGGCGCCAGGTAATAACGCAACCGGGCGTCGTCGTCGCTTTCATAAATCGGTGGTATTGGCGGGAAGGCTGCCGGGTCACCCGCATCGAGCAACTGCCTTTCAAGGCCCATGTCTGCCAGCCGTGCGTCGAGGTTGCTGCCGGTCGCCCACCACGCCAGCATCTGCTTGATGCGGGCGTTGTATTTGCGCTCGTGGGTTTGCAGGCGCACGCAGAAAGCCTCAAGCGCCAGGGTCAGCAATTCGCTTTCGTTATCGAGGCTGGTCTTGAGTTTCGCTGCGCTGTCCGGCGCTCGGGCGCCGACGTATTCGACGACGAAGGTCTTGAACTCGGCGAGCAAGTCTTCGAAGGCGTCGACGGTGATCAGCGCCGGTTCGGCCAATTGGTTCTGGCCGGGGATCAACATGCTCATGTCACGACCTCGAATGTCTGTTGACGGTTTTTCCAGGTACCGGCGAAACGCAGCAGCAGACCGGCGCCCTGACGGCTGGCGACGATCACGCTCGGCTGAAAATCGCTGATCCCGTTCTGCGCGTTGTAGAACGCCTGAGCCGCGTGGCTCTGGGCTAGAAGCAGAACGTCGTCACCGATGTTCTGCCCCAGCAGCGTGGGGATCAGCGAGCCATAAAGGGGCCTTTTTTGCCGAGTGCCTAGCGGCGTGGTCAGGGCTCGTGTCGCGCGCTGCACAAACTGCAGCCAGTCGTCGACCGTGGCCCCGGAGTCTCTATCGATTCCGATCATGGGAAGCTCTTGATTCAGGGGCTGATGACGCGGCCCTGGTGATCCACCAACGGGCCGCTGAAGTGCACGCCCGAGGCGTCGATGCTCAGGCCGACGCCGCCCAGTTGCAGGCTGATCATCTGTGGCGTCATCGTCAGTTGCGCCGGGCCGATGCTCAGTTCAAGTGATTCGCGAGAGCCACTGAATGCGGCCGGGCCGTTCTGCCAGTGCAGGGTGTGAGAGGCGTCGTCGTAGCCGCTTTCGCTACCGTCCTGATGTACGCGGCGAGTCAACGTCGGCACATTGGAAACGGCTGGAAACCGGTCACTGTTCAAGCCGAACAACGCCACGCTTTGCGCCCCGCTTTCACCGCTGCCGTAATTGAACAGCAGACACTGCTCGCCCACGCTCGGAATCCGCGATTCACTCTGCGCCCCGGCGCTCGGGTTGAAGAACTTGATGGCTGGCGTCAGCAGTCCCCCGTGACTGACCTGGCAGGTGTTGCTCGCCGCATCGACTGTCTGACAGATGCCGATGCGACAGAAACTCTCGGCACGGCGGTGCAGGTCGTCGATCTCCGCTTCCATCTCCGCCAGCCGCTCGATGATCGGGCCCAATTGCATGCGCAGTAATGCGTCGAACATCGGTCAGGCCTCCAGCGCGGTGTATTGGTCCGGGTCGTCGATGTTGCTGACTTCCCAGGTACGGGCGAATTTCGGCGTACCGAGCGGGTCGTCGAGAAGGGTCGGGCCGAGGTAGAGGGTCTGGGTGAAAGTCAGGGTCCAAGCCTTGTATTGCTGATCGGCGCGTGTGAGCACTGACGGCAGACCATCAATGTTCATCGGCAGATCACATTGAGCGCCGGGCAGGTCCCAACGGTTGTCGGTGATCAGGTTTTTCAGTACGGCGATCAGATCGCAGGCGGCAAATGCGCTCGCAGAAAGTGCCGGAATGACTTGCAGCGACACCGTCATGACGTGGGCGATACGCCCGTCAGCGGCACGTGCGCCCGGTGCATTACGGTCGAAGTCGATCAATGCCCAGGCCTGAGCGCCGGGTGCCGTGAAGTCGTCGTGATTGCCAACTTGCAAATTAAGGCCGGCGCTGTTGCGCAGGGTCGTCGCCATCGCCGTGAACAGCTGCGAAGGCTGCTGGATCGGTGCGGGCATGCATGACCTCCTTTTCAATTGTCCACGCGCAGCCCCGCCGCATCAGTTGCAGCGAGGCAGGAAAGTGTTGAATTACTGGGAATCGCGCGGCGGGGGAACTTCGCAGACGCCGATGCGCTTGGCGGCCCAGCGTTCATACAGACCGATGGCGACGTCGGCACCGGCCATGGCGGTCAGGCAACCGAAGGCACCGGCGGCCCAGATCGAAAGCCCGGCTGCATACAGCAGCATGATCGCCGAGACGCCGCAGATCATGCAGGCGCCGGAGCGCAGGGCCAGACGCCGCAGCAATGACCAGCCGCGGGCGCCCTCCTTGTCGGCACGCCACATTTCGCCGGACACCCCTCCCACTACAGCGAGGAGGATGACCAGCCAGATCGGCATGTCCGCCAACGCTTGTTGCTCGTTTGTCATGTCACGCCTCCTGGTTCTAGTTGATGAGTGTTGTGTGTTGGGTTCAAGCGATGTCTCTTCAGGTAGGCATTCCAAAAAGCCCGGCGTTGAGGCCGGGCTTTTCAGTAATGCGCTCCAGATTTTGATAACGATGGATTTGAATCAGAAGGGGGCGACTGGCCACACGATAGTTGCGGGATAATCCGGCTGTTTATCGACGTCGCTGACGGCGATGCAATATTGTTTGTACGCCAGCAGCAGGGCTTGCTCTGTTGGAGTGGCAATGCCGGTGTCAACTTTGTAATTCAGCGAGTTGAGCAGCAGCCAGCCCGCAGCGAAATTCAGCAACTGCCATTTCTGCTCTTCAGCTTCATTGCGAAGGTCTTGCTCGGAGGGCGGCGTGAACGTCCAGACGCCATCGAATGTTGCGCCCCAGCCGACGCGAATCTGCGTATTACCTGTTACATCAACCCAAAACGAAGTTGGCGAAGCAGGTGCTTCCGGGCTGACTTCACTTTCCTTGAGCTGGGTAACTTTGCTGTACTCAACCAGTGCATAGAGATTCATTTAGTCTTCCTTTGTGTAGTGTTAGCGATGAACGTCGTGATGAAACCTGGCAGGCATTCCAAAAAGCCCGGCACTGAACACCGGGCTTTTCAGTAATGCGCTCCTTCGCCTTCCTTCAAATCCTGTATTCGAGAAGGAAGCTGACTTTTCGGCGCTACTGGCGCGGTACGAGTCCATTCAAATTGTTTTTCCGACCGCGGTCCCTGCCCGCCGGATAACTGCTCTTGGTGCTTTACGCTGCACACCCGGGTCAGTTGCCAACCCTCTGAACCGTTGAGGCCGGTTCATCGCTGCCTGTTCTTGTGGAACTAAAGAGCTGTTGTTGCCAGCCGCTTTGTTGAGCGGCTTGGTGGCAAGAATATGCATGGATGCATATACAGTCAATGCATAAATGCATTTATCTATGCGCAGCAAATGCACGAACGCATGCAGAGCGCATAAATCAAGGCGTCGAGGGTTTTGTTCAGGCGAAAAAAAACCCGCCATGAGGCGGGTTTCCTATGACCGGTGAAATCTATCGGGCGTACATGCCCCACCAGAAGACGTGACCGAGGATGACGATCTGCTCTTCCTGCATGTCCTGGAAGCTGTAGTCCTCGTCCGGATGCTCATCACGGTTGAAGCTGCGCAGACGGATGCCGGTCGGCAGGCGATAGAGCTGCTTCACGCGCAACTGACCGTTGTGATTGATCGCGTACAGGTCGCCATCAATGATGTCGCCGATCCCGCACTTGCCGGCGTTCACCCCGACCGTGGCGCCATCACGCAGCACTGGCATCATGCTGTTACCGCGCACCGTCACGCATTTGGCCTGGTCGAACTGCACACCGTTGTGGCGCAGGCTGCGCTTGCCGAAGCGCAGGCTAGAGCGTTCGCTCTCTTCGATGACGAATCTTCCTGATCCAGCAGCCAATTCAACCTCACGAAGAAAGGGCACCGACACCTCGTCGTCATCGACAGGGGTATCGTCGTCCCACAGGCTTATGTCCTTGAGTTCCGCATGCACGTCATCGCGCGCGCCGCCGGTCGCAATCGCGACGTCTGCGCGGCCGCGCAATTGATCAGTGCTCACATTGAAATATTCGGCGATCTTCGAAATGTGTTTATCCGAAGGATCGACGATCTTCCCGCTGAGAATCCGCGAGAGCGTTGATTGAGGCACGCCGGTGCGACGGTGGAGCTCCGTGGGGGAGATCCCGTGCTGGTCGAGCAGTGCTCTTAAGACGGAGGATACGTTGCGTTTTTGCATAACGCGCATAGTGCTTGAAGTTTTTTCCGAAGACAAATGCTGATTTGCATAAATAGTGCATAAATCACAATTAAACGCAGAAAGTGTCAGCCGGCCGTCATGCCTGCGTCGAGCCGACCGCCCATGGTAACCTTGCGCCCATCGCGGAAAAGCCCGGCGGTTGCCCTCGCTTTTGCCCTACATCATTTAACGAGTTACCTGACAATCCGATGAATAAAGCCGTCTCCGACCTGTCCTCCCACACCCCGATGATGCAGCAATACTGGCGCCTGAAGAATCAGCACCTGGATCAGCTGATGTTCTATCGCATGGGCGACTTCTACGAGATCTTCTATGAAGACGCGAAGAAGGCGGCCAAGTTGCTCGACATCACCCTGACCGCGCGCGGCCAATCGGCGGGGCAGGCGATTCCGATGTGCGGGATTCCTTACCACGCGGCGGAAGGTTACCTGGCTAAACTGGTCAAGCTCGGCGAGTCGGTGGTGATCTGCGAGCAGGTCGGCGATCCGGCCACCAGCAAGGGTCCGGTCGAACGTCAGGTGGTGCGCATCATCACCCCGGGCACGGTCAGCGACGAAGCGCTGCTCGATGAACGCCGCGACAACTTGATTGCCGCAGTACTCGGCGACGAGCGTCTGTTCGGTCTGGCGGTGCTGGACATCACCAGCGGCAACTTCACTGTGCTCGAGATCAAGGGCTGGGAAAACCTGCTGGCGGAGCTGGAGCGAGTCAACCCGGTGGAACTGCTGATCCCGGACGACTGGCCGAAAGACCTGCCAGCGGAAAAACGCCGTGGTGTGCGTCGTCGCGCGCCGTGGGATTTCGAGCGTGATTCGGCGCTGAAGAGTCTCTGCCAGCAGTTTTCCACACAAGACCTGAAAGGCTTCGGTTGCGAAACCCTGACCCTGGCCATCGGCGCCGCCGGTTGCCTGCTGGCATACGCCAAGGAAACCCAGCGCACCGCCCTGCCCCATCTGCGCAGCCTGCGCCATGAGCGCCTGGACGACACCGTGGTGCTCGACGGCGCGAGTCGCCGCAACCTTGAGCTCGATACCAACCTGGCTGGCGGTCGCGACAACACCCTGCAATCGGTGGTCGATCGTTGCCAGACCGCGATGGGCAGCCGCTTGCTAACCCGTTGGCTGAACCGTCCGCTGCGCGATCTGACTGTGCTGCTGGCGCGCCAGACGTCGATTACTTGCCTGCTCGACGGCTACCGCTTCGAAAAACTCCAGCCGCAGCTCAAGGAAATCGGTGACATCGAGCGGATTCTGGCGCGGATCGGCCTGCGCAATGCGCGTCCCCGTGATCTCGCTCGCCTGCGCGATGCTCTCGGAGCCCTGCCGCAACTGCAAGTGGCGATGACCGACCTCGAAGCACCGCACCTGCAACGCCTGGCGACTACCACCAGCACCTACCCGGAACTGGCGGCGCTGCTGGAAAAAGCCATCATCGACAACCCGCCAGCGGTGATCCGCGACGGCGGCGTGCTGAAAACCGGTTACGACAGCGAACTCGACGAGCTGCAGTCGCTGAGCGAAAACGCCGGCCAGTTTCTCATCGATCTGGAAGCCCGGGAAAAAGCCCGCACCGGTCTGGCCAACCTGAAAGTTGGCTATAACCGCATTCATGGCTACTTCATCGAACTGCCGAGCAAGCAAGCGGAATCGGCTCCGGCAGACTACATCCGTCGCCAGACGCTCAAGGGCGCCGAGCGTTTCATCACGCCCGAGCTGAAAGAATTTGAAGACAAGGCACTGTCGGCCAAGAGCCGTGCCCTTGCCCGCGAAAAAATGCTCTACGAGGCGCTGCTGGAAGATCTGATCAGCCAACTACCTCCGCTGCAGGACACGGCCGGCGCGCTGGCCGAACTGGACGTGCTGAGCAACCTTGCCGAGCGTGCGCTGAACCTTGACCTGAACTGCCCGCGCTTCGTCAGCGAGCCGTGCATGCGCATCACCCAGGGTCGTCACCCGGTGGTCGAGCAGGTGCTGACCACGCCGTTCGTGGCCAACGACCTGAGCCTGGATGACAACACCCGGATGCTGGTAATCACCGGCCCGAACATGGGCGGTAAATCCACCTACATGCGCCAGACCGCGTTGATCGTACTGTTGGCGCATATCGGCAGCTTCGTGCCGGCGGCCAGTTGCGAACTGTCGCTGGTGGACCGGATCTTCACCCGGATCGGTTCCAGCGATGACCTGGCCGGTGGCCGTTCGACCTTCATGGTCGAGATGAGCGAAACCGCCAACATCCTGCACAATGCCACCGAACGCAGCCTGGTGCTGATGGACGAAGTCGGTCGCGGCACCAGCACCTTCGACGGTCTGTCCCTGGCATGGGCCGCCGCCGAGCGTCTGGCGCATCTGCGTGCCTATACTCTATTTGCCACGCACTATTTCGAACTGACCGTGTTGCCGGAAGCCGAGCCTTTGGTGGCTAACGTGCACCTCAACGCCACTGAGCACAACGAGCGCATCGTGTTCCTGCACCATGTGTTGCCGGGGCCTGCCAGCCAGAGCTACGGCCTGGCGGTGGCGCAACTGGCCGGCGTGCCGAGTGAAGTGATCGTGCGGGCCCGGGAGCACCTGAGCCGACTGGAAGACACCGCTTTGCCGCATGAAGCGCCCAAGCCTGCCGTCAAAGGCAAGCCGACCACCCCGCAGCAGAGTGACATGTTCGCCAGCCTGCCGCACCCGGTGCTCGATGAGCTGGCCAAAGTGGATCTCGATGACCTGACCCCGCGTCGAGCGCTCGAATTGTTATATGCACTTAAGAACCGGATCTAAGCAGCAAAGAACCGGATATAACGCAAACGGCTTCAAGCTGTTAGAATCTCGCGCGGTTTGGGATGCTGCTGGCTAATAGCCTGGCTGGCAGACATCGCTCCCGAACCTGGCGACCCCAACCGTGAAGGGGCTACGCTGCCGCCGCCTGAGGAGAAAATTAGAAATGACCTTCGTCGTCACCGACAACTGCATCAAGTGCAAGTACACCGACTGCGTAGAAGTCTGTCCGGTGGACTGCTTTTACGAAGGCCCGAACTTCCTGGTGATTCACCCGGACGAGTGCATCGACTGTGCCCTGTGCGAACCGGAATGCCCGGCCGTCGCGATTTTCTCCGAGGACGAAGTTCCGGAGGATATGCAGGAGTTCATTCAACTGAACGTTGAATTGGCCGAAATCTGGCCGAACATCACCGAGAAGAAAGAATCGCTGCCGGATGCCGAAGAGTGGGATGGCGTCAAAGGCAAGATCAAAGATCTCGAACGCTGATCTGTCGCGCGTTACCAAAAGGCCCCTTGGGGCCTTTTTGCTTTTTCGGGTTTTACTTTTCCACAGGCAAAAAAAAGGGGCGGTTTGACCCGCCCACATTTTTTCCCTATTCCCTGTATTCCTTTTCATCGTCCTGATGAATCGCGTCCTGCGATGTCCGTTCCCCTCATCCTTGAAGGGCGTGTCTGTCCGTCGACACAGTGCTGATACTAAAGAGTTCCCTGCCCAGAGCAATCGGCCCCGGAGGGTGAAAGTCGCTGTAATAAGCACTTCATATTAAAAAATAAGCATATAAATCAATTGGTTAAACACGACTCTCGGCAGAAGTCGACGTCTACCGTCCTGCAAAAATGGGGAACGCTTACGAAAGAGTAAGCCAAGGCTTACACCGCGAGACTACAAACGATGGAAATGCTGACCATTTGTCCGGCAATGAACGTTGTGGCGAGGGAGCTTGCTCCCGCTTGAGTGCGCAGCGCTCATGATTTTTTGGGGTTGCTGCGCAACCCGGCGGGAGCAAGCTCCCTCGCCACAGAAAGTCTTCAGCCGATATCCGAGCAATAAAAAAGCCCCGAACCAGTCGGGGCTTCTTGCGGCAGGCGTGTGAGACGCTTACTGAAACAGCGACTCGCTCGACAGTCCATTCTTCTCGAGGATTTCGCGAAGGCGCTTGAGGCCCTCCACCTGGATCTGCCGCACCCGTTCCCGGGTCAGGCCGATCTCCAGGCCTACGTCCTCCAGCGTGCTGCTCTCATGGCCGCGCAAGCCGAAGCGGCGTACGACCACTTCGCGCTGCTTGTCGGTCAGTTCCGAGAGCCATTGATCAATGCTCTGCGACAGGTCGTCATCCTGCAGCAATTCGCATGGATCGGTCGGACGGTCATCCGTCAGGGTGTCCAGCAGGGTTTTATCCGAATCCGGACCCAGCGAGACATCGACCGAAGAAACCCGCTCGTTCAGGCCGAGCATGCGCTTGACCTCGCCCACCGGTTTTTCCAGCAGGTTGGCGATTTCTTCAGGTGAAGGTTCGTGATCGAGCTTTTGCGTCAGCTCCCGTGCCGCCCGCAGGTACACGTTGAGCTCCTTGACCACATGGATCGGCAACCGGATGGTCCGGGTCTGATTCATGATCGCGCGCTCGATGGTCTGACGAATCCACCAGGTCGCGTAGGTCGAGAAGCGGAAGCCGCGCTCGGGATCGAACTTTTCCACTGCGCGGATCAGGCCGAGGTTACCCTCTTCGATCAGATCCAGCAGCGACAGCCCCCGATTGACGTAACGCCGGGCGATCTTCACGACCAGCCGCAGGTTACTTTCAATCATGCGCTTGCGCCCGGCAGGGTCGCCACTTTGCGACAGACGCGCAAAATGAACTTCTTCCTCCGGGGAGAGCAGTGGTGAAAAGCCGATTTCGTTGAGATACAGCTGCGTGGCATCGAGTGCCCGAGTGTAGTCGATGTACTTGTGTTGTTTAAGTGAAGCGGATTGTCTGGATTTGGAACGAACGGAAGGTGGAGCAGCCCCTTCATCATTCGACATCGAAGATTCCGAATCGATGCCGGCCTCCATAAGGAGAACCTCATCGTCGATGTCAAACTCCGGCACTTCTTTACTGAGAGCCATTGTTATAGTCCTTTGGTGAGTTCGACCCCAAGCTCAAGCGACGCCTTTATCCTTGGCAGCGCTGGAGCCTGTCCCCTCTACGCGACGGAACAGGCTGGCCTCAAATCAACGTTTGGGCAGGAACTGCAGCGGATCTACAGGTTTACCTTGGCGGCGAATCTCAAAATGCAGTTTCACCCGGTCTGTACCCGTTGACCCCATTTCGGCAATTGTCTGTCCGACCTTGACCTGCTGCCCCTCCCGTACCAACAGCCTGCGGTTATGTCCGTAGGCACTGACGTAGGTTTCGCTGTGTTTGATGATGACTAATTCGCCGTAGCCCCTTAAGCCACTCCCGGCGTAAACCACCGTCCCATCAGACGCAGCTAAAACAGGCTGTCCCAAATCTCCGGCGATATCAATTCCTTTATTCAAACTACCGTTTGAAGAGAATTTTCCAATCAGAATGCCATTAGATGGCCATCCCCAGCCGGTCGGGGCCGGGCCGGGTGGAGGCATCGGAGCCGGAGCCGATTTGTTCGCGACGGACGGTGCGGCCCCCGCAGCAGCGGCCCCGGAGCCGGTAACGGTGGTGGTCGTCGTGCCATTCGCCTGGCGCCGGATTACCGTAGTTTTACTCGACGATGATGGCGCGGAACCGCCGTTGCTCACCACCGCTGTCGGCGTTGAACCGGTACGACCGTCAAAGCGAATTGTCTGACCCGGGTGGATCGTATACGGCGTAGGAATATTGTTGCGGGCCGCGAGGGCTTTGTAGTCCCAGCCGTAGCGAAAAGCGATGGAAAACAGCGTATCGCCCGGGCGGACTACATACTGTCCGGTCGTGACGGCCGGACGTTGGGCCGCCGCGCTGTTGCGATCGACCACCCGCACGTTGCTCGACTTGGTGCTGGAGCAACCGACCAGCAGGGTGCTCAATACAAGGCCAGTCACCAGGCGCTGAAAGCTCGTGTTACCCATACGCTGCGCAATGACTGTGAGACTCACCCGCCGCTCCCTTTGTGGTGGCTGAAATATGTGGAATGCCGAATCGCGGCAAGTAGTGTCGCAAGTATAACGGGCCGAACAGGCTTTACCGTTAAAGATGCGAAAACGCTTCACGCACACGTTTGCCCTTGGACAATTCGTAGCGTTTAAACCATCGCTGCCGATGTAAGACACAGGCCAGCGCGAGGAATTCAGCGTCCGCAAACAAATGCTCAGGCCAGCGGGCCATTGAGCAATGGCACGAAGCGCACAGCTCCCAATACGTGACGGGAAAAGCCGTGTTCTTCACGCACGATCAGCATCAGTTGCTGCACTTCCCCCGAGCCGACCGGAATCACCATTCGCCCGCCAGGTGCCAGTTGATCGAGCAAGGCCTGCGGCACGTCGGTCGCGACTGCGGTGACGATGATGCCGTTGTACGGCGCCAGCGCCGGCCAGCCTTCCCAGCCATCGCCCCAGCGGAACACCACGTTGCGCAAGTTAAGCTCGACGAGGCGTTCCTTGGCCCGATCCTGCAGGACCTTGATGCGTTCGACCGAAAATACCCGCTCAACCAGTTGCGACAGCACGGCTGTCTGATATCCCGAACCGGTGCCGATCTCCAGCACCTTGTCCAGCGGCCCCGCCTCCAGCAGCAGCTCGCTCATGCGCGCCACCATATAAGGCTGGGAGATGGTCTGGTTGTGGCCGATCGGCAGTGCGGTGTCTTCGTAGGCGCGGTGCGCCAGTGCTTCATCGACAAACAGATGACGCGGCGTACGGCGGATCACTTCCAGCACCTTGGCGTTTGACAGGCCTTCCTCATATAGACGCTGGATCAGACGTTCACGGGTGCGCTGCGACGTCATGCCGATGCCACTGCGCAGTCTGTCTTCGTGTTCACGAGCCATCAGCGCAGTTCCTCCAGCCAGCCGTCGAGACTTCTGAAGGCATCATTGAAAGTGCGATCGAGCTGCAATGGCGTGATCGACACATACCCCTGCATCACCGCATGAAAGTCAGTGCCCGGGCCGCCGTCTTCGGCATCGCCGGCCGCAGCAATCCAGTAGCCCGACTTGCCACGCGGGTCGACCACCTTCATTGGCGCCGCAGCCCGGGCGCGGTGGCCCAGACGGGTCAGTTGAATGCCACGAATATGATCGATCGGCAGATTGGGAATGTTCACGTTCAGCACCGTACGCGGCGGCAGGTCCAGCCCGGCGTGGGCTTCGACCAGTTTGCGCGCGAAATGTGCGGCTGTCGCCAGATTGTCCACCTGTCGCGAACACAGCGAGAACGCAAACGAAGGGCGCTCGAGAAAGCGTCCTTCGAGGGCTGCCGCCACAGTGCCGGAATACAGCACGTCATCGCCCAGATTGGCACCGAGATTGATCCCGGAAACCACCATGTCCGGCTCGCGCTCCAGCAGGCCGTTGAGGCCCAGGTGCACGCAGTCGGTCGGCGTACCGTTGAGGCTGATGAAACCGTTGGCCAGGTATTGCGGGTGCAACGGACGGTCGAGCGTCAGCGAACTGCTGGCGCCGCTTTTGTCCTGCTCCGGGGCGATAACCACGCATTCGGTGTAATCCGCCAGCGCAGCATAAAGCGCGGCGAGACCGGGTGCGGTTACCCCATCGTCGTTAGAAATCAGAATACGCATGGGCTGTCCGTCTGCCCCACCGGCACCAGATCAACGAGTTCGCGCACCAATACGGTGGCGAAGCATCCGGCCGGGAGGACGAATTCCAGTTGCAGAATGTCAGGCTGGGGATAATGCCACGACAACCCGCCAATGGGCAGCCGCAGGATGCGACGTTCGTGGCTCATTCCGGCATTGATCAACCAATCGCGCAGATCCGCCTCACGCTCGGCAATCCCCTGCTCCAGATCATGGACAGCGCCAGCGGCGGGTGAGTCACCTTCGCCCCACTGCGGACCGGTCGGGTGCAGATCGAGAATCGCCAGGCGCGGGTCACTGCATTCGGCAACACCCGCCGGGAAGAAACTGCGGCTGTCGGTGAACGCCAGCAGATCGCCGACCTGCGCCTGCTGCCAGGTGCCGTCGGCAACCCGCGCCGCCAGCACTTGATTAAACAGAAAACTGCGCGCCGTCGACAGCAGCCGCGAACGCACATTGCGCTGCTCGGGCAATGCCTTGCGTGCCGCCCAGGCACGCGCATCAACGACGTTGCCGCCGTCATGGCCGAAACGCTGGGCGCCAAAATAATTGGGAATGCCTTGCTTGGCGATCAGCTGCAGACGCTGTTCGATCGCGTCCCTGTCGCCGGCAAACTGGGTGAGGCGCAAAGTGAAGCCGTTGGCCGAATGCGCGCCGCGTTGCAGCTTGCGCTTGTGCCGCGTGGTCTTGAGGATCTTCAGCGTGTCGTTTTCCGCCGCCGACAGATCCGGGTCGGCCTTGCCCGGCAGTTGCACGCTGAACCACTGACGGGTCAACGCTTGACGATCCTTGAGCCCGGCATAACTGACGGTGCGCAACGACACGCCGGCAGCCTTGGCAATTCGGCGCGCGGCTTCTTCGGTGTTCAGGCCACGTTTTTCGACCCAGATCCACAGGTGTTCGCCATCGCCGCTGAAAGGGATGTCGAGCACTTCATCGACCTGGAAATCTTCGGCGATGGCTTTCAGAACCGCAGTGCCGAGTGGTTCGCCATAGGCCCGCGGGCCAAGCAATTGCAGTTCGTTCATGCGCGCAGCAACAAGGCAACGGAATGCACGGCGATGCCTTCTTCGCGACCGACAAAGCCGAGCTTTTCGGTGGTGGTAGCTTTCACGTTCACTTGATCCAGTTCAACTTGCAGATCGGCGGCGATCAACGCGCGCATGGTTTCGATATGCGGGGCCATTTTCGGCGCCTGAGCGACGATGGTGTTGTCGACGTTGCCGACTTTCCAGCCCTTGGCGTGGATCAGCGCGACCACATGACGCAGCAGCACACGGCTGTCGGCGCCCTTGAATTGCGGATCGGTGTCCGGAAAGTGCTTGCCGATATCGCCCAGCGCGGCCGCGCCGAGCAAGGCATCGCTCAAGGCATGCAGCAGGACGTCACCGTCGGAATGAGCGAGCAGCCCGAAGCCGTGTGCAATGCGCACGCCGCCCAGAGTAATGAAATCGCCTTCAGCGAAACGGTGAACATCGTAGCCGTGGCCAATACGCATAAAAAAACGCCCCGATTTTTGTCAGGGCGTGATTCTACCTGCATTAACCGCGCAGGGCGCGTGCGTGATGCTGCAAGTGGTCGTCAATGAAGCTTGAGATGAAGAAATAGCTGTGGTCGTAGCCCGGTTGCAGGCGCAGCGTCAGCGGATGACCCGCTTGTTTTGCAGCTTGTTGCAGGGCTTCGGGTTTGAGCTGCGTGGCGAGGAAGTCATCGCGATCCCCCTGATCGACCAGCAACGGCAGTTTCTCGTCGGCTTCAGCAATCAGCGCGCAGGCATCCCATTCTTTCCACTTGGAACGGTCTTCGCCCAGATAGCGCGAGAATGCTTTCTGCCCCCATGGACAATCCATCGGGTTGTTGATCGGCGAAAACGCCGACACCGACTGATAACGCCCCGGGTTGCGCAGCGCGCAGACCAGTGCACCGTGACCGCCCATGGAGTGGCCGCTGATGCTGCGTTTGTCCGACGCCGGGAAATGCGCTTCAACCAATGCAGGCAATTCCTGCACGACATAGTCATGCATCCGATAGTGCCGCGACCATGGTTCCTGCGTGGCATTCAGGTAGAACCCGGCACCGAGACCGAAATCCCAGGCGCCATCTGGATCACCCGGCACGTCCGGGCCACGCGGACTGGTGTCCGGCGCGACAATGATCAGACCGAGCTCGGCAGCCATGCGCATCGCCCCGGCCTTTTGCATGAAGTTCTCATCAGTGCAGGTCAGACCGGACAGCCAGTACAGCACCGGCAGCTTGCCGCCCTGCTCCGCCTGTGGCGGCAAGTACACGGCAAATACCATGTCGCAGCCGAGCACGTCGGAACGGTGGCGATAGCGCTTGTGCCAGCCGCCGAAACTTTTCTGACAGGAGATGTTTTCCAGACTCATGTAAAGACTCCTACGCGGCCCCGGCTATAAACCTTCAAGGTCTGTAGCCGTGGCGTCGCGATTGATCAGAAATGAATGACGGTGCGGATGCTCTTGCCTTCGTGCATCAGGTCGAAGGCCTTGTTGATGTCTTCCAGACCCATGGTGTGGGTAATGAAAGTATCCAGCGGAATCTCGCCGCTCTGCGCCATGTCGACATAGCTTGGCAGCTCGGTACGGCCACGCACGCCGCCAAATGCCGAACCACGCCAGACGCGACCGGTCACCAGTTGGAACGGACGGGTTGAAATTTCCTGACCGGCACCGGCGACACCGATGATCACCGATTCGCCCCAGCCCTTGTGGCAGCATTCCAGCGCCGCGCGCATCAGTTGCACGTTGCCGATGCACTCGAAGGAGAAGTCGACGCCGCCGTCGGTCATGTCGACGATCACTTCCTGGATCGGACGATCGAAGTCTTTCGGATTGACGCAATCGGTGGCGCCCAACTGCTTGGCGATCTCGAACTTGGCCGGGTTGATGTCGATGGCGATGATCCGCGCGGCCTTGGCCTTCACTGCACCGATGACGGCCGACAGACCGATGCCGCCCAGACCGAAGATCGCCACAGTGTCACCCGGCTTGACCTTGGCGGTGTTGATCACCGCGCCGATACCGGTGGTTACGCCGCAACCGAGCAGGCAGACCTTTTCCAGCGGCGCATCCTTGGCGATTTTCGCCACGGAGATTTCCGGCAGTACGGTGTACTCGGAGAACGTCGAAGTACCCATGTAGTGGAAAATCGTTTGGCCCTTGTAGGAAAAGCGCGAAGTACCGTCCGGCATCAGACCTTTGCCTTGAGTGGCACGAATCGCCTGACACAGGTTGGTCTTGCCCGACTTGCAGAATTTGCACTGGCCGCATTCCGGGGTGTACAGCGGAATCACGTGGTCGCCGACGGCGACTGAGGTTACGCCCTCGCCAATGGCTTCAACGATCGCGCCACCTTCGTGGCCGAGGATCGACGGGAAGATACCTTCCGGATCCGCGCCGGACAGGGTGTAGGCGTCAGTGTGGCAAACCCCGGAAGCCACCACGCGCAGCAACACTTCACCGGCCTTGGGCATGGCCACATCGACTTCTACGATTTCCAGCGGCTTCTTGGCCTCGAAGGCAACGGCGGCGCGCGACTTGATCATGCTGACTCTCCAGTGAATCCATTGAATAAAAAAAACCAGACCGGCAGTGTAGTTCAGCACCATCTGATTAATAATCCGGACAAATGCAAAATATTATTGCTGTACAGGGATAATCAGATGTCCGAAAACCGCTGGGAAGGTATCGACGAGTTCGTCGCCGTCGCCGAATGCAGCCAATTCACCGCTGCGGCCGAACGCCTTGGGGTTTCTTCCTCACACATCAGTCGACAAATCGTACGGCTGGAGGATCGGTTGCAGACACGTCTACTCTACCGCAGCACCCGTCGCGTAACCCTGACCGAAGCCGGACAGACTTTTCTGCAGCATTGCCAGCGCCTGCAGGACGGTCGCGAAGAAGCCCTGCGCGCGGTCGGCGACCTGACCAGCGAACCGAAAGGCATGCTACGCATGACCTGCGCCGTAGCCTATGGCGAACGGTTCATCGTACCGCTGGTGACGCGCTTCATGGGGCTGTACCCGCAGCTGCGGATCGATATCGAGCTGAGCAACCGTCAACTCGATCTGGTGCATGAGGGACTGGATCTGGCGATCCGGCTGGGCCGATTGCAGGATTCTCGATTGGTCGCCACCCGCCTGGCGCCGCGTCGGATGTATCTGTGCGCGTCTCCGTCCTACGTGGAACGGTATGGCCGCCCACACAGCCTGTCGGAACTAAGTCGGCACAATTGTCTGATCGGCAGTTCGGATCTGTGGCAACTGGAACAGAACGGCCGGGAATTTTCCCAGCGCGTGCAGGGAAACTGGCGCTGCAACAGTGGGCAGGCGGTGCTGGATGCGGCGCTGCAAGGGGTCGGTTTATGTCAGTTGCCGGACTATTACGTGCTGGAGCATTTGCACAGCGGGGCGCTGATTTCGCTACTGGAGGCGCATCAGCCACCGAATACGGCGGTGTGGGCGTTATATCCGCAGCAGCGACATCTGTCGCCGAAGGTGCGCAAGCTGGTGGATTTCTTGAAGGAAGGGTTGGCCGAGCGGCCGGAGTATCGAATTTAAAAGCAAAAGATCGCAGCCTGCGGCAGCTCCTACAGGGAGTTCGCGTTTTCCCTATAGGAGCTGCCGCAGGCTACGATCTTTTGATCTTTCAGCGGCGGTTAGCCCAACGCTGGCGCAACCACTCCAGGTCTTCCGGCCGGGTGACCTTGAGGTTGTCCGCTCGCCCTTCGATCAGGCGCGGCGCCAGACCGGCCCACTCCATCGCCGAGGCTTCATCGGTAATCACCGCATCCGCCACCAGACTGTCAGCCAGCGCTCGATGCAAGGCTCCGAGGCGGAACATCTGCGGCGTATAGGCTTGCCAGATCACGCTGCGATCCACGGTTTCGAGCACACGACCGTGCTTGTCGACCCGCTTCAGGGTATCGCGCGCCGGCACGGCCAACAGACCGCCGACGGCATCATCCGCCAGTTCAGCCAGCAACTTGTCGAGATCGTCGCGACTCAGGTTGGGTCGTGCCGCATCGTGCACCAGCACCCAGTCATCATCATCCGCACCCTGCGCATGCAGATGCAGCAAGGCGTTGAGCACCGACCCGGAACGCTCCGCGCCGCCCTCGACCCGTTGAATCCGCAAGTCGCTGGCGCAAGCCAGGTTTGGCCAATAAGGATCATCAACCGCCAGACTGACCACCAGCCCCTTGAGGCTCGGGTGATCAAGGAAACAGCCGAGGCTGTGTTCGAGAATTGTGCGCCCGCCCAGTTGCAGGTATTGCTTGGGACGGTCCGCGGCCATTCGGGCACCGACACCCGCGGCAGGAATCACGGCCCAGAAGGCCGGCAGGGAATCGATCATTGCGCGAGCTGGTAAAGGGTTTCACCGTCCTTGACCATGCCCAGCTCATGGCGAGCACGCTCTTCAACGGTCTCCATGCCTTTCTTCAATTCGCTGACTTCAGCGTCCATCACCCGATTGCGCTCCAGCAGGCCTTCGTTCTCGGCGTGCTGATCAGCAATCTGCTGCTTCAGCTCGGCGACCTGCGCCAGACTGCCATTGCCCACCCACAGGCGGTACTGCAGACCGGCCAGCAGCAAGAGCAAAACGAGAAACAACCAGTAAGGACTGCGCATCGAATATCAGGTATCCAGTGAAAAAAGACAGCCACGCGAAAACTTTGAAACGTCTGATAGCACGAAGCCTGGAAGATCCAGGCTTGTGCATATAAGGCATCAGATTAGTGGCAAATCCATCGCTGTCACGACTTTTCCGACACAATCCGGTGTCTTTTTAACATCTACAGCTTAACCGCGGAACTCGGAGCGACCGTTGTACTTGGCTTTGCCATTCAACTGCTCTTCGATACGCAGCAGTTGGTTGTACTTGGAAACGCGGTCGGAACGGCACAGCGAACCGGTCTTGATCTGGCCAGCCGAAGTGCCCACGGCCAGGTCGGCGATGGTCGAATCTTCGGTTTCGCCCGAACGGTGCGAGATCACCGCGGTGTAACCGGCAGCCTTGGCCATCTGGATGGCTTCCAGGGTTTCGGTCAGGGTGCCGATCTGGTTGAACTTGATCAGGATCGAGTTGGCGATCTTTTTATCGATGCCTTCTTTCAGGATCTTGGTGTTGGTCACGAACAGGTCGTCACCAACCAGCTGGGTCTTCTCGCCGATCTTGTCGGTGAGGATCTTCCAGCCAGCCCAGTCGGACTCGTCCAGACCGTCTTCGATCGAGATGATCGGATAACGTTCGGTCAGGCCTTTCAGATAATCGGCGAAACCTTCAGCGGTGAACACCTGGCCTTCGCCGGACAGGTTGTACTTGCCGTCTTCGTAGAATTCGCTGGCCGCGCAGTCCAGCGCCAGGGTCACGTCGGTGCCCAGCTTGTAACCGGCGTTGGCCACGGCTTCGGAGATCACTTTCAGCGCGTCTTCGTTGGACGCCAGGTTCGGTGCGAAACCGCCTTCGTCGCCAACGGCGGTGCTCAGGCCACGGGCCTTCAGCACAGCTTTGAGGTGATGGAAAATCTCGGTGCCCATGCGCAGACCTTCCGAGAACGTCTTGGCGCCAACCGGCTGCACCATGAATTCCTGGATGTCGACGTTGTTATCGGCGTGCTCGCCACCGTTGATGATGTTCATCATCGGAACCGGCATCGAGTACACACCCGGGGTGCCGTTCAGGTTGGCGATGTGTGCGTACAGTGGCAGATCCTGGTCCTGTGCAGCCGCCTTGGCCGCAGCCAGGGATACGGCAAGGATGGCGTTGGCGCCCAGGGTTGCCTTGTTTTCGGTACCGTCGAGCTTGATCATCGCGTGGTCGAGGGCTTTCTGGTCGCTTGGGTCGGTGCCCAGCAGCAGATCGCGGATCGGACCGTTGATGTTGGCTACCGCCTTGAGCACACCTTTGCCCAGGTAACGGCTCTTGTCGCCATCACGCAGCTCGAGCGCTTCACGCGAGCCAGTGGATGCACCGGAAGGCGCGCAGGCGCTGCCGATGATGCCGTTGTCGAGAAGCACGTCCGCTTCCACGGTGGGATTGCCACGGGAGTCGAGAACTTCACGACCTTTGATGTCGACGATTTTTGCCATTGTTGTAAACACTCCAAAGTTGACGAAAACGACGCAGCTAGAGGAAATCTTTTGACCGTCGGCAAGTGGTGTGCAGCGGGCAGCTTGCAGACGACAACGCACATGCCCGAGGGCATGTGCGACAAATCGTGCGGTACTTTACCGGAGAATTGAGCTTTACGCGGTTTCTACCGTCGGAAAACTCTTCACCAGTTCGTCCAAAGCTTTGAGCTGGGCCAGAAATGGCTCCAGTTTGTCCAGACGCAAGGCGCAAGGGCCGTCGCATTTGGCGTTGTCCGGATCCGGATGCGCTTCGAGGAACAGACCAGCCAGCGACTGGCTCATGCCCGCCTTGGCCAGATCGGTAACCTGTGCGCGGCGCCCGCCGGCGGAGTCGGAACGACCGCCAGGCATTTGCAGCGAGTGGGTCACATCGAAGAATACCGGGTACTCGAACTGCTTCATGATGCCGAAGCCGAGCATGTCGACCACGAGGTTGTTGTAGCCGAAGCTCGAACCACGCTCGCAGAGGATCAATTGATCGTTACCCGCTTCCACGCACTTGTTCAGGATGTGTTTCATTTCCTGAGGCGCGAGGAACTGGGCTTTCTTGATGTTGATCACAGCGTTGGTCTTGGCCATCGCGACGACCAGATCGGTCTGGCGCGACAGGAAGGCCGGCAGCTGGATGATGTCGCAGACTTCAGCGACGACCGCGGCCTGATCCGGCTCGTGGACGTCGGTGATGATCGGCACGCCGAAGGCTTGTTTGATGTCCTGGAAGATGCGCATGCCTTCTTCCAGGCCAGGGCCGCGATACGAAGTCACAGAAGACCGGTTGGCCTTGTCGAAGCTGGCCTTGAACACGTAAGGGATACCGAGTTTCTCGGTGACCTTCACGTACTCTTCACAAACCTGCATGGCCATGTCACGGCTTTCCAGCACGTTCATGCCGCCGAACAGCACCATGGGCTTGTCGTTGGCGATTTCGATGTTGCCAACGCGGATGATCTTCTGTGCCATCGGGTTACGCCTTCTTCTGGTGTTGAGCCAACGCAGCTTTTACGAAACCGCTGAACAGCGGGTGACCGTCACGTGGCGTCGAGGTGAACTCCGGGTGGAACTGGCAAGCGACGAACCATGGATGATCCGGCGCTTCGACCACTTCAACCAGTGCGGCATCAGCGGAGCGACCGGAGATTTTCAGGCCGGCTTCGATGATTTGTGGCAGCAGGTTGTTGTTCACTTCGTAGCGGTGACGGTGACGTTCAACGATCACGTCCTTGCCGTAGCAATCGTGCACCTTGGAGCCGGCTTCGAGCAGGCATTCCTGAGCGCCGAGGCGCATGGTGCCGCCCAGATCGGACGCTTCGGTACGCACTTCAACGGCGCCGGTGGCGTCTTCCCACTCGGTGATCAGACCCACGACCGGATGGCCGCTGGCGCGATCGAACTCGGTGGAGTTGGCGTCTTTCCAGCCCAGCACGTTACGGGCGAACTCGATGACCGCCACTTGCATGCCCAAGCAGATGCCCAGGTATGGAACCTTGTTTTCACGAGCGTACTGAACGGCAGTGATCTTGCCTTCGACGCCGCGCAGACCGAAGCCGCCCGGAACGAGGATCGCGTCGACACCTTCGAGCAGCGCAGTGCCCTGGTTCTCGATGTCTTCGGAATCGATGTAACGCAGGTTGACCTTGGTACGGTTGGTGATGCCGGCGTGACTCATCGCTTCGATCAGCGACTTGTAGGCATCCAGCAGCTCCATGTACTTGCCGACCATCGCGATGGTGACTTCGTGCTCTGGGTTGAGCTTGGCATCGACGACCTTTTCCCACTCGGACAGGTCGGCGCCATTGCATTGCAGGCCGAAACGCTCGACGACGAAATCGTCCAGACCCTGGGCATGCAGCACGGCCGGGATCTTGTAGATGGTGTCGACGTCTTCCAGGGAGATCACCGCACGCTCTTCAACGTTGGTGAACAGCGCGATCTTGCGACGCGACGAAACATCCACCGGATGGTCGGAGCGGCAGATCAGCACGTCTGGCTGCAGGCCGATCGAACGCAGCTCTTTGACCGAGTGCTGGGTTGGCTTGGTCTTGGTTTCGCCGGCAGTGGCGATGTACGGAACCAGGGTCAGGTGCATCAGCATCGCGCGCTTGGAGCCGACTTCCACACGCAACTGACGGATGGCTTCGAGGAACGGTTGCGATTCGATGTCGCCAACGGTACCGCCGATTTCCACCAGGGCCACGTCGGCATCGCCGGCACCCTTGATGATGCGACGCTTGATCTCGTCAGTGATATGCGGAATCACCTGGATGGTTGCACCCAGGTAGTCACCACGGCGCTCTTTGCGCAGCACGTGCTCGTAGACACGGCCAGTGGTGAAGTTGTTGTTCTGGGTCATGGTCGTGCGGATGAACCGCTCGTAGTGGCCCAGATCCAGGTCGGTCTCGGCGCCGTCGTGGGTGACGAACACTTCACCGTGCTGGAACGGGCTCATGGTGCCCGGATCGACGTTGATGTACGGATCCAGCTTGAGCATGGTGACCTTAAGTCCCCGCGCCTCCAGGATGGCTGCCAATGAAGCCGAGGCAATGCCTTTCCCCAATGAAGAAACAACACCGCCCGTGACGAATATGTAGCGCGTCATGAAAAACCCTAGAAGTCTGCGTTAAAGCGGTACGAGCCGCCGGGGAAAGCGAAGGAAGGCCGAAGCCCCCGATCACCTGCATTAATCACAGTGCACCTTTCAAAAAAACCGCCGCGTTGGGACAGACCGGCAGATGAAACACCGGTACGTTGCTCGCTACACATTTTTTGGAATCGCCCAGCAAAGACTGCTTGGTAATCGGCAACTCCTGCAATTCAGGCGAATCCACAGAAGTTGTATCAAGAAGGGAGCGTAGTCTACCGGAATGCCCCTTTCATCTCAAACCTTGATCTTCGTCTGTTGGCTGCCAATGCAATTTCCAGCCGTCCTGCCCCTGCCCGTCAAGCCCCGGCAGGTTCGCCACCGCGAGCAATTCTGCGCCGCGAAACAGCAGCGGCAATCTGCCACGGACGAAGCCCGGCACCCCGCGCTCATTGAGCAGGCGCTTGAGATCGCGATGGCCGCGCTCCGCCAGATGCATTACCTCGCCGCCCTGCCGATAGCCAATCCGCAATGGCCCGACGGGAGTCTGCCCGCTGAACATGACACGCCCGTTATTCGCCAAGCGCAGCGCTGTCGACGGGTCAGGCCACTCACCACTGCCCGTCGGCGCTCGCAGCCAGTCGCCGCTCAACCACCAGAGCCGGCCGGCGCTGCGATGCAGTTCGCCATCGGCCAGACGCCAGACCGGGGATGCATCGTTGGCAGCACCGCACAGGTCGTCCCAACCCGACCAATGGTCAGTGTCGGGCAGCCGAGTCAGCGGTTGGAGCCAGTGGCTGAGTGCGTTGCGCTGACGAGCGGCGGACAAATTCGCCAGCGGCGCCAGCTCCAGCGATGGCAAGCCCAGCCATGGAAACTCGCTCGGCGTGGAGGCTTGCGCCAGATCGAGCTGCGCCAGCTCATCGAGCAAGCTTTGCGCCTCACGCAGGTGCGCCGCGCTGCGGACCATGCTCGCCTGCGCCTGCGGCCAGCGCGCGGTTAGCAACGGCAGCACCTGATGACGCAGGTAATTGCGCGAGAAATGCCGATCCTGGTTCGACGGGTCTTCAATCCAGTGCAACTGATGCGCGCGTGCGTAAGCCTCAAGCTCGGAGCGCGTGATATCGAGCATTGGCCGCAGCAGCGTGCCCTGCCCCAGCGGTCGCTGCGCCGGCATCGCCGAAAGTCCGCGAACACCGGCACCGCGCATCAAGCGAAACAGCAGGGTTTCGGCCTGATCATCACGGTGTTGCCCGGTCAGCAGCACCTCATCCGCCTCGGTCAGCGAGGTGAACGCCGCATACCGCGCCTCCCGCGCTGCCCGCTCCAGACTGGCGCCGGGTTGTACTGACACCCGAATCACTTGCAAAGAAACGCCCAGCGCATCACAGACCGACTGACAATGTTCCGGCCACACATCGGCCGCAGCCTGAAGGCCGTGATGGATATGGATGGCGCTGAGCGCCGGCAGGGAATGGTGTCTGGCGAGATGGGCCAGCAGATGCAGCAGGACAGTGGAATCGAGACCACCGGAGAAGGCGATACGCCAGTGAGCGGCGTTGCGCCAAGGCTCAAGACTCAACATAAGCCGCGACGGCAAATCACTCTTCGAAGGATTCATAGAGAGGGTCGCTTCTTAAAAACCCTGTAGGAGCAGCCGCAGGCTGCGATCTTTTGACCTTGATAGAGCAAAATCAAAAGATCGCAGCCTGCGGCAGCTCCTACAGGGGTGCTCGCAGTCGACTTAGAGACCGTAGCTCATCAGACGATCGTAACGACGCTTGAGCAGCGCTTCGTTGTCGAACTTCTTCAGCATCGCCAGTTGCGAGCTCAGCTCGGCACGGATCGACGCAGCAGCAGCGGCCGGATCACGGTGGGCGCCACCCAGTGGCTCGCCGATTACCTTGTCGACGATACCCAGGCCTTTCAGGCGCTCGGCAGTGATGCCCATCGCCTCTGCGGCGTCCGGCGCTTTTTCGGCGGTTTTCCACAGAATCGAAGCGCAACCTTCCGGCGAGATCACCGCGTAGGTCGAATATTGCAGCATGTTCAGCTGATCGCAGACACCGATCGCCAGTGCACCGCCGGAACCACCTTCACCGATAACGGTGGCGATGATCGGGGTCTTCAGGCGCGACATCACGCGCAGGTTCCAGGCGATAGCCTCGCTCTGGTTACGCTCTTCAGCGTCAATGCCCGGGTAAGCACCCGGGGTGTCGATGAAGGTCAGGATCGGCATCTTGAAGCGCTCGGCCATCTCCATCAGACGGCAGGCCTTGCGGTAGCCTTCCGGACGCGGCATGCCGAAGTTGCGGCGTACCTTCTCGCGCACTTCACGGCCCTTCTGGTGGCCGATGATCATCACCGGCTGGTCTTCCAGGCGTGCCACGCCGCCCACAATGGCCGCGTCGTCGGAGAAGTGACGGTCACCGTGCAGTTCGTCGAACTCGGTGAAGATGTGCTCGATGTAGTCGAGGGTGTACGGGCGTTTCGGGTGACGCGCCAGGCGTGCGATCTGCCAGCTGGTCAGCTTGCCGAAGATGTCTTCGGTCAGCGTGCGGCTCTTGTCCTGCAGGCGGGAGATCTCATCGCCGATATTCAGCGAATTGTCATTACCGACCAAGCGCAACTCTTCGATCTTGGCTTGCAGGTCGGCGATCGGCTGTTCGAAATCTAGAAAATTCGGGTTCATAGGCGTCCGTCTTGGGTCGTGTCCCAAATGAGCTTGGGCCGGCCGGTTGTCTATTCGCGCCCTACCTTAAGGGAGAGGCGCGCTGAGGTCGAGATTAAAAATTCAGGTTGCGGGCAAGCGCAATGATGGCACTTGCCGGTCAACGGTATTGGAGGAAGACGTTGTCTCGCCCGAACTGGTCACGCAGGGCTTGAATCAACGCATCCGCCGGGTCGATTCGCCAGGTCTCGCCGAACTGCAGCAAGGTCTTCGCATCGGGACTGGTGTACTCCATGGTGATCGGGCACGCCCCGCGGTGACGCTTGAGCAGCTCACCCAACCAGCGTAGCTGATCGCCTTTCAAGTCCTGAGTGTGCAGCTTCAGGCGCAGGCTTTCGGCCAGATTGGTCCGCGCATCTTCCATGCTCATCACCCGCTTGACCCGCAGGCGCAGGCCGCCGGAGAAATCATCGTTGCTGACTTCGCCTTCAACCACCACCATCGCGTCGGTCTGCAACAGCGACTGCGCGGAGTGGAACGCATCGGCGAACAGCGATGCCTCGATCCGCCCCGAGCGGTCGTCGAGGGTGATGAAGCCCATCTTGTCGCCCTTCTTGTTCTTCATCACCCGCAGCGCAATGATCATCCCGGCCACGGTTTGCGTGTCGCGGGCCGGTTTCAGGTCGATGATGCGCTGCCGGGCGAAACGGCGAATCTCGCCCTCGTACTCGTCGATCGGGTGCCCGGTCAGGTACAGGCCCAAGGTGTCTTTCTCACCCTTGAGACGTTCCTTGAGGGTCAGCTCCTTGGCCTTGCGATGCGTCGCGTAAACGTCGGCATCTTCTTCAACAAACAGCCCGCCAAACAGGTCGGCGTGGCCACTGTCGTGGGTACGGGCGGTCTGTTCGGCGGCCTTGATCGCCTCCTCCATCGCCGCCAGAAGCACCGCACGGTTGCGGTCGATGTTGGCCTGATAAGCCTTTTGCTCATCGTGGAAGTACGGGCCGAGGCGATCCAGCGCGCCGCTGCGGATCAGACCGTCCAGCGTGCGCTTGTTGATGCGTTTGAGGTCGACCCGGGCGCAGAAGTCGAAAAGATCCTTGAACGGACCGTCCTGACGCGCCTCGGTGATCGCTTCCACCGGACCTTCGCCGACACCTTTGATCGCGCCGAGGCCATAGACGATGCGGCCGTCGTCGTTCACCGTGAACTTGAACTCCGAAGTGTTCACGTCCGGCGCGTCGAGGCGCAGCTTCATCGTGCGCACTTCCTCGATCAAGGTCACGACCTTGTCGGTGTTGTGCATATCCGCCGAGAGTACCGCGGCCATGAACGGCGCCGGGTAGTGCGCTTTCAGCCAGGCAGTCTGGTACGACACCAGGCCGTAGGCGGCGGAGTGGGATTTGTTGAAGCCATAACCGGCGAATTTCTCCACCAGGTCGAAAATGTTACCGGCGAGGTCGGCGTCGATGTTGTTGGTCGCGCAACCTTCAATGAAGCCGCCACGCTGCTTGGCCATTTCCTCGGGTTTTTTCTTACCCATGGCTCGCCGCAGCATGTCCGCACCACCGAGGGTGTAACCGGCCATGACCTGGGCAATCTGCATCACCTGCTCCTGATACAGGATGATGCCGTAAGTCGGCGCCAGTACCGGCTTGAGGCCTTCGTACTGGTAGTCCGAGTGCGGGTACGCCAGTTCGGCTCGACCGTGCTTACGGTTGATGAAGTCGTCCACCATGCCGGACTGCAGCGGGCCCGGACGGAACAGGGCTACCAGTGCGATCAAGTCTTCCAGGCAGTCGGGCTTGAGCTTTTTGATCAGCTCTTTCATGCCGCGCGATTCAAGCTGGAACACCGCCGTGGTTTCGGCTTTCTGCAGCAAGCTGTAAGTCGGTTTGTCGTCGAGCGGGATAAACGCGATGTCCAGCGGCTCTTCGCCGACCTTGGCACGGTCGCGGTTAATGGTTTTCAGCGCCCAGTCGATGATCGTCAGGGTCCGCAGGCCGAGGAAGTCGAACTTCACCAGACCGGCGGCCTCCACGTCGTCCTTGTCGAACTGGGTTACCAGACCGTCACCGGCCTCGTCGCAATAGATCGGCGAGAAGTCGGTCAGCTTGGTCGGCGCGATTACCACACCACCGGCGTGCTTGCCGACGTTACGCACCACGCCCTCAAGCTTGCGCGCCATCTCCCAGATTTCCGCCGCCTCCTCATCGACCTTGATGAAGTCACGCAGGATCTCTTCCTGCTCGTAGGCTTTTTCCAGGGTCATGCCGACTTCGAACGGAATCATCTTCGACAGACGATCCGCCAGACCGTAGGACTTGCCCTGCACCCGCGCCACGTCGCGCACCACAGCCTTGGCAGCCATGGAACCGAAGGTGATGATCTGGCTCACCGCGTTGCGACCGTATTTCTCGGCCACGTAGTCGATCACCCGGTCACGACCGTCCATGCAGAAGTCGACGTCGAAGTCGGGCATCGATACCCGCTCCGGGTTAAGGAAACGTTCGAACAGCAGGTCGTATTCCAGCGGATCAAGGTCAGTGATCTTCTGCACGTAAGCCACCAGCGAGCCGGCACCCGACCCACGGCCAGGACCTACCGGCACCCCGTTGTTCTTGGCCCACTGGATAAAGTCCATCACGATCAGGAAGTAACCGGGGAAGCCCATCTGGATGATGATATCCAGCTCGAAATTCAAGCGATCGACGTAGACCTGACGCTTGGCTTCGTAGTCTTCGGTGGTGTCCTTGGGCAGCAGCACCGCGAGGCGTTCTTCGAGACCTTCAAAGGACACCTTGCGGAAATATTCGTCGATGGTCATGCCATCGGGAATCGGGAAGTTGGGCAGGAAGTGCGTGCCCAGCTTCACTTCAATGTTGCAGCGCTTGGCGATCTCGACGGTGTTTTCGATGGCGTCAGGAATGTCGCTGAACAGCTCGGCCATTTCCTCGGCGCTTTTGAGGTATTGCTGATCGCTGTAATTCTTCGAACGCCGCGGATCGTCGAGGGCGCGGCCCTCACCGATGCACACGCGGGTTTCGTGGGCAGCGAAGTCTTCCTGCTTGATGAAGCGCACATCGTTGGTCGCCACCAGCGGCGCGCCGAGCTTGTCGGCCAGAGCCACGGCACCGTGCAGTTGCTCTTCGTCGTTGGGGCGATTGGTGCGCTGGATCTCCAGATAGAAACGATCCGGGAACACCGCCATCCATTCGCGCGCCAGCGTCTCGGCTTCGTCCGGGTTGCCACTGATCATGGCCATGCCGATCTCGCCTTCTTTGGCGGCGGACAGCATGATCAGGCCTTCGTTGGCCTCGGCGACCCATTCGCGCTCGATGATGATCATGCCGTTACGCTGGCCTTCGATGAAGCCGCGCGAGATCAGCTCGGTGAGATTGCGATAGCCCTTGGCGTTCATCACCAACAGGCTGATCCGGCTCAATGGCCCGTCCGGATCATTGTTCGACAGCCACAGGTCGGCACCGCAGATCGGCTTGATGCCGGCGCCCATGGCGTTTTTATAGAATTTGACCAGGGAACACATGTTGTTCTGATCGGTGACCGCCACGGCGGGCATGTTCATGCCGGTCAGCGCCTTGACCAGTGGCTTGATCCGCACCAGCCCGTCGACCAGGGAGTATTCAGTGTGCAGGCGTAGATGAACGAATGAAGCCGGCATAGTGATCCTGTCCAGTTACATAGAGACAACAAGGCCCGGATTGTACCGGGCCTCGAACAAAACATCAGCCTTGCGCCTAAACCTGCGTCAGGCCTTCAAGCGCCTCGTAAGCCTGACGCACTGGGGCGAAGGAGCGCCGGTGAATCGGTGTCGGGCCAAGCCGCACCAACGCTTCCAGATGAACGGGCGTCGGATAGCCTTTATGGCCGCCGATGCCGTACCCCGGGTAGATCAATTCGAATGCAGCCATTTCACGGTCGCGGCTGACTTTGGCCAGAATCGACGCGGCAGCGATGGCCGGCACCTTGCCGTCGCCCTGCACCACCGCTTCGGCGCGCATCGGCAGTTTCGGGCAGCGGTTACCGTCGATCATCGCCAGTTTCGGCTGAATATGCAGCCCGGCCACCGCGCGCTGCATGGCAAGCATGGTCGCGTGCAAAATGTTCAGCTCGTCGATTTCCTCGACTTCGGCGCGGGCGATGCACCAGCTCAGGGATTTCTCGATGATCTCGTCGTAGAGCTTCTCGCGCCTGGCTTCGGTGAGCTTCTTCGAATCGTTGAGGCCGAGGATCGGCCGGTTCGGATCGAGGATCACCGCCGCCGTGACCACCGCGCCGCACAACGGGCCGCGACCGACTTCGTCGACACCGGCCACCAGCTCTTCGACTTCGGCAACCAGGGTGAAATCCAGGCCCATCTGCATCGTCTTGCTCATTGTTTCTGACCGATCAGGTTGAGGACGGCATCCGCCGCCTGATTGGAAGCATCCAGCCGCAAGGTACGGTGGATCTCGTCAAAGCCACGGGTCTGTTCTTCGCCGCCTTCGATCAGCGGCGCCAGGGTCTGCGCCAATGCCTCGACTGTCGCATCATCCTGCAACAGTTCCGGCACTAACAGACGCTGGGCCAACAGGTTTGGCAGCGACACGTACGGGCTCTTGACCATGCGCTTGAGAATCCAGAAGGTCAGCGGCGCCAGGCGATACGCAACGACCATTGGCCGCTTGTACAGCAA
This sequence comes from Pseudomonas sp. MWU318, assembly GCF_016756945.1. Classification (NCBI taxonomy): domain Bacteria; kingdom Pseudomonadati; phylum Pseudomonadota; class Gammaproteobacteria; order Pseudomonadales; family Pseudomonadaceae; genus Pseudomonas; species Pseudomonas sp. MWU318. Next base: position 380,883 of record NZ_JAESJL010000004.1, read on the forward strand.
CGCTTCAAGCGTCGCCGTGCCGGAGGCGATCAGCACCGCGTTACACGCCGCCAAGGCCAGATGCGACTTGCCGTCGAGCAAGGTTACCGGCAAGTCGCGGCCAACCAGCAACTCTTCGAGCTGAGCGCGGCGCTCGGCATTCGCGCACGGTATGACGAAACGCAGCCCCGGGCGCATGGCCCGCAGACGCTCGGCCGTATCCAGGAACAGCGCACCGAGACGGCCGACTTCACCACCGCGACTGCCGGGCATCAACGCCACCAGCGGCCCGTCGGGCAAGCCGAGTTCGGCACGCGCTGCGGCGCGATCGGCTTGCAGCGGAATGGTATCGGCCAGCGTATGACCGACGAACCGCACCGGCACGCCTTTCTCTTCGTAGAATTTTGCTTCGAACGGCAACAGGGTGAGCATCAGATCGCAACCTTCGCGAATCTTCAGCACACGCTTCTGGCGCCACGCCCACACCGAAGGGCTGACGTAATGCACGGTTTTGATCCCGGCCTGACGCAGCTTGAGTTCGATGTTGAGGTTGAAATCGGGAGCGTCGATGCCGATGAACACGTCAGGTTTCTCGGCAATCAACGTGGCGATCAGGTCCTTGCGGCGCTTGAGCAACTCGCGCAGCCGTCCGAGGACTTCCACCAGCCCCATGACCGACAGACGTTCCATGGGGAAATAAGACGTCAGGCCCTCGGCCTGCATCAACGGGCCGCCGACACCGATGAACTCGACTGCCGGATGTTGAGCCTTGAGGGCGCGCATCAGACCGGCGCCCAAAATATCACCGGAAGCCTCTCCCGCCACCAGCGCAATACGCAGACTGGCCATGATCAGCGGGTGATGCCGCGAGTCGACGACTGGATCGAGTCACGAAACAGCGCAACTTCCGGGAACTGCACAGCAGGCTCGGCCAATTCGGCCAACGCTTGCTCCACGGTCAGGCCCTGGCGATACACGGTTTTGTAAGCGCGACGCAGAGCATGAATCGCGTCTTCACTGAAACCACGACGGCGCATGCCTTCGAAGTTCATGCTGCGCGCTTCGGCCGGGTTGCCGAACACGGTGACGAACGCCGGAACGTCCTTGCCGATGGCGGTGCCCATGCCGGAAAAGCTGTGGGCGCCAATGTGGCAATACTGATGCACCAGGGTGAAACCGGAGAGGATCGCCCAATCGTCAACGTGCACATGCCCGGCCAACGCGGTGTTGTTGACCAGAATGCAGTGGTTGCCGATCACGCTGTCATGCCCGATGTGGGCGTAGGCCATGATCAGGTTGTGATCGCCCAGCGTGGTTTCCGAACGGTCCTGCACGGTGCCACGGTGAATCGTCACACCTTCGCGAATGACGTTGTGGTCACCGATCACCAGACGGGTTTCCTCACCCTTGTACTTCAGGTCAGGGGTGTCTTCACCGACCGATGAAAACTGGTAGATGCGATTGTGCTTGCCGATGCGGGTCGGGCCTTTGAGGACCACATGCGGTCCGATCACAGTACCCTCGCCGATTTCCACACCTGCGCCGATGATCGACCACGGGCCGACCTCGACGCCGTCAGCCACAATGGCCGACGGATCGATGATTGCGCGAGGGTCAATCAAACTCATAGCTTGCGTTCCGCGCAGATGATTTCAGCCGAGCAGACTGGCTTGCCATCGACCGAAGCCTGGCATTCGAATTTCCAGATCTGACGCTTGCAGCTGATGAACTTGGCTTCCAGGATCAACTGATCACCCGGAAGCACTGGCTGACGGAAACGCAGCTTGTCGGAACCGACGAAGTAGTAAAGGGTGCCATCGGCCGGTTTCACGTCGAGCATTTTGAAACCGAGGATCCCGGCAGCCTGGGCCATTGCTTCGATAATCAGTACGCCCGGCATGATCGGGTGCGCCGGGAAGTGGCCGTTGAAGAATGGCTCATTGATGCTGACATTCTTGTAGGCGCGAATGCGCTTGCCTTCAGTGTCCAGTTCCACCACCCGGTCCACCAGCAGGAACGGGTAACGGTGAGGCAGGTATTCGCGAATCTCGTTGATGTCCATCATTTCGGGGGGAAGCCTATGTAAAGATTGGGAGCGCGACTGACGCGCACTCCTCTAGCAAATCAAGGAGGCAGTCTAGAGGCTGTGCACACTTGATATGGAAATGGTATCAGCCATCAGATGAAGCATTGCTGCCGGGGGTCACTTCCCCGACGCGCTTTTCCAGCTGCTTCAAACGTCGCGCGAGGTCATCGAGCTGACGGATGCGGGCCGCGCTTTTGCGCCATTCGGCCGCCGGTTGCATGGCTGTGCCGGAAGAATAGGCACCCGGCTCGGTAATCGAGTGGGTCACCATGGTCATCCCGGTCAGGAAAACGTTGTCGCAAATATCGATGTGCCCAACCAGGCCGACGCCACCAGCGAGCATGCAATGCTTGCCGATTTTGGTACTGCCGGAGATACCGACACACGCCGCCATCGCAGTGTGATCACCGACCTGGACGTTGTGTGCGATCTGGATCTGGTTGTCGAGTTTCACGCCGTTGCCGATCACGGTATCTGCCAGCGCGCCACGGTCGATGGCGGTATTCACGCCGATCTCGACATCGTCGCCGATGGTCACGCCGCCGATCTGGGCGATTTTCTGCCAGACACCTTTCTCGTTGGCAAAACCGAAACCTTCACCGCCGAGCACGGCACCGGACTGGATCACCACCCGCTTGCCGATGCGCACGTCGTGGTACAGCGTCACCCGAGGAGCCAGCCAGCCGCCCTCGCCGATTTCACTGCGGGCACCGATGACGCAATGTGCGCCCAGGGTGACTTGCGCGCCGATGCGCGCACCGGCCTCGATCACCACGAACGGGCCGATGCTGGCGCTTGGATCAACCTCCGCATCCGGCGCAATCACCGCTGTGGGATGAACACCCGCAGCGGCTTTCGGTTTGGGATCGAACAGGTGAGAGATACGGGCGTAAGCCAGGTAAGGATCCGGCACCACCAGGGCGTTGCCGGCAAAACCTTCGGCATCGGCTTCCTTGAGCAACAGCGCAGCCGCCTGGGAACTTGCCAGGTATTTGCGATATTGAGGATTTGCCAGAAAGCTCAACTGAGCTGGGCCAGCCTCCTGCAAGGTGGCTAGCCCAGTAATTTGCGTCTCGGGGTCGCCACGCAGGGTGGCGCCGAGGAACTCGGCCAACTGGCCGAGCTTGATAGTCACGGTCATGGGTTACTTCAGCTGATTCATGCGCTCGATAACCTGGCGCGTGATGTCGTACTGAGGTTTGACATCGATCACTGCGCCACGCTCGAACACTAGGTCAAAACCACCTTTCTTGATGACTTCTTCCACTGCGCTATCCAGTTTCGGCTTCAGCTGCTTGAGCATTTCGCGGTCGGCAACTGCCTTGGCTTCGTTCAGCTCCTTGGACTGGAACTGGAAGTCACGGGCCTTTTGCTTGAATTCAAGCTCCAGACGCTCACGCTCGCCCTGCTGCATCTTGTCGCCACCGGCCATCAGACGGTCCTGAATGCCCTTGGCGCTGCTTTCCAGCGTCTTGAGCTTGGTCAGTTGCGGACCGAACTTCTTCTCGGCATCCACGGCGTATTTCTTGGCCGCATCGGATTCCAGCAATGCCATCTGATAGTTCAGAACGGCGATTTTCATGTCGGCGAACGCCGGGCCTGCCACCAGTACGGAGGCCAGGAGAACCAATTGAGTCAACTTACGCACGATGCACTCCTACAAAATCCATTGTCGTTATCTTGGGTCAGACGCTTAGAACGTCTGGCCGAGGGAGAATTGGAACACTTGAGTTTCAGCGTTATCCGGCTTCTTGACCGGCATCGCCAGAGCAAAACTCAGAGGACCCAGTGCGGTGACCCAGGTCACACCCACACCAACAGAACTGGCCATGTTGCTCAGGCTGATGTCGTTACACTTGGTGTTGGACGTCGAGCCATTTGCGTTGGTGGTGTCCTTGCACTGCGAATCGAAAACGTTACCCACGTCCCAGAATACCGAGGTACGCAAGGAGCGTTGATCCTTGACGAACGGCAGCGGGAACAGAACCTCGGCACCACCCTGGATCAGGACGTTACCACCGAACGGCAGCGGATCCTGGTCCGGGTCAACCGAAGTACCCGGGTTGGTACCACGACTCGGAGTACTGCGAGGACCCAGCGTGCTGTCCTTGAAACCGCGAACCGAGTTGAAACCACCAGCATAGTAGTTTTCATAGAACGGCAAGCCGTCGGTCGAACCATAGCCGTCGCCATAACCCAGCTCGGTGTGCAGACGCAGGGTGTAGTTCTCGGTGATCGGCTGGAACAACTGACCACGGTAGTCGAGTTTGTAGAACGACAGGTCGCTGCCTGGAATCGTGGTTTCCAGCGTCAGGCTCTGGGAACGGCCACGGGTCGGCAATACACCCTTGTTCAGGGTCGACTCGGACCAACCGGCCGATGCCTTGAAGTTCAGGTACTGATCGCCTTCCTTGTTAACGAAGTCGAAGATCTCGTCAACGGTGTACTGACCGGTCTTGATCTTGTCCTGCTGTGCGGACAGGCCGAAGGTCAGACGCGAAGTCTCGCTGATCGGATAGCCAACGTTGACGCCGGCACCCAGGCTGTCTACCGCATAGCTGGCTACGTCGATGTTGAGATCTTTGTAGTCGGTGGTGCGATAGAACGCGTTGTAACCCAAGCTCACGCCATCGGCGGTCCAGTAGGGGTCAACGTAGCCGAAGTTGTAACGGCTCTGGTATTCACTGCGGGTCAGGCCCACGCTCACACGGTTACCGGTACCCAGGAAGTTGTTCTGGGTGATCGAACCACCGAGGATCAGACCGGCGCTCTGGGCGAAACCGACGCTGGCGGTGATCGAACCGGAAGCCTGCTCCTCAACGGCGTAGTTCACGTCAACCTGGTCGTCGACACCCGGAACAGCCGGCGTCTCGACGTTCACTTCTTTAAAGAAGCCCAGACGTTCAAGACGGGTCTTGGACTGGTCGATCAGGTAGGTCGAAGCCCAGCCACCCTCCATCTGGCGCATTTCACGACGCAGCACTTCGTCCTCGGACTTGGTGTTGCCACGGAAGTTGATGCGGTTGACGTAGGCGCGCTTGCCTGGATCGACGGCGAACAGGATGTCCACAGTATGATCGTCGTCATGCGGCTGAGGTATGCCATTGACGTTGGCGAAGGTGTAACCCTCGTTACCCAGACGGCGAGTGATCAGTTCGGAGGTGGTGGTCATCAGCTTGCGCGAGAACACCTGGCCTTTCTGCACCAGCAACAGCGACTTGACCTGGTCCTCAGGCACTTTCAGGTCACCGCTGAGCTTGACGTCACGAACGGTGTACTTCTCGCCTTCGGTGATGTTGACGGTGATGTAGACGTGCTTCTTGTCCGGGGTGATGGACACCTGGGTCGAAGCGATATCCATGTTGATGTAGCCACGATCCAGATAGTAGGAACGCAGGCGCTCCAGGTCACCGGAGAGTTTTTCACGGGCGTACTTGTCGTCGTTCTTGAAGAACGACAGCCAGTTGGTGGTTTTCAGCTCGAACAGGTCGATCAGATCGTCATCAGGGAAGACCGTGTTACCCACCACGTTGATGTGCTGGATGGCCGCCACGGTGCCTTCGTTGATTTTCACTTTCAGCGCAACACGGTTACGCGGCTGCGAAACCACTTCGGTATCGACAGTCGCCGAGTAACGGCCCTGGGCAACGTACTGACGTTGCAACTCGTTACGGACACCTTCGAGGGTGGCGCGCTGGAAGATCTCGCCTTCGGACAGACCGGATTGCTTCAGGCCTTTCATCAGGTCTTCGGTAGAGATCGCCTTGTTGCCTTCGATCTCGATACTCGCGACCGACGGACGTTCGACGACCGTGATCACCAGAACGTTGCCTTCGCGGCCCAGCTGGATATCTTGAAAGAAACCGGTTTTGAACAACGCACGAGTGGATTCCACCAGGCGACGATCATCCGCCTGCTCGCCGACGTTCAACGGCAAGGCACCAAAGACGCTACCCGCGGAGACCCGCTGGAGGCCATTGACGCGAATATCAGAGATAGTGAAGGACTCGGCGTGAACTTCGGCGATCATCAATACGGTGAGAACCGCAGTTAGCAGCAGACGTTTCATGAAGTCCTTTCTTATTCCAACTGGCAATAAACAAACTGCCGCAAAATGCGGCAGATTCGCAATTCAGCGAAGCTTTACAGTCGACCCAGATCATTGACCAGAGCAAGCAACATCACTCCGACCACCAAACTGATACCGATCTGCACCCCCCAACCTTGCACCCGATCCGACAAGGGGCGACCACGCACCCACTCAATCAGATAAAACAACAAATGCCCCCCATCCAGTACAGGAATGGGCAGCAAATTCAGAACCCCCAGGCTAATACTCAGATAAGCAAGGAAATTCAGGAAATCAGCAACGCCCGACTGGGCAGAAGCGCCCGCCACTTTAGCAATGGTTATCGGCCCACTCAAGTTTTTTACCGAGAGCTCGCCAAACAGCATTTTCTTCAGTGAGTCCAGCGTCAGGATGCTCATGGTCCAGGTACGCCGGGCACCCTCGCCAATCGCGGCCAACGGGCCATAACTGACCTCGCGGATCATTTCCGGCGGCCAGTCCACAGCTTTCACGCCAGCACCCAGATAACCGCTCGGCGCCTTGCTTTCGCCACGCGCAGCCAGGGTCACCGGGACGTTGATTTGAGCACCGTCGCGCTCGACGCGCAGCAAGATTTTGGTATCAGGACGCGTACGAACGGTATCGACCACTTGCTGCCAGTCACCCAGCGCCTGGCCATCGAGCGCCAACAGGCGGTCGCCGGTTTTCAGACCAGCGGCTTGCGCCGGACCTTTTGGATCGAGCTCGGCCAGCACCGGCGGCAAGGCCGGGCGCCATGGGCGAATACCCAGTGAGCGAATCGGATCAGGCTCATCGGCGCCTTTGAGCCAATGATCCAGCGCCAGCTCACGGGGCGTGTCCGCGGTAGAGCCCTGCTCGCGCACGAGCAATTGCAGGGAACCGCTTTCCCCAAGACGACGGACCAACTGCAAATTGACGGCCGCCCAGCCGGAAGTCGGCTCGCCATCGATGGCGACGATTTCCTGACCGGCACTCAAACCGGCCTTGGCCGCGATGCTGCCGGACTCGACGGCACCGATGACCGGACGGATCTGCTCACTGCCGAGCATCGCCAGCACCCAGAAAAACACCAGGGCCAGCAGGAAGTTGGCGATCGGTCCCGCCGCGACAATGGCGATGCGCTGGCGAACCGATTTGCGATTGAAGGATTGATGAAGCTGATCGGCCGGTACTTCGCCCTCACGCTCATCGAGCATTTTGACGTAGCCACCCAGCGGAATCGCGGCGACGACAAACTCGGTACCCTGCTTGTCGTGCCAGCGCAGCAAGGGCATGCCGAAGCCCACGGAGAAACGCAAAACCTTGACGCCACAGCGACGCGCGACCCAGAAGTGGCCGAATTCGTGAAAGGTGACCAGCACACCCAAAGCGATCAGGGTGCCGGCAATCATATAGAGCGCGCTCATCTACTTTCTCCGCAATCCTGTTCAGTGCCGCGTGAAGCCATGGTTCTGCAACGGCTATCGGCCGTGACGATCAAGCCATTGTTCGGCCAGAATCCGCGCTTTCGCGTCTGCGGTAAACACCGCATCCAGATCCTCAAGCGCAACCACTGGCTCAAGGTTCAGCACGTCCTCGATGATACTCGCGATTTCCAGATAGCCAACGCGTCCGTCGAGAAACGCCGCGACTGCCACTTCGTTGGCCGCATTGAGCATGGCCGGCGCACTGTTGCCAGCCTCCGCCGCCTGCCGCGCCAGGCGCAGACAAGGGAAGCGCTGTTCGTCCGGTGCCTCGAAATCCAGGCGCGCAACGGCAAACAGATCCAACGGTGCCACACCCGAGTCGATCCGCTCAGGCCAGGCCAATGCGTTGGCAATCGGCGTGCGCATGTCAGGGTTGCCCAACTGCGCCAATACCGAGCCATCCACATAGTCGACCAGCGAGTGAATCACACTCTGCGGATGAATCACCACCTCCACCTGCGATGGCTTGGCATCGAACAGCCAGCAGGCCTCGATCAACTCCAACCCCTTGTTCATCATGCTGGCCGAGTCCACCGAGATCTTGCGACCCATCGACCAGTTCGGGTGCGCACACGCCTGATCAGGCGAAACATGCGCCAGCTCGCTCATCGGCGTCTGACGGAAAGGACCGCCCGAAGCCGTCAGCAAAATCCGTCGCACGCCGACCGCACCCAGCCCGCGGGCAAAATCCTGCGGCATGCACTGGAAGATCGCGTTGTGCTCGCTGTCGATCGGCAGCAACACCGAACCGCTCTTGTGCACGGCCTGCATGAACAGCGCGCCGGACATCACCAGCGCTTCTTTGTTGGCCAGAAGGATTTTCTTCCCGGCCTCTACCGCTGCCAGGGTCGGGCGCAGGCCCGCGGCACCGACGATGGCGGCCATCACGGCATCGACTTCGGGCGCGGAGGCGACCTGGCACAGCCCCTCCTCCCCGACCAATACGCGAGTGGACAGGCCGGCAGCCCGCAGGTCGTCCTGCAAACCGCGCGCCGCCGCCACTTCCGGCACCACCGCAAACTGCGGCACATGACGGATGCACAAGGCCAGCAACTCGGTCAGGCGCGTGAAACCACTCAGGGCGAAAACCTGATAACGCTCGGGATGTCGAGCGATGACGTCAAGGGTGCTCAGACCGATCGAGCCGGTGGCCCCCAGAACGGTAATCTGTTGCGGGCGGCTCACGGTGCAGCCATCCACAGCAATACGGCAAAAATCGGGATCGCAGCCGTCAGGCTGTCGATGCGATCAAGCACACCGCCATGACCGGGCAGCAGGTTGCTGCTGTCCTTGATGCCGGACTGACGCTTGAACATGCTTTCGGTGAGGTCGCCCACCACCGAAATGAATACGATCAATGCAGCGCCGACCAGCCCCTTGAGCAGCTCAGCCACCGTCCAGTCGCGAACCAGGCCGACGATCGCGGTGATCACCAGACTCAGCGCCAGGCCACCATAAACGCCTTCCCAACTTTTACCCGGGCTGACTTGTGGCGCCAGCTTGCGCTTGCCGAAAGCACGGCCGGAGAAGTAAGCACCGATGTCGGCCCCCCAAACCAGCACCATCACCGCCATGATCAGCCAGTTACCCAGTGGGTACTGCTTGATCTGCACCAGCCCTTGCCAGGCTGGCAGCAGGATCAGCAAGCCGATCACCAGTTTGGTGGCCGCCGTGGACCAGTGCTCGCTCGAGCGCGGGTACGTCAGCACCAGATACGTCGCCACTGCCCACCACAACACCGAAGCGCCCAACACCCAAGGGGCGAGGCCCGGCAGGACGTACATGACGAACAGCATCAGCGCGACGACAGCGGCAAAGCCGACACGGAACGACTGCGCGGTAAATCCGGCCAGACGCGCCCATTCCCAGGCGCCCAGGCTTACGACCAGACCGATGAACAGCGCAAAACCGGAGCCTTCGAGCAGGAAAAACCCGCACAAAGCAATCGGCAGCAGGATCAGCGCAGTGATGATTCGTTGTTTAAGCATTAAACCCGGGCTCCAGCTTCGACCTGTTCGCTCGTTTTACCGAAGCGACGCTGGCGCGAAGCGAAATCGGCCAGCGCGGTGCGCATGGCTTCGTGTTTGAAGTCCGGCCAGAACAGGTCGGAGAAGTACAACTCGGCGTACGCCAGTTGCCACAGCAGGAAGTTGCTGATGCGGTGCTCGCCACCGGTGCGGATGCACAGGTCCGGCAACGGCAGGTCGCCGGTGGCCAGACAGGTCTGCAGCAGATCCGGAGTGATGTCTTCCGGACGCAGATGCCCGGCCTGGACTTCACGCGCCAGACGCTGCGCCGCCTGGGCAATATCCCACTGACCGCCGTAGTTGGCGGCGATCTGCAGGATGAAGCGGTTGGCACCGGCGGTCATGGCTTCCGCTTCACGCATCGCGGCCTGAAGCTCAGGATGGAAACGCGAGCGATCGCCAATAATGCGCAAGCTGATGTTGTTGTCGTTGAGACGCTTGGCCTCACGACGCAGCGCCTTGAAGAACAGATCCATCAAGGCACTGACTTCATCGGCCGGGCGTTGCCAGTTTTCACTGGAAAAGGCGAACAAGGTGAGCACTTCGACCTTGGCCTCGGCGCACACCTCGATTACCGCCCGCACGGCATCCACGCCGGCCTTATGCCCGGCGACACCCGGCATAAAGCGTTTTTTCGCCCAGCGATTATTGCCATCCATGATGATCGCGACATGGCGCGGCACCGCGGACGGCGCAGACTGCTTGGTCTTGTCCATTTAAAACTCGACCCTTATACGGCCATCAGGTCTTTTTCTTTCTCGTCCGTGGCCTTGGTGATCTGGGCCTCGAAGTCTTTGGTCAGCTTGTCGATATCAGCGGTGGCACGACGCTCTTCGTCTTCGCTGATTTCCTTATCCTTGACCAGTTTCTTCAGATCGCCCAGCGCATCACGACGGATATTGCGCACAGCAACACGCGCATCTTCGGCTGCTGCACGCGCCTGCTTGGTGAAGCCTTTACGGGTTTCTTCGGTCAGGGCCGGCATGGAGATCAGCAGCAGTTCACCCAGGTTGGTCGGGTTCAGGTTCAGACCGGCGCTCTGGATCGCTTTGTCGACGGCCGCCAGCATGTTGCGCTCGAAAGCGACGACTTGCAGGGTGCGGGAGTCTTTTACCGTGATGTTGGCCACTTGAGTGATGGAAGTGTCTGCGCCGTAGTACGGCACCATCACGCTGCCCAGGATGCTTGGGTGAGCCTTGCCAGTACGAATCTGACCGAATGCATGGGCCAGAGAGTCCAGGGATTTCTGCATGCGCTCTTGAGCGTCTTTCTTGATTTCGTTGATCATTGTTGACCTTCCTCGATCAGAGTGCCTTCAGCGCCGCCATGCACGATGTTCAGCAGGGCGCCAGGCTTGTTCATGTTGAATACGCGCAGCGGCATCTTGTGGTCGCGGCACAGGCAAATTGCTGTCAGATCCATTACACCCAGCTTGCGATCCAGAACTTCATCATAAGTCAGATGATCGAACTTCTCGGCATGCGGGTCTTTGAACGGGTCAGCGGTATAGACGCCATCGACCTTGGTCGCCTTCAGAACGACGTCGGCGTCGATCTCGATGGCACGCAGGCAGGCTGCCGAATCCGTGGTAAAGAACGGATTGCCGGTACCGGCGGCGAAAATCACCACGTCCTTGGAGTTCAGGTGGCGCATGGCTTTGCGGCGATCATAGTGATCGGTCACGCCAACCATGGAAATGGCCGACATCACGATGGCCGAGATATTGGCACGCTCCAGCGCATCACGCATGGCCAGGGCGTTCATCACAGTGGCCAGCATGCCCATGTGGTCACCTGTCACCCGATCCATGCCAGCCTTGCTCAAGGCCTCGCCACGGAACAGGTTGCCACCGCCGATCACCAGACCGACCTGTACGCCGATGCCGACCAGTTGGCCGACTTCCAGCGCCATCCGATCCAGCACTTTCGGATCGATCCCGAACTCTTCCGAGCCCATCAGGGCCTCGCCGCTAAGCTTGAGTAGAATGCGTTTATAGCGAGCCTGATAACCACTGCCCTGCTGAGCCATTGCCAATCTCTCCTGCGGCGTATTTAAAAAATTCTGTGCAAGCTGTTTTACAGCTGCCGTTCACTCTAGCTTGGCGCTGCTTCAGCGCCATCGGAACCTGGCTTTGTAAGTCAGTTCCCAGTGGAAACCAATTAAAAATTGGTAACCCCATCTGAAAAGAGGCTGCGCGCGTGAGCGGGCAGCCTCTTTCGGGCGACAGTTGAAAAACCGTCTTATTGCTTGGCGGCAGCCAGCTGGGCAGCAACTTCTTCAGCGAAGTTGTCGACCGGCTTCTCGATGCCTTCGCCTACTTTGAAGTAGGTGAAGGAAACGATTTCTGCGCCGCCTTTCTTGGCCAGCTCGCCAACCTTGATTTCAGGGTTCTTGACGAACGCCTGCTCAACCAGGCTTGCTTCTGCCAGGAACTTGCTGATACGGCCTTTGACCATGTTCTCAACAATGTTTTCTGGCTTGCCTTTGATCTTCTCTTCGTTCAGCTGCAGGAACACAGCTTTTTCACGCTCGATCGCTTCAGCCGAAACCTGCGAAGGCAGCAGGAACTCAGGGTTGCTGGCAGCTACGTGCATCGCGATGTCTTTGGCCAGCTCGACGTCACCGCCTTTCAGAGCCACAACAACACCGATCTTGTTGCCGTGCAGGTAGGAACCTACAACGTCACCTTCGATACGGGTCAGACGACGGATGTTGACGTTCTCGCCTACTTTGGCAACCAGAGCTTCGCGAGCAGCTTCTTGCGAAGCGATCAGCGGAGCAGCGTCGGTCAGCTTGTCAGCGAAAGCCTTTTCAACGCTGGCAGCGACGAAGTTTTTGAAGTCGTCTTGCAGAGCCAGGAAGTCGGTCTGCGAGTTCACTTCCAGGATAACGGCAGCCTTACCGTCGTCCTTGATTGCGATTGCGCCTTCAGCGGCAACGTTGCCAGCCTTTTTCGCAGCCTTGATCGCGCCCGAAGCACGCATGTCATCAATGGCTTTTTCGATGTCGCCGTCAGCCTTTTCCAGGGCTTTCTTGCAGTCCATCATGCCTTCGCCGGTACGCTCGCGCAGTTCTTTAACCAACGCTGCAGTAATTGCTGCCATTTTCAAATTCCTCTTGGATAGGTTTTCAACCATTCCACCCGATCGAACGGGCGTTCAATTCTTCCCGAAACACCTTGTAGCTGCTGCACGTTACAAATGCAGGAGGTGCGCTGCCACAAGTGGGCGCCAACAAACGGTTTTCGAGGTGGCAAAAAGGGGGCCAAGCCCCCTTTTTGCTTACTGAGTCAACGCCAGGGCGTCGATTACTCAGCTGCAGCCTGAGTTTCTTCAGCTGCGAATTCAACAGTGCCGCCAGCAACATTGTTGCGACCACGGATCACTGCGTCAGCCATCGAACCCATGTACAGCTGGATAGCGCGGATTGCGTCATCGTTGCCTGGGATGATGTAGTCAACGCCTTCCGGGCTGCTGTTGGTATCGACAACGCCGATGACCGGGATGCCCAGCTTGTTGGCTTCGGTGATCGCGATGCGCTCGTGGTCAACGTCGATCACGAACAGTGCGTCTGGCAGACCGCCCATGTCCTTGATGCCGCCCAGCGAACGATCCAGCTTTTCCAGGTCACGGGAGCGCATCAGCGCTTCTTTCTTGGTCAGCTTGGCGAAAGTACCGTCTTCGGCTTGAACTTCAAGGTCACGCAGACGCTTGATGGAAGCACGAATGGTTTTGAAGTTGGTCAGCATGCCGCCCAACCAGCGGTGATCGACGTACGGCGAACCGCAACGTGCTGCTTCTTCAGCAACGATCTTGCCAGCGGAACGCTTGGTGCCGACGAACAGAATCTTGTTTTTGCCCTGGGCCAGACGCTCTACGAAAGTCAGAGCTTCGTTGAACATTGGCAGGGTTTTTTCAAGGTTGATGATGTGAATCTTGTTACGCGCGCCGAAAATGTACTTACCCATTTTCGGATTCCAGTAACGGGTTTGGTGACCGAAGTGCACACCGGCCTTCAGCATATCGCGCATGTTGACTTGGGACATGATAGTTCCTTAATAAGTCGGGTTTGGCCTCCACGTATCCCAATGACCAACCAGTGGCATAAAGCCAAAAGCACCCAGGTCATCGTGTCGACACGTGTGTGGATTTAAGCTTTTCGGGGTATCCCCGGAAAGCGGCGCATTTTATACCACAGGGTGCGCAGAAACGGAACCCGGAATCTGTAATCGCACCAGGGACATGGGCGCAGCCCCCTTGGAATCGCCTTCAGACACACCATTGTATAGAGAGAGACGATGCACGCAGGCGCGGATTTGCGCCTTTCGTCTGTTAGAATCGGGTTTTTCAGGGTCGCAAAACGCACACCTGCCACCCTATCCGTATCAGCAAGCGCCGCCGAGCGCAGAGAGAGCCTGTATGACCGTCAACCTCAAAACCCCCGAGGACATCGCTGGCATGCGTGTCGCCGGCAAACTGGCCGCCGATGTGCTGGAAATGATTGCCGAACACGTCAAACCGGGCGTGACCACCGATCAACTGAACCAGATCTGCCACGACTACATCGTCAACGTGCAGCAGGCCATCCCTGCCCCGCTCAACTACAAGGGCTACCCGAAGTCGATCTGCACCTCGATCAATCACGTGGTCTGCCACGGCATCCCGAATGACAAGCCGCTGAAGAATGGCGACACGCTGAACATCGACGTCACCGTGATCAAGGACGGCTACCACGGCGACACCAGCCGCATGTTCCACGTCGGCGAAGTGCCGGTCTGGGCCGAACGCCTGTCGCAGGTCACTCAGGAATGCATGTACAAGGCGATCGAAATCGTCAAACCTGGCTGCCGCCTCGGCGACATCGGTGAAATCATCCAGAAGCACGCGGAAAAGAACGGTTTCTCGGTGGTTCGCGAGTTCTGCGGCCACGGCATCGGCAAGGTGTTCCACGAAGAGCCGCAGATCCTGCATTACGGTCGCGCCGGCACCGGCATGGAACTGAAGGCCGGCATGACCTTCACCATCGAACCGATGATCAACCAGGGCAAGGCCGACACCAAGGTACTGGGCGACGGCTGGACCGCGATCACCAAGGACCGCAAGCTCTCGGCGCAGTGGGAACACACCCTGCTGGTGACCGACACTGGCTACGAGATTTTCACCCTGCGCACCGATGACACCATCCCGCGCGTCTCGGCCTGATCCCAAGAACGCTCCCAGCCTTATAGAAGGAAAGCCAATCGATGCCGCAGGTGGATCCCGAACTCTTCGACCGCGGCCAGTTCCAGGCTGAACTGGCCCTGAAAGCGAGTCCCATCGCGGCGTTCAAGAAGGCGATCCGCCAGGCGCGCGAGGTCCTCGACACGCGTTTTCGCAGCGGCCGCGACATCCGCCGACTGATCGAAGACCGTGCATGGTTCGTCGACAACATCCTGCAAAAAGCCTGGGAGCAGTTCAACTGGAGCGAAGACGCCGATATCGCGCTGGTCGCGGTCGGCGGCTACGGCCGGGGTGAGTTGCACCCCTATTCCGACATCGACCTGCTGATCCTGCTGGACAGCGCCGATCACGAAGTCTTCCGCGATTCCATCGAGCGTTTTCTGACGCTGCTGTGGGACATCGGCCTGGAAGTCGGTCAGAGCGTACGCTCGGTCGACGAATGCGCCGAAGAAGCCCGCGCCGACCTGACGGTGGTCACCAACCTGATGGAAAGCCGCACCATCTGCGGCCCCGAGCGCCTGCGCCAGCGCATGCTCGATGTCACCAGCACCGCGCACATGTGGCCGGCCAAGGAGTTTTTCCTGGCCAAACGCGCCGAGCAAAAGGCCCGTCACCACAAGTACAACGACACCGAATACAACCTGGAACCCAACGTCAAAGGCTCGCCCGGCGGCCTGCGGGACATCCAGACGATTTTGTGGGTGGCCCGGCGTCAGTACGGCACCCTGAACCTGCGCGCCCTCGCCGGTGAAGGTTTCCTGGTCGAGAGCGAAAACGCCCTGTTGGCGTCGTCCCAGGAATTCCTCTGGAAAGTGCGTTACGCCCTGCACATGCTCGCCGGGCGCTCGGAAGACCGCCTATTGTTCGATCATCAACGGACCATCGCCGGCCTGCTCGGTTTTGAAGGCGACGACGCCAAACAGGCCGTCGAAAACTTCATGCAGCAGTACTTCCGCGTGGTCATGAGCATCGCCCAGCTCAGCGACCTGATCATCCAGCACTTCGAGGAAGTGATCCTCGCCCCGGAAGACGAAGCACCGCCGCAGCCGATCAACTCGCGCTTCCAGTTGCACGACGGCTACATCGAAGCACGCAACGACAACGTATTCCGCCGCACGCCGTTCGCCATGCTCGAGATCTTCGTGCTGATGGCCCAGCAACCGGAAATCAAAGGCGTGCGCGCTGACACCATTCGTCTGCTGCGCGAGAACCGGCACCTGATCGACGACAACTTCCGCAACGATATCCGCAACACCAGCCTGTTCATCGAGCTGTTCAAGTGCAAGATCGGCGTGCACCGCAACCTGCGCCGGATGAACCGCTACGGCATCCTCGGGCGCTATCTGCCGGAGTTCGGCTTCATCGTCGGGCAGATGCAGCACGACCTGTTCCACATCTATACGGTCGATGCGCACACGCTGAACCTGATCAAGCACCTGCGTAAGTTGCAGTACACCCAGGTGTCGGAAAAATTCCCGTTGGCCGCCAAGCTCATGGCTAAACTGCCCAAGCCTGAACTGATCTACATGGCCGGTCTGTACCACGACATCGGCAAGGGCCGGCATGGCGATCACTCGGACATCGGCGCAGTCGATGCCGAAGCGTTCTGCCAGCGCCATCAGTTGCCCCTGTGGGACAGCCGCCTGATCGTCTGGCTGGTGCAGAACCATCTGGTGATGTCGACCACCGCGCAGCGCAAGGATCTGTCCGATCCGCAGGTGATCCACGACTTCGCGCAGATCGTCAGCGACGAGACCCGTCTGGACTACTTGTATGTGCTGACCGTGGCCGACATCAACGCCACCAACCCGACCCTATGGAATTCGTGGCGCGCCAGCCTGCTGCGCCAGCTCTACACCGAGACCAAACGCGCTCTGCGCCGTGGCCTGGAAAATCCGGTGGATCGCGAAGAGCAGATCCGCCAGACCCAGAGTGCGGCGCTGGACATCCTCGTGCGCGGCGGCACCGATCCGGACGACGTCGAGCAGTTGTGGGCGCAGTTGGGCGATGACTATTTCCTGCGTCACACCGCCGGCGACGTGGCCTGGCACAGTGACGCGATCCTGCAGCAGCCGGCCGATGGCGGTCCGCTGGTGCTGATCAAGGAAACCACCCAGCGCGAGTTCGAAGGTGGCACGCAGATCTTCATCTACGCCCCGGACCAGCACGATTTCTTCGCCGTGACCGTGGCCGCGATGGACCAGCTCAACCTGAACATTCACGACGCGCGGGTCATCACTTCGAGCAGCCAGTTCACCCTCGACACCTACATCGTGCTCGACACCGACGGCGACTCGATCGGCGACAACCCGACCCGGGTCAAACAGATTCGCGACGGCCTGACCGAAGCGCTGCGCAATCCTGACGATTACCCGACAATCATCCAGCGCCGGGTGCCGCGCCAACTCAAGCACTTCGCCTTCGCGCCGCAGGTGACAATCCATAACGACGCCCAGCGTCCGGTGACGGTGCTGGAACTGACGGCACCGGATCGCCCGGGCCTGCTGGCGCGGATCGGCGGGATCTTCCTCGAGTTCGACCTGTCGCTGCAGAACGCCAAGATTGCGACCCTGGGCGAACGCGTAGAAGACGTGTTCTTCATCACCGACGCCCACAACCAGCCGCTCTCCGACCCGCTGCTGTGCAGTCGCCTGCAGGACGCAATCGTCGAACAACTGAGCGTCAATCAGGAACCGGATATCAAGCTTTCGCGCATCAGTATTTGAATTAACAAACTATCCCTGTGGAGGCAGATATAGCTGCCCGGGGCTTTTGTGGTGAGGGGACTTATCCCCGATGGGTTGCGAAGCGGCCCCAAAAACCTGCAATCGCGGTGTATCCGCTACACCGCACGCGATGGTTTTGCGACTGCTGCGCAGCCGATCGGGGATAAATCCCCTCGCCACGGAGTTCTCTCCACATTGAACGAGGCCCCCATGAACAACGCTCTGAACCAGCTCCAGCCCTACCCGTTCGAAAAACTCCGCGCCCTGCTCGGCACGGTCACGCCGAACCCGGACAAACGCCCGATCGCCCTGTCGATCGGCGAGCCGAAACATCGCTCGCCAAGCTTTGTCGCCGAAGCGCTGGCGAACAATCTGGATCAGATGGCGGTGTACCCGACCACCCTCGGCATCCCGGCCCTGCGCGAAGCCATCGCCGGCTGGTGCGAACGTCGCTTTGGCGTGCCGAGCGGCTGGATTGATCCGGCGCGCAATGTGCTGCCGGTCAACGGTACCCGCGAAGCGCTGTTCGCCTTCACCCAGACCGTGGTCAACCGTGGCGACGATGCACTGGTGGTCAGCCCGAACCCGTTCTATCAGATCTACGAAGGCGCAGCGTTCCTCGCCGGGGCCAAGCCGCACTACCTGCCATGCCTGGACGAAAACGGCTTCAACCCGGACTTCGACGCCGTGTCACCGGACATCTGGAAACGCTGCCAGATCCTGTTTCTGTGCTCGCCAGGCAACCCGACCGGCGCACTGATCCCGGTTGATGTACTGAAAAAACTCATCGCCCTGGCCGACGAATACGACTTCGTGATCGCCGCCGACGAGTGCTACAGCGAACTGTACTTCGACGAACAGACCCCGCCGCCGGGCCTGCTCAGCGCCTGCGTCGAACTCGGCCGCAAGGACTTCAAGCGTTGCGTGGTGTTCCACAGCCTGTCCAAGCGCTCCAACCTGCCGGGCCTGCGCTCCGGGTTCGTCGCCGGTGACGCGGATATCCTCAAGGGTTTCCTGCTGTACCGCACCTACCACGGTTGCGCGATGCCGGTGCAAACCCAACTGGCCAGCGTTGCCGCGTGGAATGACGAAGTGCATGTGCGTGCCAACCGTGCGCTGTACCGCGAGAAGTTCGACGCAGTGCTGGCAATTCTCAGCCCGGTGATGGACGTACAGCGTCCGGACGGCAGCTTCTACCTCTGGCCAAACGTGGCCGGTGACGATGCCGCATTCTGCCGGGACCTGTTCGAGCAGGAGCATGTGACCGTGGTGCCAGGCTCGTATCTGTCGCGCGAGGTAGACGGCGTAAATCCGGGCGCCGGGCGCGTGCGCATGGCACTGGTTGCGCCTTTGGCTGAATGTGTGGAAGCTGCAGAACGGATCCGTAACTTCATCACCCGCCAACACTGAGTTGTTAATATCCGTGCCAGTCATCTGGCACGGATATACCCTTCAAGTTACATTCAAAACCACTTTACGACTGCTCCAGACACTGCCCGAAGATTAATCTTGCGCAGTGGTTTTTTGCATGCGCAAAAAAACCAAAAAAACATATCAAGGAAGAGCCTTCATGGACAATCCAACTTCGGAACACAAAAAGAAAATCATTGCCGCCTCCGAAAAATGGCCACCTTATATCAGTTTGATTTTGAGTTCGTTGAATCGCGCCTTTACCGTGCCAGTTCTGTTGGCACGGTAACCCGCCATGAAATCGTACACATATCCAATTTACCTGCTCAGACACAGCAACTAGCATCCTTCATTCAAAGCGACTTTCCGGGAACAAAAAGCAACCCGAGAAGTTACATATGACGAATGAAAACATGGATGTTCGGTTATGCACTCAACCCGGCTTCAGCCAAACAAAAAAACCGAAACCACACGCACCTCCCGCAACATCAAATGCACTTCGGAGGTTCAGTAAAATGTGGGCTAAAAACAATCCGGCAAAATTCTGGACTCCCGGCAGCACTCTCCGCATCGCCTTCCTCAACGGCACGCAGGAATTCAAGGACGCGACCATTGCCGCTGCCAGCAACTGGTTGCCGCACATCAACTTGAAATTCGATTTCGTTGAAGGTGAAGTGGGCGACATCCGCATACTCAGTCAGGAAGGAACGTTTTCCTCCCGGATAGGTACGGATGCTCTGCTACATCCCGATGAGCCGACCATGACACTGTGGCCGCATCCGAGTCTGCCACGTTACTTCGCAGCCAATGTCATGCATGAGTTCGGTCACATGCTGGGCGCGGAGCATGAACAGACCAATCCCACGGCAGATATTCCCTGGGACAAGCCAGCCATCTATGCACAATTTGGAATCACCGCCGATCCGGAAGAAGACGACTCCCAGGCCAGCGTGACGCGCAAACGCCTGCACGACTGGTACTTTGACCGCGGCAATCCCGACGAAAGCATTTATTCGGAATACGATCCAAAGTCGATCATGCACTATCGCATCAGCCAGTCCTGGACCACCGGTGACTTCCAGCTCTTCATCAATCTGGATCTCAGCGAACAGGACAAAATCTTCATGGCGAACGCTTATCCCTGCCCCGCGAGTGAGTGAGCGCATCAGGTCCGTGTCGGGCTATTTGACCTGCCCCAGATTCGCCTCACTCAAATCGAGCTCACCCAGTACCTCGCGCAACACGTCATCACCGATCTGGTGCTGACGGCTGAGGCTATACAGCTCCAGGCGCTGCGCCCGCAACGCCTTCAAGCGCAAACGGCGTTCCAGCAGATCCATCTGGAACGCCAGCGCCTGGGCTTCGGCCGAATCATTGAACACGTCGAGCTGATGACGATACTCGGACATGATCCGCGCCTTGAGTTCCGCCGAGAGTGCGGCCTGCGCCGCATCCTGCGGGCCGACCTCTTCGGTTTCCAGCGCATGGATCGCCGCCTCGGCGGTCTTGCGCCAGGCGTCGCGCACTTCCTGACGACGTTTGTCGTCCGGGCTTTTCTCGATGCCACGCAGCAGCAACGGCAGGGCGATGCAGGCGCAAATAAGCGACAACAGAATCACCCCGGCGGCGATGAAAATCAGCAGATCACGCTCGGGGAACGCCTCGCTACCCATCAACATCGGCACCGACATCACACCGGCCAGCGTCACCGCCCCGCGCACTCCGCCGACAGTCAGCAACCAGCAGGATCGCGCGGTCGGCACTTGCGTCAGGTCGCCCTTGCCGCGCAGCCGTCGCAGCAGTACCGACAGGCGCCAGATGCTCTGTACCCAGATAAAGCGCAACAGCACCAGCGCGAGGAAAATCGCCACCACGTCGAGGCCGCGATACATCAGCGTCGGCCACAACGTCGGCTCGTGGCTGACCACCGCTTTGATGATGTCCGGCAATTGCAGGCCCAGCAGCAGAAAGATCAGACCGTTGAAGGCAAATTCGAGCAATGACCAGACGCTGCGATTGAGCAGCCGGGTGCTGGTCTGCCGCGGCAGCAGATCGAGCCAGCTCTGCATCATCCCCGCCGCCACCGCCGAAAGAATCCCCGAGGCACCCAGTCGCTCGGCCAATACATAAGCGGCGAACGGCAGCAGCAACATGAACACCACGTGGGTGGCCGGATCGTCCCAGCCCCGGGCAATCATCCACGCGCGCAAGCGCCCGACCAGCCAGCTCAGCGCGACGCCGACGGCCAAGCCCCCGACCGCCACCAGCACGAAAGTCAGGCTGGCATTGGCCAGCGAGAACACCCCGGTTACCGCCGCCACCAAGGCAAACTTGAACGTCACCAGACCCGAGGCATCATTCATCAGCGCCTCGCCTTGCAGGATGTGCATCAGCGGTGTCGGCAAGCGGTTCTGCGAGATCGCCGAGACCGCCACGGCATCGGTCGGCGAGAGCACGGCGGCCAGCGCGAAGGCCACCGGCAGCGGAATACTCGGCAACAGCCAGTGAATGAAGTACCCGGCGCCGACCACGGTGAACAGCACCAGGCCAACCGCCAGCGTCAGGATCGGCCCGCGCAGATGCCAGAACTCGCGTTTGGGCATGCGCCAACCGTCGGAAAACAGCAGCGGCGGCAGGAACAGAAACAGGAACAATTCGGGGTCCAGCGCGACGTGCAGGCCCAGTGTCGGCCAGGCCAGCAAAGCACCGGCGGCGATTTGCACGAGAGGCAGCGGCAGCGGGATGACCCGTCCGACCAGCCGCGAAACGCTGACCAGCATCAGCAGGATCAGGACGGTATAAGCGGTTTGCATAAAGCGGAAATCTCAGACAATCGACAGCGTTGAACTGCCATATTAGCCGCTTAGGATGCGTCTGGCGTTTGCACCTATGTCGCACTGCCCTATGTAGGAGCTGCGGCACGCTGCGATCTTTTGACGTTTAAAAACAAAATCAACAGATCGCAGCCTCGTTTCACTCGACAGCTTCTACAGGGATTTGTGCAGGGTAATGAAGCCGGGCGCCCGAAACGCTTTGGTCATGGCATAATCCGACACCATTTTTTTCCAGCACCTGTAAAGGGGGCGATTCCTTGACCGTTTCAAGTAAAACGTTGCACCTTTTCGGCATCAAAGCCTGCGACACCATGAAGAAGGCGCGCACCTGGCTCGATGAACACGCTGTCAGCTACGACTTCCACGACTACAAAACCGCCGGTATCGACCGTGAGCACCTGACCCAATGGTGTGACGAGCACGGCTGGCAAACGGTGTTGAACCGTGCAGGCACGACCTTTCGCAAACTCGACGACGAACGTAAAGCCGATCTCGACCAGTCGAAAGCCATCGAACTGATGCTCGCTCAACCCTCGATGATCAAGCGCCCGGTGCTCGATCTCGGTGACCGAACCCTGATTGGCTTCAAGCCAGACATCTACGCGGCCGCACTCAAGTAAGCAGCCCGTCACTTATTGCTAGAGGTATTCACATGTCCAACTCTCTGTTCAGCATCGCCTTTGGTGTCGGCACGCAAAACCGTCAAGGCGCCTGGCTGGAAGTGTTCTACGCTCAGCCACTGCTCAACCCGTCGGCCGAACTGGTCGCCGCTGTTGCGCCGATCCTCGGCTACACCGAAGGCAACCAGGCCATCACCTTCACCACCGCGCAGGCGGCGCAACTGGCTGAAGCGGTCAAAGGCATCGACGCCGTTCAAGGCAAGCTGCTGACCCGTCTGGCCGAGAGCCACAAGCCACTGGTCGCCACCCTGCTGGCCGAAGACGCACAGCTGACCTCGACGCCAGAGGCGTACCTCAAGCTGCACCTGCTGTCGCATCGCCTGGTCAAGCCGCACGGCGTAAGCCTGGCCGGGATCTTCCCGCTGCTGCCAAACGTGGCCTGGACCAGCCAGGGTGCGATCGACCTGAGCGAACTGGCCGAGATGCAACTCGAAGCGCGTCTGCGTGGCGAGCTGCTGGAAGTGTTCTCGGTGGACAAGTTCCCGAAAATGACCGACTACGTGGTGCCGGCCGGTGTGCGTATCGCTGATGCGGCACGTCTGCGTCTGGGTGCGTACGTGGGCGAAGGCACCACTGTGATGCACGAAGGCTTCATCAACTTCAACGCCGGCACCGAAGGCCCGGGCATGATCGAAGGCCGCGTTTCCGCTGGCGTCTTCGTCGGCAAGGGTTCGGACCTGGGCGGCGGCTGCTCGACCATGGGTACTTTGTCGGGCGGCGGCAACATCGTGATCAAGGTTGGCGAAGGCTGCCTGATCGGCGCCAACGCCGGTATCGGTATTCCGTTGGGCGACCGCAACACCGTCGAGTCGGGCCTGTACGTGACCGCCGGCACCAAAGTCGCGCTGCTGGACGAGCACAACAACCTGGTCAAGGTGGTGAAGGCGCGTGAACTGGCTGGTCAGACCGACCTGCTGTTCCGTCGCAATTCGGAAACCGGTGCCGTGGAGTGCAAAACCCACAAATCGGCGATCGAGCTGAACGAAGCGCTGCACGCTCACAACTAAGTGCCGCAGGCACTTGTGGGAGCGAGCCTGCTCGCGAAGGCGTCCTTGAGGTCGCAAAAAGCTTCGCGAGCAGGCTCGCTCCCACAGTGCCTTGTGTACACCCCGCCCAAGTTCACAGGGCTGAACAGATGATGATTCCCTCCCCGTGGCGCGCCGACTTTCCGGCCATCGCCGCCCTGCAACGGCAAGACCAGACCTATCTGGACAACGCCGCCACCACGCAAAAACCCCAGGCCCTGCTCGACGCATTGACGCATTACTACGCCAACGGCGCGGCCAATGTGCATCGTGCGCAGCATCTGCCCGGCGCCCACGCGACGCAGGCGTTCGAAGACAGTCGGCTCAAGGTTGCCCAGTGGCTGAATGCCGGTGACAGCGGGCAGATCATCTTCACCCATGGCGCCACCAGCGCGCTGAATCTCCTGGCCTATGGCCTTGAGCATCTTTTCCATCCGGGCGATGAAGTTGTCATCAGCGCCCTGGAGCATCACGCCAACCTGCTGCCGTGGCAGCAACTGGCACAACGGCGCGACCTGAAACTGGTGATCCTGCCGCTGGACGCCGACGGCGTGATCGACCTCGGCGCCGCCGTGCGTTTGATCACCCCGCGCACTCGCTTGCTGGCGGTCAGTCAGCTGTCCAACGTGCTCGGTGCCTGGCAACCGTTACCGGCGCTGCTGGCGATGGCCAAGGCGCAGAACGCGCTGACCGTGGTCGATGGCGCACAAGGTGTGGTGCACGGTCGCCACGACGTGCAGGCGCTGGGTTGCGACTTCTACGTATTTTCCAGCCACAAGCTGTACGGCCCCGATGGCCTCGGCGTGCTGTTCGGGCGCAACACCGCACTTGAGCAACTGCAGCCGTGGCAGTTCGGCGGCGAAATGGTGCTGGAAGCCAACTATCACGATTCACGCTTCCGCCCTGCCCCGCTGGGTTTCGAGGCGGGCACGCCGCCGATTGCCAGCGTGATCGGCCTCGGCGCGACCCTCGATTATCTGGCTGGCCTGGATCAGGACGCGGTGTCGGCCCATGAAGCGGCGCTGCACGCTTACCTGCTGCAAGGCCTCGCCGCGCGCAACGGCATTCGTCTGCTGGGCAAGCCGCAATTGGCGCTGGCGAGTTTTGTCGTCGAGGGCGTGCACAACGCCGATCTGGCGCACTTGCTGACCGAGCAAGGTATCGCCGTGCGCGCCGGGCATCACTGCGCCATGCCGTTGCTGAAAAGCTTTGAGCTGGCCGGTGCTATTCGTGTGTCGCTGGCGCTGTACAACGACTCCGAGGATCTGGAGCGTTTCTTTGACGCGCTGGATCAGGCCCTGGAGTTGCTGCGATGAGCCTGCCTCTTGCCGCCGCCGAAGCGTTACAGACCTTTCAGAATGCCGCCGGCTGGGAACAACGGGCGCGGTTGCTGATGCAGTTTGGCGATCGTCTGCCGCCGCTGGATGACGCGGACAAATGCGAAACCAACCGCGTGCATGGCTGTGAGAGCCAAATGTGGCTGGTGGGTGAGTTGCAGGACGGTCACTGGCAGTTCAGCGCTGCCAGCGATGCGCGGATGATTCGTGGGTTGGTGGCGTTGCTGCTGTTGCGGGTCAACAGTTTGAGCGCTGCCGAGTTGCAGCAGGTGGATCTGCCCGAGTGGTTCAATCAACTGGGACTTTCGCGGCAGTTGTCGCCGTCGCGCAGTAATGGCTTGAATGCTGTGCTCAAACGCATGAATGAGTTGGCCACCACCCTGTAGGAGCTGCCGCAGGCTCGGGCCGCGATCGGACGATCTTTTGATCTTGTTTTTTAAAATCAGGATCAAAAGATCGCAGCCTGCGGCAGCTCCTACAAGGGAGTTGTGGGAGTTGGCTTGCCAGCGATGAGGCCCTCAGCCCCTGCATCAAACCTGAGGCTTGACCCGATCCGCCGGGCGCCGCACACCCGCCACAATCTTGTCCACCGCCTTGGTCGCCGCGACCATGCCGAACGTCGCCGTGACCATCATCACCGCGCCAAACCCGCCGGCGCAGTCGAGCTTCACCCCGTCGCCGACAAAACTCTTCTGCAAACAGATGCTGCCGTCCGGCTTCGGATAGCGCAGTTGTTCGGTGGAGAACACACACGGCACGCTGTAATGGCGAGTCACGGTACGCGAGAAACCGTAGTCGCGGCGCAGGGTCGAGCGCACTTTCGAAGCCAGCGGGTCGTTGAAGGTACGGTTGAGGTCGCAGACCTGAATCAGCGTCGGATCGATCTGCCCACCCGCGCCGCCAGTGGTGATGATCTGGATCTTGCGGCGTTTGCACCAGGCGATCAGTGCAGCCTTGGCGTTGACCGCGTCGATGCAGTCGATCACGCAGTCGATGTTCGGCGTGATGTACTCGGCCATGGTGTCGCGCGTCACGAAGTCCGCCACCGCATGCACGGTGCAATCCGGGTTGATCCCGCGCAGGCGCTCGGCCATCACCTCGACCTTGGGCTTGCCGACGGTGCTGTCCAGTGCGTGCAACTGGCGGTTGGCGTTGCTGACGCAGACGTCGTCGAGGTCGAACAGCGAAATCTCACCGACGCCACAGCGAGCCATGGCTTCCGCCGCCCAGGAGCCGACGCCACCGACGCCGACAATCGCCACATGGGCCGCACGCAGGCGCTCGAGGCCCTCGATGCCATACAAACGGGCGATGCCTGCAAACCGCGGATCTTCTGTACTCATGACCATTACCCCAAAAACCGGCGCGCATTATAGGGCCGTCGGCGGACAAGAGCATCTTTGACGCTATGAACGGTGAACGCAGCCGTTTTCACACAACCTTTGTGGCGAGGGAGCTTGCTCCCGCCGGGTCGCGAAGCGGCCCTTGAAAAGCGGACTGCTTCGCAGTCCGGCGGGAGCAAGCTCCCTCGCCACGGGAATTGCTATAACTGAATAACAAAGTTTTCTCTTACAAGCTGTTACTAAAGAACTTAAATCAGGTTGGACTGCCCAATGTCGGGCATTTTCCTGCCCGGTGTACGAGCAGTGAACTGCCGGTGTAGGATTCGCGCCCTTTTGGCGTAAGCCGATCCGTTCCTTCGTTCCACAGCCTTTGGAACCCGAAATAGCTATGTCATCGCGTAAATTTGGTCTCAACCTGGTGGTGGTTCTGGCAATCGCCGCCCTGTTCACCGGTTTCTGGGCGCTGATCAACCGCCCGGTCTCCGCGCCCAACTGGCCGGAGCAGATCTCCGGTTTCTCTTATTCGCCATTCCAGCAGGGCCAATTCCCGCAGAAGGATCAGTATCCGACTGACGACGAAATGCGCCGCGACCTGGAGATCATGAGCAAGCTGACGGACAACATCCGCATCTACTCGGTCGATGGTTCGCTGCAGGACATCCCGAAACTGGCGGAAGAGTTCGGTCTGCGCGTGACCCTCGGGATCTGGATCAGCCCCGATCAGGAACGCAACGAGCGGGAAATCCAGCGCGCCATCGAACTGGCCAATACCTCGCGCAGCGTGGTTCGCGTGGTGGTCGGTAACGAAGCGATCTTCCGCAAGGAAATCACTGCCGAGCAACTGAGCGTGCTGCTGGATCGGGTGCGCGCAGCGGTGAAAGTGCCGGTGACCACCTCCGAGCAGTGGCACGTCTGGGAAGAACACCCGGAACTGGCCAGGCACGTCGACCTGATCGCTGCGCACGTCCTGCCGTACTGGGAATTCATTCCGGTCGACAAGGCCGGGCAGTTCGTCTTCGACCGCGCCCGCGACCTGAAAAAGCTGTTCCCGAAAAAACCGCTGCTGCTGTCCGAAGTCGGCTGGCCGAGCAACGGGCGCATGCGCGGTGGCGCCGATGCGTCGCCGGCGGATCAGGCGATCTACCTGCGCACGCTGGTCAACAAGCTCAACCGTCAGGGCTTCAATTACTTCGTGATCGAAGCCTTCGACCAGCCGTGGAAGGCCAGTGACGAAGGTTCGGTGGGCGCTTACTGGGGCGTGTTCAACGCCGCGCGCCAGCAGAAATTCAACTTCGAAGGCCCGGTCGTCGCCATCCCGCAATGGCGCGTGCTGGCCATCGGTTCGGTGGTGCTGGCGCTGTTGTCGCTGACCCTGCTGATGATCGACGGCTCGGCCCTGCGCCAGCGTGGCCGCACCTTCCTGACCTTTATCGCGTTCCTTTGCGGTTCGGTGCTGGTGTGGATCGGTTACGACTACAGTCAGCAATACAGCACGTGGTTCAGCTTGACGGTGGGTTTCCTCCTGGCACTGGGTGCGCTCGGGGTGTTTATCGTGTTGCTGACCGAAGCGCATGAACTGGCCGAGGCGGTCTGGACACACAAGCGCCGGCGTGAATTCCTGCCGGTGGTGGGCGATTCGGACTACAGACCAAAAGTCTCGATCCACGTCCCTTGCTACAACGAGCCGCCGGAGATGGTCAAACAGACCCTCGATGCCCTGGCCGCCCTCGATTACCCGGACTACGAAGTCCTGATCATCGACAACAACACCAAAGACCCGGCCGTCTGGGAGCCGGTGCGCGACTACTGCGCAACCCTCGGCCCGCGCTTCAAGTTCTTCCACGTTGCGCCATTGGCCGGGTTCAAGGGCGGTGCGCTGAACTACCTGATTCCGCACACCGCCAAGGACGCCGAAGTGATCGCGGTGATCGACTCCGACTACTGCGTGCATCCGAACTGGCTCAAGCACATGGTGCCGCACTTCGCCGATCCGAAAATCGCCGTGGTGCAATCGCCGCAGGACTATCGCGACCAGAACGAAAGCACCTTCAAGAAGCTCTGCTACGCCGAATACAAAGGCTTCTTCCACATCGGCATGGTCACCCGCAACGACCGCGACGCGATCATTCAGCACGGCACCATGACCATGACCCGGCGTTCGGTTCTGGAAGAGCTGGGCTGGGCCGACTGGTGCATCTGTGAAGACGCCGAGCTCGGTCTGCGCGTGTTCGAAAAAGGCCTGTCGGCGGCGTATTACCACGACAGCTACGGCAAGGGTCTGATGCCGGATACGTTTATCGACTTCAAGAAGCAGCGTTTCCGCTGGGCCTACGGCGCAATCCAGATCATCAAGCGCCACACCCGCAGCCTGCTGCGCGGCAAGGATACCGAGCTGACCCGTGGCCAGCGTTACCACTTCCTCGCGGGCTGGTTGCCGTGGGTCGCGGACGGCATGAACATCTTCTTCACCGTCGGCGCCCTGCTGTGGTCGGCGGCGATGATCATCGTGCCGCAACGGGTCGATCCGCCGCTGCTGATTTTCGCGATCCCGCCACTGGCGCTGTTCGTGTTCAAGGTCGGCAAGATCATCTTCCTCTACCGTCGCGCCGTCGGCGTGAACCTCAAGGATGCGTTCTGCGCGGCACTGGCCGGGCTGGCGTTGTCGCACACCATCGCCAAAGCGGTGCTGTACGGCTTCTTCACCAGCAGCATTCCGTTCTTCCGCACACCGAAAAACGCCGACAACCACGGCTTCTGGGTGGCGATTTCCGAGGCTCGCGAAGAGCTGTTCATCATGCTGCTGTTGTGGGGCGCGGCGCTGGGGATCTACCTGGTGCAGGGCATACCGAGCAACGACATGCGTTTCTGGGTAGCAATGCTGCTGGTGCAGTCGCTGCCATACCTGGCCGCGCTGATCATGGCGTTCCTCTCGTCGCTGCCAAAACCTGCGACAGCGCCTGAACCGGCCGCCGCTTGATCAGTTATTGTTGAACGTCAAACGGCGGCCTTCGGGTCGCCGTTTTGCATTAGAATGGTCGCCTTTTTCAATGCCAACACATCCTGTAGGAGCTGCCGCAGGCTGCGATCTTTTGATCTTGCTGTAGATTTTCAAAAACAAAATCAAAAGATCGCAGCCTGCGGCAGCTCCTACAGGTTTACCGTGCGCACCCCGGAGTTATTACATGACGGCCCACGCCGACCTTTCGCCGACCCTCCAACTCGCCATCGACCTGATCCGCCGTCCGTCCGTGACGCCGGTCGACGCCGATTGCCAGAAGCAGATGATGCAGCGCCTGGGCGATGCCGGTTTCACCCTGGAGCCGATGCGCATCGAAGATGTGGATAACTTCTGGGCCACCCACGGCAACGACGACGGCCCGGTGCTGTGCTTCGCCGGCCACACCGACGTGGTGCCGACCGGTCCGGCGACCGCCTGGCAGATCGACCCGTTCAACGCCGTGATCGATGAACACGGCATGCTCTGCGGCCGTGGCGCAGCGGACATGAAAGGCAGCCTGGCGTCGATGACCGTGGCCGCGGAGCGTTTCGTCGCCGACTACCCGAATCACAAGGGCAAGGTCGCGTTCCTCATCACCAGCGACGAAGAAGGCCCGGCACACCACGGCACCAAAGCGGTGGTTGAACGTCTGGTCGCGCGCAAGGAACGCCTGGACTGGTGCATCGTCGGCGAACCGTCGAGCACCACGCTGGTCGGTGACGTGGTGAAAAACGGCCGTCGTGGCTCGCTGGGCGCCAAGCTCACCGTGCGCGGGGTGCAGGGTCACGTGGCCTACCCGCATCTGGCGAAGAACCCGATTCACCTCGCCGCCCCGGCGCTGGCCGAACTGGCCGCCGAGCACTGGGACCACGGCAACGATTTCTTCCCGCCGACCAGTTTCCAGATTTCCAACCTCAACTCGGGCACCGGCGCGACCAACGTGATCCCGGGTGATCTGGTGGCGGTGTTCAACTTCCGCTTCTCCACCGAATCCACCGTCGAAGGCCTGCAGAAACGCGTGGCCGACATCCTCGACAAACACGATCTGGACTGGCACATCGACTGGGCGCTGTCCGGTCTGCCGTTCCTCACCGAGCCGGGCGCGCTGCTCGACGCGGTGTCATCGAGCATCAAGGACATCACCGGCCGCGAGACCAAGGCGTCGACCAGCGGCGGTACCTCCGACGGCCGTTTCATCGCGACCATGGGTACCCAAGTGGTTGAGCTGGGCCCGGTCAACGCGACCATTCACCAGGTCAACGAACGTGTGCTGGCCGCCGATCTCGACGTACTGACCGAGATTTATTACCAGACTCTGATCAAGTTGCTCGCCTGATGCTCGCGTGCCCGATCTGCAGTGAACCGCTGAACAGCGTCGACAACGGCGTGGTCTGCCCCGCCGGCCACCGCTTCGACCGTGCGCGTCAGGGCTACCTGAATCTGTTGCCGGTGCAGCACAAGAACAGCCGTGACCCTGGCGACAATCAGGCGATGGTCGAGGCGCGCCGCGACTTCCTGAACGCTGGGCATTACGCTCCGGTGGCCAAGCGTCTGGCCGAACTGGCGGCAAGTTATGCGCCGGCACGCTGGGTCGATATCGGTTGCGGTGAGGGTTACTACACCGCACAGATCGCCGAGGCCCTGCCGGACGCCGATGGCTACGCACTGGACATCTCGCGCGAGGCGGTGAAACGCGCCTGCAAGCGTAATCCGGCGCTTACCTGGTTGATCGCCAGCATGGCCCGCGTGCCGTTGGCGTCGGGCAGTTGCCAGTTTCTCGCCAGCGTGTTCAGTCCGCTCGACTGGGAGGAAGCCAAGCGTCTGCTCAGCGTTGGCGGCGGCCTGATGAAGGTCGGCCCGACCAGCGGCCACCTGATGGAACTGCGCGAACGCCTGTACGACGAAGTGCGCGAATACACCGACGACAAGCATCTGGCCCTGGTGCCCGAAGGCATGGCGCTGGCGCACAGCGAAACCCTGGAATTCCAACTGACGCTGGACAAGCCCGAGGATCGCGCCAACCTGTTGGCGATGACGCCCCACGGCTGGCGCGCCAGTGCCGAACGCCGCGCCGCCGTGATCGAACAGGCCGAGCCGTTCGTGACCACCGTGTCGATGCGCTACGATTATTTCGTTCTTCAATAACTTTTGGTCTCGGGCAAGTGCCCGGGGCCGGCTAAATCCGCGAATGGATTTTTCAGACCCGCAGTGAGGACATCCATGCGCCAACCGGATATCGAGATTTACCTGAAAGACGCCGACGTCGACCACAAGGCGATTTCCGCCTGGCTCGGTGAGGCTCTGGGCCCGTGCAGCGACTGGGTACAGAAAGGCCAGACCTACAAGTGCAAGGCCGGCAACATCCCGGTGACCTGGTTGCCGAAAGCCGTGGGCAAATGGAACAGCCTGTACCTGGAAAGCGACGCGACCCCATGGGACGACGACATCGCCTGCGCCCGTGCAGCCTTCGCCGCGCTGAACGTCGAAGTGCGTTGCGCACCGGGAACGTGGGTCGAGGAAGAAGGCGAGGAAACGGCTGATCGCTGGATTCGCATCAGCGCCGACGGTGAAGAAGAGATCACCTGGAAAACCGCCTGAAAGCAAAAGATCGCAGCCTTCGGCAGCTCCTACAGGGGAACGCATTCCAAACTGTAGGAGCTGCCGCAGGCTGCGATCTTTTGATCTTGAAAGTTACAGACCTACCACATCCTCAGCCTGCAACCCCTTCTCGCCGGTCACCACCGCATATTCAACCTGCTGACCTTCAGTCAGCGAGCGATGCCCCTCACCGCGAATCGCGCGGTAGTGCACGAACACGTCCACCCCGTCGTCGCGCTGAATGAAGCCGTAGCCCTTGGCGTCGTTGAACCACTTCACATTGCCGGTTTCACGTGTTGCCATCTGTTCATACTCCTTTTTTATTATTGAACAGGCTTTTCGCAGGAAAGCCTTTGCGGAACGTCAGACTGCGTCCGACGTCCATAAAAGGGCCTCGGCGACAGATTGCCGAGTATATGACAGGCGCAAAAAGTCTCAACAGGAGATTACTTCGCCGCTTTTTTGCCGATTTTCGGTGAATACGGCAAACTGTCGACCTCCCGAGCAAACGCTCGGTTTTATTCACTCACGCAGAAGCCGTATGACCCGTTCCCCGTTCCGCCGTCTTGTGTTTGGCACCTTGCGCCGACTGTTGTACCTCTGGGTTCGCTCGGAGACGATCAACCAGTCGTCGTTCACCCTCAACCTCGACCGCAGTCGTCCGGTGTTCTACGTCTTGCAAAACCCCTCGCTCACCGATCTGGCGGTGGTCGACACCGAGTGCACCAAGGCCGGTCTGCCGCGTCCGGTGCTACCGGTGTCAGTCGGGCCATTGATCGAACCGGCGGCGTTTTTCTATCTGACGCCGGACCCTGACTGGCTCGGTCGTCAGGACAAGCGCGGCGCACCGCCGACCCTGACCCGTCTGGTCAGCGCCCTGACCCAGAACGCTGCCGAAGACGCGCAGATCATTCCGGTCAGCGTGTTCTGGGGCCAGTCGCCGGACAGCGAAAACAGTCCGTGGAAGTTGCTGTTTGCCGACAGCTGGGCCGTCACCGGGCGTCTGCGCCGACTGTTGAGCATCATCGTTCTGGGGCGCAAGACTCGCGTGCAGTTCTCCGCGCCGATTCACCTGCGCGAACTGATCGAGCACAACAAGGGCCACGAACGCACCGTACGCATGGCCCAGCGCATCCTGCGCGTGCACTTCCGCAACCTCAAAGCCGCGGTGATCGGCCCGGACATTTCCCACCGCCGTAACCTGGTCAAGGGCCTGCTCAACCAGCCACTGGTCAAGCAAGCGATCGTCGAAGAGGCCGAGCGCGAGAACATCTCCCTGGAAAAAGCCAAGGCTCAGGCGTTGCGCTACGGCAACGAGATCGCCTCGGACTACACCTACACCGCGATCCGTTTCCTCGAAGTGGTGCTGAGCTGGTTCTGGAACAAGATCTACGACGGGATCAAGGTCAACCACATCGAAGGCGTGCAGAAGGTCGCCCAGGGTCACGAAGTGATCTACGTGCCGTGCCACCGCAGCCACATCGACTACCTGCTGCTGTCGTATCTGCTGTTTCGCAACGGCCTGACTCCGCCGCATATCGCCGCCGGGATCAACCTGAACATGCCGGTGATCGGCAGCCTGCTGCGCCGTGGTGGCGCGTTCTTCATGCGCCGCACTTTCAAGGGCAATCCGCTGTACACCTCGGTGTTCAACGAATACCTGCACACCCTGTTCACCAAAGGCTTCCCGGTCGAATACTTCGTCGAGGGCGGCCGCTCGCGCACCGGGCGCATGCTGCAACCGAAAACCGGGATGCTCGCGATCACGATGCGCAGCTTCCTGCGCTCGTCGCGCATGCCGATCGTTTTCGTGCCGGTGTACATCGGCTACGAGCGCGTTCTTGAAGGCCGTACTTACCTCGGCGAACTGCGTGGCGCGAGCAAGAAGAAAGAGTCGATCTTCGACATCTTCAAAGTCATCGGCGCGCTCAAGCAGCGCTTCGGTCAGGTCGCGGTGAACTTCGGCGAGCCGATCAAACTCGCGGAGTTCCTCGACAGCGAACAGCCAGACTGGCGCCAGCAGGAACTCGGCCCGCAGTACAAACCGGCATGGCTCAACGAAACCACCAACCGCCTCGGCGAGAAAGTCGCGCAGCACTTGAACGAAGCAGCGGCGATCAACCCGGTCAATCTGGTGGCGCTGGCGCTGCTGTCGACCACCCGCCTGGCACTTGACGATCGGGCCATGGCGCGGGTGCTGGATCTGTATCTGGCGCTGCTGCGCAAAGTCCCGTACTCGCCGCACACAACCCTGCCGGAAGGCGATGGCCGCGCGCTGATCGAGCATGTGAAGGACATGGATCTGCTGTCCGAGCAGAACGATGCGCTGGGCAAGATTCTCTATCTGGACGAGCAGAACGCCGTCCTGATGACCTACTACCGCAACAACGTGCTGCACATCTTCGCCTTGCCGGCGCTGCTGGCGAGCTTCTTCCAGAGCACCTCGCGCATGAGCCGCGAGCAGATCCTGCGCTACAACCGCGCGTTGTATCCGTACCTGCAGGCGGAGCTGTTCATTCGCTGGTCGCTGGAAGAACTGGACGGCGTGGTCGATCAATGGCTGGAAGCGTTCGTCGAGCAAGGCCTGCTGCGTTTCGAAAAGGACGTGTACATGCGCCCGGCGCCGAGTTCGCGGCACTTTGTGTTGCTGACCCTGCTGTCGAAAAGCATCGCCCAGACCTTGCAGCGTTTCTACATGACCGTGTCCCTGCTGCTCAACAGCGGCCAGAACAGCATCAGCGCCGAAGAGCTGGAGGACCTGTGCACGGTCATGGCACAGCGCCTGTCGATCCTCCACGGTTTGAACGCCCCGGAGTTCTTCGACAAGAGCCTGTTCCGCCACTTCATCCAGACCCTGCTCGACCTCGACGTGTTGCGCCGCGACGAAGCGGGCAAGCTGAGCTACCACGAACTGCTCGGCGAACTGGCCGAAGGCGCGGCCAAACGCGTGTTGCCGGCGGAGATCCGTTTGTCGATTCGTCAGGTGGCGCTGCACCGCAGTGAGGATGCCGCGGAAACAGCGGACGCACCACCAGTTTGAAACTTGCCGACAACTAACGGGGATGTACTTCAATGGCCCCGTTAGTTGACTCATGGATTAATAGGCTCAATCCACCAATCACGATACGGATATCGAGATGAGCCTGTTAATCGAAGAAACCTGCGCAGTAATCCTGGACTTCCGTCTACCACCCGAATTCCGCGCACCTGCCGATGGTGTCAATGAAACCATTGTCAGCATCAAAGTATTCAATTCCCAATCGCCTGTTAACATCAAGGACTGGCACCGTGCTTCGATCTTCGACGCCGGCTGGAAATTTGACTTCCCTCATCACTACGGCGATGTAGGCGTCAGGTACCAAGTCAATGTGCAGATCCTTCATGACCAAATACCGTTGCTGATCGAGCAGGACTACTTCGTCACTGTCAACAGCACTCCCCATCGCCAAACCCTGCACCTGAGCCCGATCGGTTTTCTATATGTCGAGGCTCAAGAAGCCGAAATTGTTGCGCCAGAAGAAGCTGTCACCATCAGTCTGCATGAAGCAGAGTCTCCCGACGTAGAGCTGGCAAGTGTCAAACAGGACGAACAGTCAGTCTCCGGGTTTTATCTGAAATATGATCCTGACAGCGTTATACCCGGTAAGCGCTATGCACTGACGGGTATTGAAAACCGCTACCATCAACGTCTTAGGATTTCGCCTGAACAAGTAGAACTGGTTCCCGCGATGCCAATACAAGCGCGCAGTCGTTTCAAAAATTGATGCAGTGGCTGGAAAAACCCTTACGTTTGTTCACTGACGCTGGCGCCAGAATCCGCTAGATTTGCTTCGGCGCCGGGATTCTTCCGGCGCGAAAGTCTCAGAGGTCCCGATGAAAAAACTCACCCTTCTCGCCGCAGCCACCCTGTTGAGCGCCTGCCAGTCGACCACCCCCGCCGGCAAGGTCGGCCTCGACGGCGAAGTGTTCTACCTGCAACGCATCGCCCTGCCACCGAGCGCGACACTGAGCGTGAGCCTGCAGGACGTGTCGCTGGCCGACGCCCCGGCGGTGGTCCTCGACGAACAGAAAGGCCCGGTCAAAGGCCAGGTGCCGCTGCCGTTCCATTTGAACTACGATCCGGCCCAGGTCAAACCGGGTCACCGCTACTCGGTCAGCGCGCGCATTGAAGTCAACGGCGAGCTGATGTTCATCACCACCGAAAACCACGCCGTGCAACTGGACGGCAACGATCCGCAGCCGCTGAAAATCCGCGTCGACGCGATTCGCTAATTGTCTTTCAAGGAAGCTGCCATGTTCCGCCCCACCCTTCGCTTCGCCGGCCTGTGCGCGGGCCTGATGATCTCTGCCAGCGCTCTGGCACTGTCGCTCAGCGACCTCTCGCAACAAGACGCCACCGGCGGCCTCAAGGATGCCCTGACCCAAGGCGCACAAATCGCCGTCAAACAACTCGGCACCCCGGGCGGTTTCAGCAACAACCCGGACGTTAAAATCGAACTGCCGGGCAAACTCGGCAAAGTCGCCGGCAAGATGAAAGCCTTCGGCATGGGTGCCCAGGTCGACGAACTCGAAACCGCCATGAACAAGGCCGCAGAAAGCGCCGTGACCCAGGCCCAACCGATCCTCGTCGACGCCGTGAAAAAAATGACCGTGGCCGACGCCAAGGGCATCCTCAGCGGCGGCACCGACTCGGCCACCCAATACCTGGACAAAACCAGCCGCGAACAGATCCGCGCCAAGTTCCTGCCCATCGTCAAACAAGCCACCGACAAAGTCGGCGTCGCGCAAAAGTACAACGCCTTCGCCGGCCAGGCCGCGACCCTGGGGGTGGTGGATGCGAAGAGCGCCAACGTCGAAAACTACGTCACCGAACAAGCGCTCAATGGCCTGTTCGAAATGATCGGCAAACAGGAAGAAACCATCCGCAAGAACCCGGCTGCTGCGGCGACGGGCCTTGCGAAGAAAGTGTTCGGCACCTTGTGATTTTTGCCGCTGCACGCAAAAGCCCGCTGAACCGGTGAAGGTCAGCGGGCTTTTTGTTGCGTGTCAGCCTTGCGGATCGACTTGATCGAGGACGCGGTTAACCGACAGCTCAGCGAGCGAAATCATCTGCTGGATACCGAGAAGCTGACTGCACGTCGGACCGCTCAGGGTAAACGCCAACTCACTGGCCATGACATTGGCCGAGGCCAGCGTTTCACAGGCATGGGCGAGCAAGGTTTCGGAATCGACTTCGGGGATGACAGTGAAGATTGTGCTGGGCTGAGTGACGGGTTTGGGCTGTTTTTCAGGCTGGGGCAGGAGGTAGTGATCGAGCGCACGCAGGGCTGCGTCGTGGAGCTTGCGCGAGTCGAGGAAGGCGTAGGGAGAGACGGGGTCGGTTGGTCGTTCGGGGGTGGTTTCGGGTGCGGATTCGGGGGGATTGGGGGTGTGTTTGAACATGGTGGAACTCCTGAAGTAGTGGAGCCGCCACCATTCGCTGCGAAACGAATGTAAGGTGGCAGCTGTACGCAGGTTCGCAGACCGGGACTTCAGGCACCCGGCATACCCGAAGGTATCCCGCGCACAACCGCCATGACACAGGCATAAAAAAGCGCCCGCTTTCGGATGGTGGACGCTGTGCGTCTGAAGTTTAACCGGGCTGCGAAACCCGGTCGCTGATTTTTGCAGCGACACACTCAGGCTAGAGATCGCGCTTCCGACGGGCAACCTGAAAACCTTGTGGGAAGGTTCTGGTTTTCTCCAACCCCCTTAAACACAACCAGACTCAATGTAGGAGCTGCCGAAGGCTCGGGCCGCCATCGCTGGCAAGCCAGCTCCCACAAGATCAAGATCAAAAGATCGCAGCCTTCGGCAGCTCCTACAGGGGATTGGGTGTGGTCTGTTGGAGGTGGGGCGGCTGTCAGGCCGCGATCGCTGGCAAGCCAGCTCCCACAAGATCAAGATCAAGATCAAGATCAAGATCAAGATCAAGATCAAGATCAAAAGATCGCAGCCTTCGGCAGCTCCTACAGGGGATTGGGTGTGTGGCTCTCAGGCCGCCATCGCGAGCAGGCTCACTCCTACAGAAAAGCAAAAGCCGACCACATGCTTTTCACCACTCAATGGCCGAGTGTCAGCTCGCCGAAAGCTTTTGATCTTGCCGTGCCGGCCCCTTCGGCAGGCTGAGTGGAGGGGTTTATCCGGGGGTGGGAGCGCAGCGACCGTTCGACGAAGTCGAACACATC
Organism: Pseudomonas sp. MWU318; assembly: GCF_016756945.1. Classification (NCBI taxonomy): domain Bacteria; kingdom Pseudomonadati; phylum Pseudomonadota; class Gammaproteobacteria; order Pseudomonadales; family Pseudomonadaceae; genus Pseudomonas; species Pseudomonas sp. MWU318. Next base: position 418,928 of record NZ_JAESJL010000004.1, read on the forward strand.
GAGAGGAGGTGCAGCGAAGCAAACCGGAGGCGATGCCCCCGGATGAACCCCGCAACGAAGGAACCCGAGCCTAAGCGAGGGCCGTACGCCGGGGCCCAGCCTTTTGGTTACTTTTCGGCGTCTGGAAAAGTGACTCGCCGTAAGGGCGAAACCGCCAGCGGCAGCACCCGAAGCAACGGATATACACCCAAAACCCCAGGAACATGGTCGGCCCAAAGGCCGCCAAGTCCAAAACCCTCACCCCTCCCGACGCACTCGGAACCAGGCCGCATACAAAGCAGGCAAAAACAAAAGCGTCAAAGCCGTAGCCACAATCAACCCCCCCATGATCGCCACCGCCATCGGCCCGAAAAACACACTGCGCGACAAAGGAATCATCGCCAGCACCGCCGCCAAAGCCGTCAACACAATCGGCCGAAACCGCCGCACCGTCGCCTCGATAATCGCCTGCCAAGGCTTAAGACCAGAGGCAATATCCTGCTCGATCTGATCCACCAGAATCACCGAGTTGCGCATGATCATCCCCGACAGCGCGATCGTCCCCAGCATCGCCACAAACCCGAACGGCTGGCGGAATACCATCAGAAACAACACCACCCCGATCAACCCCAGCGGCGCCGTCAGAAACACCATCGCCGTGCGCGAGAAACTGCGCAATTGCACCATCAGCAACGTCAGCACCACCACGATGAACATCGGCACCCCGGCATTCACTGACTTCTGCCCACGCTCCGAATCTTCCACCGTACCGCCAACATCCAGCAGATACCCGTCAGGTAATTCGGCACGGATCGGATCCAGCGTCGGCTCGATCTGCTTGACCAGCGTCGCCGGCTGCTCCTTGCCGTAAATGTCGGCACGCACTGTCACGGTCGGCAGACGATTACGGTGCCAGATGATCCCTTCCTCAAACCCGTACTCCAGCGTGGCGATCTGCGACAGCGCCACACTGCGACCGTTATCGGTCGGCACCGCCAGACTCGGCAGCAACGACAACTCGGTACGCTCATGCACGGTGCCGCGCAGCAGAATCTCGATCAACTCGTTGTCCTCGCGGTACTGGCTGACACTTGAGCCGGTCAGCGAGCTCTGGAGGAATTTCGCCAGATTGGCCGTGCTCACACCGAGCGCCCGGGCACGATCCTGATCAATGTTCAGGTACACCACTTTGCTCGGTTCTTCCCAGTCCAGGTGCACATTGACCACGTGCGGGTTCTCGCGCACCTTGGCCGCCACTTTGCGCGCCAGCGCACGGACTTCCTCGATGTGTTCACCGGTGACGCGGAACTGCACCGGATAGCCAACCGGCGGACCGTTTTCCAGACGCGTGACCCGCGAACGCAGAGTCGGGAATTGCTCGTTAAGGGTCTCGATCAACCAGGTGCGCAGAGTCTCGCGCTCCTCGATGTTTTTCGCCAACACCACAAACTGGGCGAAGCTCGCCGCCGGCAGTTGTTGATCCAGCGGCAGGTAGAAACGCGGCGAACCGGTGCCGACATACGCCACATAGTTATCGATGCCGGCGTGTTCCTTGAGCATCGCCTCCAGGCGTTTGACCTCGGCCGTGGTGTTGGCCAGCGACGCCCCTTCAGCCAGCTTCAGATCGACCATCAACTCCAGTCGATTGGAGGCCGGAAAGAACTGCTGCGGGACGAAACGGAACAGCATCACCGACGCGATGAACAGACCTACGGTCAGCACAATCACCGTTTTGCGGTGCGCCACGCACCACTCCACCAGACGTCGAACCCGTTGATAAAACGGCGTGCCATACGGGTCGGCCTGGCCGTCAGTCGTGCCGTGTTTAGCCGCATGAATCTTTGCCAGATCCGGCAGGAGTTTTTCACCCAAATAGGGCACGAACATCACCGCCGCCACCCAAGAGGCGAGCAACGCGATGGTCACCACCTGGAAGATCGAACGTGTGTATTCACCGGTGCCGGACTGCGCGGTGGCAATCGGCAGGAAGCCGGCAGCGGTGATCAGCGTACCGGTGAGCATCGGGAACGCGGTACTGGTCCAGGCGTAGCTCGCAGCCTTGATCCGGTCGAAACCCTGCTCCATTTTGATCGCCATCATTTCCACAGCGATGATCGCGTCGTCCACCAGCAAGCCCAGCGCCAGCACCAGCGCGCCGAGGGAGATCTTGTGCAGACCGATGCCGAGGTAATACATGCAGGCAAAGGTCATCGCCAGCACCAGCGGAATGGTCAGCGCGACGACCATCCCGGTGCGCACGCCAAGGGAGAAGAAGCTCACCAGCAACACGATTGCCAGCGCCTCGACCAGCACCTGGACGAACTCGCCCACACCGGTTTTCACCGCCGCCGGCTGGTCGGACACCTTGCGCAGTTGCATGCCGGCCGGGAGGTTTTTCTGCAGGCGCGAGAACTCGCCTTCCAGCGCTTTGCCCAGCACCAGAATGTCGCCACCATCCTTCATCGCTACTGCGAGGCCAATGGCGTCCTCGCCCATGAAGCGCATGCGCGGCGCCGGTGGATCGTTGAAACCGCGATGCACATCGGCGACATCGGAGATGCGGAACGTCCGATCACCGACGCGGATCGGGAAGTTCTTGATCTCCTCGACCGTCTGAAAATTCCCCGAGACCCGCAATTGCACGCGCTCGCTGCCGGTTTCGAAGAAGCCGGCGGTGGACACCGCGTTCTGCTCTTGCAGCGCTTGCTGTACAGCCGCCAGTGGCAAGCCCAAGGTCGCCAGCTTCACATTGGAAAGTTCGACCCAGATCTTCTCGTCCTGCAAACCGAGCAGATCGACCTTGCCGACATCCTTGACCCGCTGCAGCTGGATCTGGATGCGGTCGGCGTAATCCTTGAGCACCGCGTAGTCGAAACCGTCTCCGGTCAGCGCATAGATGTTGCCGAACGTGGTGCCGAATTCATCGTTGAAGAACGGTCCCTGAATATCCGGCGGCAAGGTCTGGCGAATGTCGCTGACCTTCTTGCGCACCTGATACCAGAGCTCAGGGATTTCCTTGGAATGCATCGAGTCGCGGGCAATGAAGGTAACCTGCGACTCGCCCGGGCGGGAGAACGACACGATGCGTTCGTACTCGCCGGTTTCCATCAATTTCTTTTCGATGCGTTCGGTGACCTGGCGCGAGACTTCCTGCGCAGTCGCCCCCGGCCAGCGGGTCTGGATGACCATAGCCTTGAAGGTGAACGGCGGGTCTTCGCTCTGGCCGAGCTTGGTGTAGGACAACGCGCCGACGATGGCCAGCAAAAGCATCAGGAACAGTACGATCTGGCGATTACGCAGCGCCCATTCAGAAAGGTTGAAGCGCATCGGGACTTACTCCTTGTCCGCCAGATTGACCACTCGGTTGGAGCGATCCACAGGCCGCACCTGCTGACGTTCGAGCAATACGTGAACGCCGGCGGCGACTACCCAGTCGCTGGCGTTGAGGCCTTCGAGCACCGGCACGCTTTTCTCGCCGAACGGGCCGATGCGCACCGGGGTCTTTTTCAGGGTGTTGTTGGCGCTGACGACCCAGACGTAGGTCGCGCCGTTTTCCGCGGTGAGCGCCGAGAGCGGCACCGACAGCGGCACGGCATCCGCCGATTGCACAAACACCCGGGCGCTCTGGCCGAGTTCCGCCGGGACTTTGCCACTGGTGAACGAGATGCGCGCGGCGAAGGTGCGGGATTTCGGGTCGGCTGCCGGCGACAGTTCACGAATCTGCCCGGCGAAGCGCTGGTTCTGCTGGGTCCACAGTTCAACGGTCACTGGCTGGCCGACCTTGAACCGCCCGAAGCTCTGCTCCGGCAGGCTGATCGACACTTCGCGCTCGCCATCAGTAGCGAGGGTGAACACGGTTTGCCCGGCGGCAACCACTTGCCCGACTTCCACCGAACGCTTGGCCACCACGCCGTCCTGCGGCGCGCGCAACACGGCGTAACTGGCCTGGTTGGTCGAGACGTTGAATTCGGCTTTGATCTGCTTGAGGCGCGCCTCGCCGGAGCGGTAGAGGTTTTCCGCGTTGTCGTAGGCCGAACGGCTGACCATCTGCCGCTCCATCAGCGTCTTGTAGCGGTCACGCTCGGCGCGCACCAGATTCAGATTGGCTTCGGCGGCGGCGACCTGTGCGCGGGTGGCTTCCAGTTGCAGGCGCACATCCTGCGGATCGAGCTCGGCCAGTGGCTGATCGGCCTTGACGCGCTGGCCTTCCTCGACCAGTCGTCGGCTGACTTTGCCGCCAATGCGGAATGCCAGATCGGGCTCGTAGCGGGCACGGACCTCGCCCGGATAACTTTCCATCGCCTGCGCCGAAGGCTCTGGCTGCACCACCATGGCCGGTCGAACGCTGACTTGCGTCGCCTCTTCCTGACCGCATGCGGACAATAAAACAGCCAGGCTGACTGGCACGGCAAACGACAACGCATGGCGGAACATGGTGACGGACCTTTCGCTAATGGTGCTTGGAATATTTATACTGGCCGGTATGGTATTAATAGCAAACTCACCAGTCCAGTATTAAAAGCGAAGAATGTCGAACAATCTTGCAGCTCCAAACGGCCCGGGCCGTCCGAAGGATCCGGCCAAGCGCCGGGCGATCCTCGACGCGGCGAAAACCCTGTTTCTGAGTCACGGCTACGCCAACACCAGCATGGACGCGGTCGCCGCCGAGGCCGGCGTGTCGAAACTGACGGTTTACAGCCACTTCAACGACAAGGAGACACTGTTCTCCTCCGCGGTGATGGCCAAATGCGAGGAGCAGTTACCGCCGCTGTTCTTCGAATTGCCCGCCGGAATCCCCGTGGAAAATGTGTTGCTGAACATTGCCCGAGGCTTTCATCAACTGATCAACAGCGACGAGTCGGTGAATCTGCATCGCTTGATGATGGCGCTGGGCACGCAGGATCCGAAGCTGTCACAGATTTTCTTCGAGGCCGGTCCCGAGCGCATGGTGCAAGGCATGGAGCGGCTGCTCAAACGCATCGACGAGACCGGCGCGCTGAGCATCGACCTGCCGCGTAATGCGGCCGAGCATTTCTTCTGCCTGCTCAAGGGCGCGGGGAATTTTCGTTTGCTGTATTGCTGCGGTGAGCCGCTGAGCGAAGAGGCGGCAGAGAGTCATGTGCAGGAAGTGGTGGGGTTGTTCATGCGGGCGTATCGGCCCTGATTTTTTAGCGCCTGTTCTGACGTCATCGCTGGCAAGCCAGCTCCCACAGGGATCGTGCTGAACACAAATTGTGCGAACGACACAAAAACTTGTGGGAGCTGGCTTGCCAGCGATTAAGGCGACGCGGTCTCAGGCCTTGAGCGCTTTCTTCGGGTAGATGTCATACCGACTGGATTTGCCATCCAGCGCATGGCTCGGCTTCGGCCCCTCGATGCACGGCGCCTTGCGTGGGCGCTTGACCACCACCCGGTGCGTCGCCAATGCCAGCGCCGCCTCCAGCAACGCCGGTGCATCCGGATCATCCCCGACCAGTGGCCGGAAAAGGCGCATTTCCTTCTTCACCAGCGCGGTTTTCTCGCGGTGCGGGAACATCGGGTCGAGGTAGATCACCTGCGGCGGCTCGCCTTCCCAGTTGCGCATGACCTCGATCGAGTTGCCCTTGAGCAGCTTCATGCGCGCGACAATCGGCGCCACATCGAAATCTTCCGCCGCCCGCGCCAGACCATCCTCCAGCAACGCGCCGATCAACGGCTGACGCTCGATCAGGCTCATCTCGCAACCCAGACTGGCCAGCACGAACGCATCCTTGCCCAGCCCCGCTGTGGCGTCCAGCACCCGTGGGCGCACGCCTTGAGCGATGCCGACCGCCTTGGCGATCATCTGCCCGCTGCCGCCGCCGTACAGACGCCGATGCGCCGCGCCGCCCTCGACAAAGTCCACCCGCACCGGCCCTGGTGCATCCGGGCCGAGCTGCTGCAGCTGCAAACCCTGCTCGCCGACCTGCAAGGCAAACTCACCGTCGTCCACCTGCAGCGGCAGGCCCAGACGCTCGGCCCACTGCTCGGCTTGCGCTTCAAACGTCGGACCGAGGGCCTGGACATGGATGCGGCAGGCCGCGGGTTGCTCAATCATGAAAACACGCTCAAAAAAGTTAAGGATCGGCAAAAAGTGGCCGATAAACCAATCAACGCGCATTTTGCCAGAGCTGAGCGTCAACCGAAAAAAATGTCAGGCATTCTTCCCACATCGATTGGCTACATTTCGCCCAAGGGTGACTTCAGCCGTCATAACACTCAAGCATTGGGCGGCGTCAGTCACCTGTGGCAGGATTTCTTTGCCCAGGCGATGGCCGAACAAACGAGTGATGTGGTGCCGGCCTGTGGCACCTTTCCACCGGTTGACCTGAACAGCCCGGAAGAACCGACCCTGGGCAGCGAGCTGCACGCGCACATCGTCGAGCAGCGTCAGTGCGATGTGGTCGACACCGAAGTACGTCCGCCGGAGCCGCTGTTCCTGCCGATCGCCGAGTTCGAAACCGATCTGCTGGACAAGCCGTTCCCACCGTTCCCGCCAGAAGAACTCAAGGCTCAGCAAGAGCAGCAGGACTTCGACAGCAGCTGGGTCCGTCCAATCGTGATCAACAATGGTCAGCCGCTTCCCGAGCCTGGCCCGGCGCCACAGAAGAAGCCGCTGTACCTGCCGATTGCCGAATTCGACCTCGACCTGCTGCAAAAACCTTATCCACCGTTCCCGCCGGAAGAAATCGTCGAGCAGCAGAAGGCTTTGGACTTCGATAACGGTTGGGCGCGCCCGATCGTGTTGCAGAACCTGCGCCTCGCCGCCTGATCCCTCAGCGACACACGCTCCAGCGCCCGACATCGACATGAAAGTGATTGCGGTGGGCGGCGTTGTAATCCGGACTCAACACCACATTGAACGCCTCACAGGCGCCATCGCGCACCTGACGCAGAAACTGCGCATCCTGATTCTGTTTCGGCCAGTCCTTGAGAACGCTGATGCTGCGCCCGTCCGCCAGCCGAAAACCGGCGATGTCCAGCGCATCGGCACTGGCATGCCGACTGAGCGCCCCGCTCTCGCGGTTATAGACATTGCGACAGGCAAAGCTGCCGAGGTGATCAAGCCGCGCCACCCTCTGCCCGTAAACAGATTGCGCGACGGGTTGCAGGCTATGCCGTTCAAACATCGCGTAAGCCACCGCCAGCGGGCAACTGGCGAGGAAGCTGCTGCTCAGCGCCACCTCACCGCCCTGCACGCGCACGGTACCGATCAGCGGGCACTTGGCATCAGGACTGTCGGCTTGCGCGGTGACGCGCAGACCCGAGTTGCTCAGGACTTGTGCGCATAATTCGGGATTGCCGCGCAGGCGCATCAGCTTGAAACCGGTCAACCAGTTCGGCGCTGCCTTCACGTCCAGCGGCGCCCACGGGTTCCACTCGGCCGGGACGTCGAGCCAGCCGCGCCAGACGCTGAGCACGGCACCCGCGATGATCAGCAGTAGCGACAGCGCGATCCAGCGGCCCATGCTCAGCCTTTGAAAAACTGATTGGCCTTGGCGTACGGCATCGATTGCGACGTGAAGCCGAACGTGCCGTGCTGCTGGATCTCTTCAGCGGCGCGGAAGAACTCGCCGAATGCTGCCAAGGCCAACGCCGAGCCGGTGCTGATCCTGCGCACCCCCATTTCTTCCAACTCCTGTACGGTCAGTTTCAAACCGCCGGACATCAACACATTGACCGGCTTCGGCGCCACTGCGCGCACCACCGCCAGCACTTCTTCGGTGTTACGCAAACCCGGCGCGTACAGCACGTCGGCGCCGGCCTCGGCGAAGGCTTGCAGGCGGCGAATGGTGTCGTGGATATCGGGATTACCGTGCAGGTAGTTTTCCGCGCGAGCGGTCAAGATGAAGGGAAATGGCAGCGTGCGCACCGCAGCGACGGCGGCTTCGATGCGTGCAACGGCGTGTTCGAAGCAGTAGATCGGCGCGTCGGCACGGCCCGTGGCATCTTCGATCGAACCACCGACCGCGCCGGCCTCGGCGGCGCGCAACAGGCTTTTTGCGCACTCGGTGGGGTCATCGGCGAAACCGTTTTCCAGATCCACCGCTACCGGCAAATCCGTGGCCGCGACAATCGCCCGGACGTTGGCCAAGGTGTCATCGAGACTCAGGGCGCCGTCGGCCTTGCCCTGGGAAAACGCGTAACCGGCGCTGGTGGTCGCCAACGCCTGATAGCCCAGACTGGCGAGCATCTTCGCCGAGCCGGCATCCCACGGATTGGGAATCACAAAAATCCCCGGACGCTCGTGCAGGGCCTTGAAGGCCTGGGCTTTGCGGGTTTGTTCTTGAAGGGCGTGGGCGTCCATCGGCAGGCTCCTGGGCAGGGGAAAAATCCGCCTTCAGAGCAAGCCGAGTTGCTCGGCGGCGGGTTCTCTGTATAGCTCAGGCAGGGATGGCAGGCCAGGCAAACGTTGCATCAATTGTGCGTGAAAACGTTGCGCCAGCTTCGCCGCCATGACGTTGTCGGCGGTGTGCAGGAAGATGTACGGCGTGCGGCCCTCTTCGATCCAATCGGCGATTTTCGCCACCCATGGCACGAGGAACGGATCGTTGGCTTCCAGCTCCGGGTGGCCGATGAAGCGCACCTGCGGGAACTGGGTGAACGCCGCCGGACGCGTTGGCACCCGGGGCTTTTTCGATTGCGCGTGGATCACCGAAGACTCGGTCGACAGGCAACTGAACAGCGCCCGTGGATCGAGGCAGATGCGCTCCACGCCACGATCCAGCAGCAGGCGATTGAGCAGGCGTTCGCTCTCACCCTTGGCGAAGAACTGCTCGTGGCGCACTTCCACCGCCAGTGGCCGGTCCAGCGCGTCGATGAACGCGGTCAGCTCCGGCAATCGATGCGGAGTGAAGCTCTTCGATAGTTGCAGCCACAGCGGCGAAACGCGTTCGCCGAGCGGGTTGAGAAGATTTACGAAGGTTTCGGCGGCGGTCAGTTGATCACGCAGGTCACCGCTGTGGCTGATATCGCCGGGAAACTTGGCGGTGAAGCGAAAGTGTTCGGGCATGGTCTCGGCCCAACGCTGCACGGTGGCCGGCGACGGGCTGGCGTAGAAGGTCGTGTTGCCTTCCACGGCGTTGAACACTTGAGAATAGAGACTGAGGAAATCGGCGGTCTTGGCGTCTTCGGGGTACAGATAATCGCGCCAGGCGTTTTCGCTCCAGGACGGACAACCGAGGTAGTAAGGCAGATCCATCAGATGTACAGGTCGAGGCCCAGCACATCCGCATCCCAATCGACAAAACCGGCGGTGCTCAGGTAGCTGGCCAAGGCCATCGCTACGCTTTTGCTCATGGCGCGGTGATAAATCATGTCTTGCTGACGGGCGGGCAGATTGGCCAGGCGTTGTGCGGAGGCTTTGGCAGCGCGGGCGGCCAGTTGCTCTTCAGTCGGGAATTCCAGCTCGCCGTCGATATCGTCGACGGATTCATCCAGCGCCACATTGCCTTTGCGAGGCTTGCGCTTGATGGGGTAGGACTGAGAGGAAAGGCCGTCTATACGCATAATTTCATGCTCGGTATCGATGATGGCAATTTAGCGGCACTTGACCGACTTAGCAAACTGCCGAGTGATAACTAGAACACATAAAGCGCAAAAGGTTTAAAGCGAGGGGATGGAAACTGATGATTGGCAGCTGTAGAAGCAAAAGATCGCAGCCTTCGGCAGCTCCTGCAAAAGCATGCAATTCCTGTAGGAGCTGCCGCAGGCTGCGATCTTTTAAGGGCTCAGCGAGCCTTGGGGGTGGCGACTTTGTCGCGCAGGTAAACCGGTTGCGCATCATCGGCCGGGATCGACTCGCCGCGCTCCCAGCCAAACCGCGCCAGGGTCAGCAGGTCTTCGGCGTGAGGCAGCATGCCAGCGTCCTGACCGCTCGGTTTGACCGCGATCCGCTCGCCATAACCCCAACCCGTCCCGGCACCGAACCACTCACCGCTGGCATCGCCCGGCAGCGCTGCCACTTCCGGCGGCAGTACCGCCTCGACGCCGACCAGACGCATCTCGCCAGCCGTTTCGCGGTAGCAGCCCCAATACACTTCATCCATTCGCGCATCGATGGCCGCCGCGACCTGGCTGACGCCGTGCTCGCGATACGCACGCTGCGCCAGGACGGCGAGGTTGGACACCGGCAGCACCGGACGATCCAGCGCGAACGCCAGACCTTGCACCACACCGATGGCGATCCGCACACCGGTAAACGCACCCGGCCCACGACCGAACGCGATCGCGTCCACCGCTTGCAACGTGGTGCCAGCGTCCGCCAGCAGTTGCTGGATCATCGGCAGCAGCTTCTGCGCGTGCAGACGCGGGATCACCTCGTAATGGCTCGTGACCTTGCCGTCATGCAGCAAGGCAACGGAGCAAGCTTCGGTCGCGGTGTCCAGGGCCAGCAAGGTGCTCATCGATGTATCCAAAACAGGTGGTGGAAAAAGTGCGTCAGTATAAACAACTACGGCCCGCAAGCGGGCCGTGGATGATGCAGCCGATCAGCTTTTTCAGCTCAGCGCTTCGAGCACCTTGGCGGTGATCGCTTCAACCGAACCAACGCCCGGAATGTGGCTGTACTTCGGCTTGCCGTTGGCAGCGGAAAGCTTCTGGTAGAAGTCCACCAGCGGCTTGGTCTGCGAATGGTAGACCGACAGGCGATGACGTACGGTTTCTTCAGTGTCGTCCTTGCGCTGCACCAGATCGTCGCCGGTAACGTCGTCTTTGCCAGCCACTTTCGGCGGGTTGTAGACGATGTGGTAAACGCGGCCGCTGGCCTCGTGAACGCGACGACCAGCGATACGCTGAACGATTTCTTCGTCTTCAACAGCGATTTCAACCACGGCGTCCAGCTCGACACCGGCAGTTACCAGTGCTTCGGCCTGTGGAATGGTGCGCGGGAAACCGTCGAACAGAAAGCCGTTGGCGCAGTCTGGTTGAGCGATGCGATCCTGCACCAGCGCGATGATCAGGTCATCCGACACCAGGCCGCCGGCATCCATGATGCTCTTGGCTTGAACGCCCAGCGGAGTGCCAGCCTTGACCGCAGCACGCAGCATGTCGCCGGTGGAGATTTGCGGAATGCCGAATTTCTCGGTGATGAACTTAGCCTGAGTACCTTTACCGGCCCCGGGAGCTCCCAGCAGAATGACGCGCATCGATGTGCTCCTCAATTTTTTATATAGAAAACAACGGGATTCGCCTCTTTGGGCCAATCTTAAAAAACGGGTCGTGGCCGCACAAACGGCCAAAGGCTGATCAAGATACACAGCAGGCTGCGCCCACACAAGACGCCAAAAGTCGGAGAAACCGGCGCCTGCCGTGACCTTGCGACGCAGTAACCCAAGTCGCAACCCCATCACTAACTGTCGCCTGCCCGCACTTTCTCCCTGTGTACAAAGCGGCACCCGGGCTGTGCACCGGGCGCCCGATACCAGCGCAGAAACCTTAGCCGGTATTACGCAAACCGGCGGCAATCCCCGCCACAGACACCAGCAGCGCCTGCTCCACCGGGCTGCCCTGCTCGACATTCTGTTGCCTTGAACGGGCCAGCAGCTCAGCCTGCAATAGATGTAGCGGATCAAGATAAGTGTTGCGCAGACGGATGAATTCCAGGGTGTCTGGGCTATGTGCCAGCAGTTGCGACTGCCCGGTCAGACCAAGCACCACCGCACACGCCTGCGACAATAGGTCGCGTAACTGCGCGCCCAACGGCAGCAAGTCCGGCTCGACCAGACGCTGGTCGTACGACAGCGCGATGTCGGCGTCGGCCTTGGCCAAGACCATTTCCAGCATGTCGATACGGGTGCGGAAGAACGGCCACTGTTCGCGCATCTGCCCGAGCAGTTCGCCTTCGCCGCGCTCCAGCGCCTTGCTCAGCGCAGTTTCCCAGCCGAGCCACGCCGGCAGCATCAGCCGCGTTTGCGTCCAGCCGAAGATCCACGGAATCGCCCGCAGGCTCTCGATCCCACCGGCACGGCGCTTGGCCGGACGGCTGCCAAGGGGCAAGCGCCCCAGTTCCTGCTCCGGCGTCGATTGGCGGAAATACTCGACGAACTGCGGATTTTCACGCACCACGGCGCGGTACGCGGCGACGCCATCGGCGGCCAGTTCATCCATCAAGTGCCGCCATTCCGGCGTTGGTGGCGGTGGTGGCAACAACGTCGCTTCCAGCACGGCAGCCAGATACAGATTGAGGTTCTGCTCGGCGATGTCCGGCAGGCCGAATTTGAATCGAATCATTTCGCCCTGCTCGGTGGTGCGGAAACGCCCCGCCACCGACCCCGGCGGCTGCGACAGAATCGCCGCGTGCGCCGGACCGCCGCCACGGCCCACGGTGCCACCGCGACCATGGAACAACAGCAGTTCGACTTGCTGCTCGCGGCAGATCTCCACCAGCCGCTCCTGCGCGCGATATTGCGCCCACGCCGCCGCGGTGGTGCCGGCGTCCTTGGCCGAGTCGGAATAACCGATCATCACTTCCTGCGGGCCTTGCAGCCTTGCGCGGTAGCCCGGCAGCAGCAACAGACGCTCCATCACCGGCCCGGCGTTGTCGAGGTCGGCGAGGGTTTCGAACAGCGGCACCACGCGCATCGGCCGCAGCACGCCGGACTCTTTCAGCAGCAGTTGCACCGCCAGCACATCGGAGGCGGCGCCCGCCATCGAGATCACGTAGGAACCCAGCGAGGCGCCCGGTGCGGCAGCGATTTCCTTGCAAGTGGCGAGCACTTCAGCGGTGTCGGCGGACGGTTTGAAATGCGCCGGCAGCAGTGGGCGACGATTGCTCAATTCGCGGGTGAGGAAGCTGATGCGCTGTTCTTCGTCCCAGTCTTCGTAGCGACCGAGGCCGAGGTAGTCGGTGATTTCGGTCATCGCCGAGCTATGCCGCGTCGAATCCTGACGCACATCGAGGCGTACCAGGAACAGGCCGAAGGTCACCGCCCGACGCAGGCAATCGAGCAGCGGCCCGTCGGCAATCACGCCCATGCCGCACTCGTGCAGCGAGTTGAAGCACAGCTCCAGCGGATCGAGCAGATCGCGGTTGTTGTGCAACACATCGGCTGGCGCTGGCGTTGTAGCGCTGAGCGAGGCGTGCGCCCAGTTGCGCGTGGCGCGCAGGCGTTCGCGCAATTGCTTGAGCACCGCCCGATAAGGTTCGGCGCTGTCGCCGGCCTTGGCCTTGAGCGCGTCGCTGGCCTGCTGCATCGATAGCTCGGCGGCCAGGTGATCGACGTCACGCAAGTACAGGTCGGCGGCCATCCAGCGCGCCAGCAACAGCACTTCGCGGGTTACTGCGGCCGTGACATTCGGGTTGCCGTCACGGTCGCCGCCCATCCACGAGGCAAAGCGAATCGGTGCCGCCTCCAGTGGCAAACGCAGGCCCGTCGCTTCATACAGCGCCTTGTCGGCCTTGCGCATATGGTTGGGAATCGCCTGCCACAGCGAATGTTCGATCACCGCGAAACCCCATTTCGCTTCGTCGACCGGGGTTGGTCGGGTGCGGCGGATTTCCTCGGTGTGCCAGGCTTCGGCGATCAGCCGTTGCAGGGTGTTCTGGATCTGTTCGCGCTCGGCGCTGGTCAGGTCGCGATGATCCTGCGCGGCCAGTTGCGCGGCAATCGCGTCGTACTTCTGGATCAGCGTGCGCCGCGCCACTTCGGTCGGGTGGGCGGTCAGCACCAGTTCGATTTCCAGTCGCGCCAGTTGCCGGGCCAGGGATTCGGCGCTGTGGCCTTCATTGCGCAGGCGCGCTAGCAGTTCCGGCAGCACGCGGGACTCGAACGGCGCGGGTTGCGACTCTTCGCGGCGATGAATCAATTGATACTGCTCGGCGATGTTCGCCAGATTGAGAAACTGGTTGAACGCCCGCGCCACCGGTAGCAGTTCGTCTTCGCTCAACTGATTGAGGCTGGCACTGAGTTCGGCGTCCATCGAGCCACGGCGGTCGGCCTTGGCGCCCTTGCGAATCTGCTCGATCTTGTCGAGAAATTCCTCGCCGTACTGGTCACGGATGGTATTGCCCAACAGCTCACCGAGCAGGTGAACGTCCTCGCGCAAGCGTGCATCAATATCGGTCATCAGCAGTTCTCCAGCGTTAATCGGGACGGCGCAGAAACGAATGCTTTGCCCAGAGAGTGCCGCTCTACGGCGCTTCTTACAAGCAGACGACGAAGGGACTTTAAACCTTGGGGCTTGGAGCTAGTCTCAACAGTAAGCCGCACAACGGCTTGCCGCCGGCCCCGCCGGACACTCACCCAGGCCTGCCACGAGCAGGCGCGAAATGAGGTCATCATGAAAATTCGTGAACTCGCCCAGCATTGGGAAGAAAACGCCAAGGGTCGCCTGACCGACACCGGCTACACGATTCATCTGGACGTCGAGGCCGCTGCGCGACTGGCGGCGATTGCCGAGATGTACCCCAAACGTCACCCGGAAGAACTGCTCGGCGAACTGATCGGCGCCGCGCTTGAAGAGTTCGAGGCGAGCCTGCCGTATGTGAAAGGCTCGACGGTGGTGGCGACTGATGAGGAAGGTGATCCGCTGTACGAAGATGTCGGGCCGACACCGCGATTTCTGGCCCTGTCGCGCCGGCATTTGCAGGATTTGTCCGCCGCTGCCGGCAAGCAAAAACACTGACACAACAAAGATCAAACTGTAGGAGTGAGCCTGCTCGCGATAGCGGTGTATCTGTGGCTTTTGATGCTGACTGACACACTGCTATCGCGAGCAGGCTCACTCCTACAGGATCGTGTTTCCTTTTGAAAAGTTTTCTGACTTTCCCCCGCGCGTACCTCTCCCCGCCTCCAAAGTTCCCGGTTTAGAGCCTTGTCCGTTTGGTCAAAAAAAAATTTGGCGATAGGCCATCTTTTCTGAACTTTTGAAAAACGCCTCCGGTCGGAAGCTGTAACCACGCCTGGAACGAGCGTTTCAAAAACGCGCTTTTACACGACGCTTGCGGCTCCTCGACCAGGATGGATTTTCGGTTTTATCAGGAGTTAAACAATGGAGTTGAAGACCATGAAGACCCAAACCTCGTTCTCCCACCTGCGCGGTCTGAAACTGGCTGCTCTGGCTATCGGTACCAGCCTCGTTCTGGCCGGTTGCGCCGGTAACCCGCCGACCGAGCAGTACGCCGTGACTCAATCGGCCGTCAACAGCGCCGTCAGCGCCGGTGGTACCGAGTTCGCTGCAGTGGAAATGAAGCAGGCTCAGGACAAGCTCAAGCAAGCCGAAATCGCCATGCACGACAAGAAGTATGAACAGGCTCGCACCCTCGCCGAACAAGCCGAATGGGACGCTCGCGTAGCAGAACGCAAGGCTCAGGCTGCCAAGGCCGAACAGGCTGTGAAGGATTCCCAGAAAGGTGTTCAGGAACTGCGTCAGGAAAGTCAGCGCACCGTGCAGTAAGCGCGCATCCCGAATCGCAAAGCTGAAACTTTTATCGATAGAAAGGACGACAAATTATGCGTAAGCAACTGATGATCCCCGCTCTTCTGGCCGCAAGCGTTGCCCTAGCTGCCTGCTCTACTCCGCCTAACCCGAACCTGGAACAGGCGCGCACCAACTACGCCGGCCTGCAGGCCAACCCACAGGCGAGCAAAGTCGCTGCCCTGGAAACCAAGGACGCCAGCGATTACCTGGACAAGGCCGACAAGGCTTATCTGGACAAGCAAGACGCAGCCAAGGTTGACCAACTGGCCTACCTGACCAACCAGCGCGTGGAAGTGGCCAAGCAGACCATCGCCCTGCGCACCGCTGAAAACAACCTGAAAAACGCTGCCGCGCAACGTGCCCAAGCGCGTCTGGACGCTCGTGATCAGCAGATCAAACAACTGCAGCAGAGCCTGAACGCCAAGCAGACAGATCGCGGTACCCTGGTGACCTTCGGTGACGTGCTGTTCGCCACCAACAAGGCTGATCTGAAATCCAGCGGTCTGGTGAACATCAACAAACTGGCGCAATTCCTTCAGGAAAACCCTGATCGCAAAGTGATCGTCGAGGGTTACACCGACAGCACCGGCGCTGCTTCGTACAACCAGTCGCTGTCCGAGCGTCGCGCGACCTCGGTACAAGTCGCTCTGATCAAGATGGGCGTAGATCCTTCGCGCATCGTGGTTCAGGGTTATGGCAAGGAATACCCGGTTGCCGATAACAGCAGCGTCTCGGGTCGTGCAATGAACCGTCGTGTGGAAGTGACCATTTCCAACGACAACCAGCCAGTGATGCCACGTTCGGCGGTCAGCTCGAACTAAGCAACACGCGCTAACTCAAAAGCCCCGCCTGAGTGATCAGGCGGGGCTTTTTAAGATCAAAAGATCGCAGCCTTCGGCAGCTCCTACATTGGAATGCATTCTCCTGTAGGAGCTGCCGAAGGCTGCGATCTTTTGCTTTTATGGTTCGAGTTTCTGCGGGGTTTCCTGACCCATGCAGCGCACCGCTTTTTTCTGCGCATTGATCAGCACCCCGGTCAGGCCTTTCTGCTCAGTGTCGAACAGCACCAGCACGCCATCGATGCACTGCGCCACTTGCGGCGCCGGGTCCAGTGAGACTTTGTAGTCTTCGCCCGGCACGGTCTTGAGCATGGTGAATTCGTTGAGCAGCAGCGCATCCTCGGGTTTGGCGAAGTGCAGGTAGCCGTAGTACCACAGCGCCCCGACCGTGCCGAGGATGCTGCAGATACCGGTGATGATCAGCGGGATGGCGTTACGTTCTTCAGTCATTGCGGACTCTCATCTTCAGAATTCGGGGGTTGCGGATAATTCGGGATCTCGCCGAGGCGGCGCAGGCCGTTGAAGTGTTCGGGATCTTCCAGATAGCGCAGCATCACCTGGCGCCAGACCGGGTCACCGAAGGTCTGCACGTGGCCGCCGCGGGTCAGTTGCAGCACGCGCGGTGGTGGCGCAGCCTGATACAGGCGGATGGCGTTGGCCATCGGCACCAGCGGGTCATCGATGCTGTGAAAGATCAGTTTCGGCACGCCCGTGAGCTGCGGCATCGAGTTGATCGCGCTGTCGCCGTCCGGCACCAGCCACGACAGTGGCACCTGAAACGGCCAGGTCAGCCATGAAGTGCTGAGGGCGTACTGGCCGACGCTGCGATAACTGGCGGGCACACCGTCGAGCACGAAGGCCTTGAGTTGCTTCTGCCGCTCGGGATGCTGCACCAGCCAATGCACGGCCATCGAGCCGCCGAGGCTCTGGCCGAGGAGGATCAGCGGCTTGCCTTTGACCTCCGGCGCCTTGTCGAGCCAGGCGAACGCAGCGTCGATGTCCTGATAGATCGCCGGCAGGCTCGGCTTGCCCTCGGACAAGCCATACCCGCGATAGTCCACCAGCAGCACTTGATAGCCGTTTTTCGGCAACCACCAACTGCCGCCGAGGTGCATCGGCAGGTTGCCGCCGTTGCCGTGCAGGTGCAGGACTGTGCCTTTGACTTCAACGCCAGGTTTGGCTGGTAGCCACCAGGCGTTCAGCTTCAAGCCATCGGCCGTGACCAGTGTGACGGTGCGGTATTCGAGCTTGGCTTTTTCCGGGGTGAAGATCTGGCCCGGCTCGGGGTAAAACAACAGCGAACTGCAACCGCCGAGGGTCAGGAGCAGGCAAAAGATGCCGAGGATTCTCATCCGGTGAAACCTCGCAGAATTCGAATTGGAATACAGTCAAAAACTGTAGGAGTGAGCCTGCTCGCGATAGCGGTGTGCCAGTCGATATTTATCTTGATTGACACACCGCTATCGCGAGCAGGCTCACTCCTACAGGGGTGTTGTGTTGGGTTAGAGGATATTGGAGTAATCCGCCTCGATCCGGTCCAGGCTCAAGTGATTGAGGAAGTTGGAGAAGCACATCCACGCCGACAGCGCGTTCATGTCGCGGAACTGTTCCGGCAGATATTTCGGCGGCACCACCAGACCTTCATCGACCAACTGACGCAGGGTACGCATGTCTTCCAGGGTGGTCTTGCCGCAGAACAGCAGCGGCACCTGCTCAAGCTTGCCTTTACGCACAGCCAACTGAATGTAGTTGTAAACCATGATAAAGCCCTTGAGATAGGACAAGTCTTTGGTGAATGGCAGACCGGTCGGGGTCGAACCACGGAACACCCGGCTGGCGTTGCCGTAGCTTTCGGCCATTTCAAAGCCCTGTTCGCGGAAGAACTCGAACACCTGCAAAAAGTCCGCGCCCTCCTCGACCATGTGAATGGCGCGGGTGCGGTTGGTCAGTTTGCGCAAGCGACTCGGGTAGGAGGCGAAGGTGATGATTTCCATCAGGATCGCCAGGCCTTCCTGGGTCACCGTCGACGAAGGTGGGCCTTTGGACAGGAAGGTGCAGATCGGCTGGTTCAAGCCATTGAGCGTGGTGCCGACGTGCACCAGACCTTCGTGGACTTCCAGTGCACGCACGTCGCGGTCGTTGAACAGCGCGTCGGTGCGGATCTTGATGTAGTCGGCGCCTGCCGCCGCGTCGGCGACGATGCCGTCGGACTCGAAAACGCGAATGGTTTCCTCGGCCTCGCCAAACACCTTGTTCAAGCGGGTTTGCAGCAGGTGCACGGCATCCTTGGCGGTGAGGATCTTCGGTTCGTCCTTCAGGTCGCCCCGGCCATCGATGTTGTTCAGGTAGTCGGACATCATCAGGCCGAGGTCGGCCAGGGTCGGGTCGCCGGCGTGGAACGCATCGGAGGCGGCGCCGTAGAGTTCCTGGGAGATCAGGCCGAAATCCTCGGTGCCGCGCGCTTCGAGCATGCGCACCACCATGCGGTATTCCTTGCACATGCGCCGCATGATCTGCCCGACCGGGTTGAACTGGCCGAGCTGGCGGGTGATGTCGCGCTCGATGTTCTGGAATTCCAGTTTGACCTTGCTCGAATCGAAGGACAGCGGCCGATTGAGGTAATAGTCGCGATCCACCGCCGGCATTTCCTTGCCTTTGGCCTTGAGAAAGCCCTTGCGGATGTTCTCGTCCCACTTCACCGCATCGAGCACGCGGATCGGCGTCTGCGCCAGCACAATGCGATCGGACAGCGTGCGTATCGTCTGCTGGTAATCGTCCACCCGAAACTCCTGTAGAAAACTGAATTATTTGGCGCGGGCCTGGCGCTGATAGCGCGCGGCCTCGACGAAGACATCGGAATTGGCCGGATCGTCGAGGTAAGCAAAGACCTTGTCGAGGCTACTGTCGACCTGCACGCCGTCGCCGTCGTCTTCAGTCTGGAAAGCCTTGCCGTCGAGGGCTTGCTGTTTGATCGCCTGATTGATCTGTTCGAGGTCGAGGTTGTACACCACCAGCTCGTGTTTGTCGGTGAGTTCGAAACCGGCGATGGTGTATTGCCCACCGTAACGCGCCGGCACTTTCGCCGACAGGTACCAGCGACTGCCATGGCGCGACACGGTGAACGGGTACGCCTCGCGCTCGTGAGGCCGGGCCTTGAACCAGGTGATGGCCTGATAGCGATCGTTGCCGACGCGGGTCAGCTCAAGGTTCATCGGCTCGCCCCAGGCATTGGTGCTCGACCACCTGCCCAGCAGGCCCTTGGGCGCCGGGTCACTGGCAGGCAGCGGATCCTTGAAGGTCACCAGACAGCCACTGAGCAGCAGGAACGACAGGGCGATCAGCACGCCACGCCAGGCTTTCATTCAATACTCCCTATGAACCCACCACACCTCCCCTGTAGGAGCTGCCGCAGGCTGCGATCTTTTGATCTTGATCTTGAAAATCAAAAGATCGCAGCCTGCGGCAGCTCCTACATTGGGATTGGCGTCAGACGGACAACATTGCGTTACACCGAGGCCAGGACCAGATGCATATACCGCGTCAGAATCCCGAGCATGTCCTGTTCGGCCAAAGGCTCGGCGTCGTTGAGCAGGCCCTGATATTCCATCCGTCCGATAATCGCCGTCAACACCTTGGCATCTTGCTGCGGTTCACGCGAGCCCAGCACCTGGAACAACTGGCAGGTGCCCTGCAGCAGAATTTGCTGATGGGAGCGCACCAGATCCGCCAGCCGCGGGTTGAGCAGCGCTTCCTGGCGGAACGCCTGCTCAGCCATCAGGTGCTCGCGGCGGTTGACCAGTTGCCGGTGCACGTAGTCAGCCATCAGCCGCGCGATGTCATCCGCCAGTTTCGAGCGCGACTCGGGGCTGCCGTCGCCACTGACGACCATCTCGCGCAGCAGGCCTTCGTTGTTGATCCACAGCTTGGCCATGTAGGCCGCGCTGCGTTCGACGTATTGGGCGAAGGTATCGGTGAGCAGGTCATCGATGTCCTTGAAGTAATAAGTAGTGGCCGACAGCGGCACACCGGCCTCGGCCGCCACCGCACGGTGGCGCACGGCGCGCACGCCGTCACGCACGACAATGCGCATCGCCGCGTCGAGAATGTCCTGTCGACGCTGCTCACTGCCCTGTCGGCTGGCCTTGCGGCCCTGGTACTGAACACTTTCAGCGACCGCAGTGGCGATTCCCGCTGCACCTTCTTGAGCGATTGCAACCATCACGACTGGACTTCCTCTGCTATTGCAAAATTAACCAATTGATACATTTGTACCAGACAGGCAATAAAAAGCCGCCTGTTTTAGGCGGCTTTTTAACTGAAACGTTTACGCTTGCGGTCGCATGTGCGGGAACAGGATCACATCGCGGATCGACGGCGAGTTGGTCAGCAACATCACCAGACGGTCGATGCCGATACCTTCACCGGCCGTTGGCGGCATGCCGTACTCCAGCGCACGCACGAAGTCGGCGTCGTAGTGCATGGCTTCGTCGTCGCCGGCGTCCTTGTCGGCCACCTGCGCCATGAAACGCTCGGCCTGGTCTTCCGCGTCGTTCAACTCGGAATAGGCGTTGGCGATTTCACGGCCGCCGATGAACAGCTCGAAACGGTCGGTGACGTTCGGGTTCTCGTCGTTACGACGGGCCAGCGGCGACACTTCGAACGGGTACTGAGTGATGAAGTGGGGCTGCTCCAGCTTGTGCTCGACCAGTTCTTCGAAAATCATCACCTGCAGCTTGCCCAGACCTTCGAAGCCCAGCACCTTGGCGCCGGCCTTCTTGGCGATGGCGCGCGCCTTGTCGATGTCGTTCAGGTCATCGGCGGTCAGCTCAGGGTTGTACTTGAGGATCGAGTCGAACACCGACAGACGGGCAAACGGCTCGCCGAAGTGGAACACCTTGTCGCCGTACGGCACGTCGGTGCTGCCCAGTACCAGCTGCGCCAGTTCACGGAACAGCTCTTCGGTCAGGTCCATGTTGTCTTCGTAGTCGGCGTAAGCCTGGTAGAACTCCAACATGGTGAATTCAGGGTTGTGACGAGTCGAAACGCCTTCGTTACGGAAGTTGCGGTTGATCTCGAACACTTTCTCGAAACCGCCAACCACCAGACGCTTGAGGTACAGCTCAGGCGCGATACGCAGGAACATTTCCATGTCCAGCGCGTTGTGGTGGGTTTCGAACGGCTTGGCTGCGGCGCCGCCAGGAATGGTCTGCAGCATCGGCGTTTCGACTTCGAGGAAGTCGCGCTTCATCAGGAAGCTGCGGATGTGCGCGATCACTTGCGAACGCACGCGGAAGGTCTGGCGCACGTCTTCGTTGACGATCAGGTCAACGTAACGCTGACGGTAGCGCTGTTCGGTGTCGGTCAGGCCGTGGTGCTTGTCCGGCAGCGGGCGCAGCGACTTGGTCAGCAGGCGCACGTTGGTCATTTCGACGTACAGGTCGCCCTTGCCGGAACGCGCCAGAGTGCCTTCGGCGGCAATGATATCGCCCATGTCCCAGGTCTTGACCGCGGCCAGAGTGTCTTCGGACAGGGTTTTACGGTTGACGTAGACCTGGATGCGACCGGTCATGTCCTGGATCACCATGAACGAGCCACGGTTGAGCATGATGCGACCGGCAACCTTGACCGGGATTGCAGCCTCGGCCAGCTCTTCCTTGGTCTTGTCCGCGTATTTCTTCTGCAGATCTTCGCAGTAGTTTTCGCGGCGGAAGTCGTTCGGGAAGGCGTTGCCCTTGGCGCGCTCGGCAGCCAGCTTTTCCTTGCGCAGGGCGATCAGGGAGTTTTCTTCCTGTTGCAGGGCTTGCGGGTCGAGTTGTTGGTCGCTCATGTCTTCAGATATTCCATCAGGTTCGTTGCCCCCGGGCCTGGCGGCCCGGGAATCGCCAGCTGAGCTGGCTCCTACAGGGATCGCGTTGCATCAGCGACCCTGTGTGCGTCTTTTACAGCCCCGACTTCAGGCTGGCTTCCAGGTATTCGTCGATGTCGCCGTCGAGCACCTTGTCGCAGTCGCTGCGTTCGATGTTGGTGCGCAGGTCCTTGATCCGCGAAGCGTCGAGCACGTACGAACGGATCTGGTGACCCCAGCCGATGTCCGACTTGGTGTCTTCCAGCGCCTGGGAAGCGGCGTTGCGCTTCTGCATTTCCTGCTCGTACAACTTGGCCCGCAGCATTTTCATGGCGGTGTCCTTGTTCGCGTGCTGGGAACGCTCGTTCTGGCAGCTGACCACGGTGTTGGTCGGTACGTGAGTAATACGTACGGCCGAGTCGGTGGTGTTTACGTGCTGACCACCGGCACCGGAGGAACGATAGGTGTCGATCCGCAGATCTGCCGGGTTGATTTCGATTTCGACCTTGTCGTCGATCTCTGGCGAAACGAAAACCGCAGAGAACGAGGTGTGGCGACGGTTGCCGGAATCGAACGGGCTCTTGCGCACCAGACGGTGCACGCCGATCTCGGTACGCAGCCAGCCAAAGGCGTATTCGCCCTTGATGTGCACGGTCGCGCCTTTGATACCGGCGACTTCACCGGCCGACAGTTCCATGATGGTCGCGTCGAAACCACGTTTGTCCGCCCAGCGCAGGTACATGCGCAGCAGGATGTTGGCCCAGTCCTGGGCCTCGGTGCCGCCGGAGCCGGCCTGGATGTCCAGGTAGGCGTTGTTCGGGTCCATCTCGTGGCTGAACATGCGGCGGAATTCAAGCTTGGCCAGTGACTCTTCAAGTCCTTGAAGCAGTTCAACGACGTCGTTTACCGCGCCTTCGTCGTTTTCTTCAACGGCCATGTCGAGCAACTCGCGGGAATCGGCCAAACCGCTGGAAAGCTCATCCAGGGTGTCGACGATCTGCGCCAGCGATGCTCGCTCGCGGCCCAGTTCCTGGGCGTATTCAGGTTTGTTCCAGACTGCAGGATCTTCAAGCTCGCGATTGACTTCGATCAGACGCTCATGCTTTTGATCGTAGTCAAAGATACCCCCGAATAGTTTCGGAGCGCTCGGACAGGTCCTTGATGGTGTTCAGGATCGGGTTGATTTCCATGACGGGCAGCACTCGTTGGCGAACTTTTGAAAGCCGGCGAGTATAACGTAATCACGCTGTCACGGCAGCCCGTCTGGCGGCTGTCGGGGCGAATCACTTGACACATTGCCCCTGTAGGAGCTGCCGCAGGCTGCGATCTTTTGATCTTTAAAAGCAAAATCAAAAGATCGCAGCCTGCGGCAGCTCCTACCGGGATCGCGGTTATTCGATGCCGACCTGGTTACGGCCGTTATTCTTGGCCAGGTACAACCCGCGATCCGCCGCCGAAATCAGCAGCCGGCAATCGCTGCCCGCCTGCGGCACCATGGTCGCCAGGCCGATGCTGATGGTCAGGCTCGCCCCTTCGCTCGGGGTGTTGTGCGGAATCTTCAGCGCCGCCACCGTCTGGCGCAGTTTCTCCGCCACCAGCCGCGCGCCGCCCGGCGAG
This sequence comes from Pseudomonas sp. MWU318, assembly GCF_016756945.1. Lineage (NCBI taxonomy): Bacteria > Pseudomonadati > Pseudomonadota > Gammaproteobacteria > Pseudomonadales > Pseudomonadaceae > Pseudomonas > Pseudomonas sp. MWU318. The sequence continues at coordinate 442,646 of NZ_JAESJL010000004.1, forward strand.
GTGTTCGGCAGCACCAGGGCGAACTCTTCACCGCCGTAGCGTGCCGGCAGGTCCGACGGGCGGGCGCTGGCGTCGCGGATCGCGGTGGCGACCTTGCGCAGCGCCTCATCGCCTTCGACGTGGCCAAAACTGTCGTTGTAGGACTTGAAGTAATCGACGTCGATCATCAGCAACGACAACTGGCTCTGGTCGCGCAGCGAGCGGCGCCATTCCAGCTCCAGGTACTCGTCGAAGTGCCGGCGGTTGGACAGCCCGGTCAGCCCATCGGAGTTCATCAGCCGTTGCAGCACCAGGTTGGTGTCGAGCAATTGCTGCTGGCTGACGCGCAACGCACGGTACGCCGCATCGCGCTGCAGCAGGGTCATGTAGGAGCGCGAGTGATAGCGGATGCGCGCCACCAGTTCGATGGTGTCCGGCAGTTTCACCAGATAGTCGTTGGCCCCGGCGGAAAACGCCGCGCTCTTGATCAGCGGGTCTTCCTTGGTCGACAGGACGATGATCGGGATGTCCCTGGTCGCCGGATGATTGCGGTATTCGCGCACCAGGCTCAGGCCGTCGAGGCCGGGCATCACCAGATCCTGCAGAATCACCGTCGGCTTGATCCGTACCGCCTGGGCGATGGCCTGGTGCGGGTCGGAGCAAAAGTGGAAGTCGATGTTCTCTTCATTCGACAGCCCACGGCGCACGGCTTCGCCGATCATCGCCTGATCGTCCACCAACAACACCATGGCGGCGTTTTCGTCGGTTTTAATGTCGTCGATCTGTAAATCATTCATGGGCGGTCACCTGAGTACTGCGGGGGCCAGGATTGCGGAATAGCCTGTTCATTTGGGGAAAACCTCCAGCAATCGTGGCGCTATCTTTTCCAGTGGACGGATTTCGACGGCCGCATCGATCGCCGCTGCTGCCTTGGGCATGCCGTACACCGCACTGCTTTGCTGGTCCTGCGCGATGGTCAGATAACCCTGCTGGCGCATGAGCTTAAGCCCTTGCGCCCCGTCGCGTCCCATCCCGGTCAATAAAACCCCGATGGCATCGCCGTTCCAATAACTGGCGACACTTTCGAAAAACACGTCGATCGAAGGCCGGTAGATCTCGTTGACCGGCTCGGCGGTGTAGGCCAGCGTGCCGTTTTTCAATAAACGAATATGGTGGTTGGTGCCGGCCAACAGCACCGCGCCGGCCTGCGGAGGCTCGCCTTCGCGGGCCAGGCGTACATCGAGGCCACTGGCGCTGGCCAGCCATTCGGCCATGCCCGCGGCAAACACCTGATCCACGTGCTGCACCAGCACGATGGCGGCCGAGAAATGGCGTGGCAGGCCCTTGAGCAGCACTTCCAGCGCGGCCGGTCCGCCGGCAGACGAGCCGATCGCCACCAGCCGCTTGCACGACGCCGAACTGCGGTGGGGCGTCGGCACCGGGCGCGAGCGCGGGGTTTTCTCGCCGATCAGCCAGCCGATGTTGAGGATCTTGCGCAGCAACGGCGCCGCCGCTTCCTGCGCGTTCCCCGCGCCAATGGCCGGGGTGTCGACCACGTCGAGCGCGCCGTGGCCCATGGCTTCGAAGACCCGGTGCACGTTTTGCTGACGGTCGACCGTGACGATAACGATGGCACACGGGCTCTCGGCCATGATCCGCCGGGTTGCCTCGACGCCATCCATGACCGGCATGATCAGGTCCATCAGGATCAGATCCGGGGTGTTTTCGGCGCACAACCGCACCGCCTCGGCGCCGTTGTTGGCGACCCAGACCACCTGATGCGCCGGCTCGAAGGCCAGCGCGCGGCGCAAAGCCTCTACCGCCAGGGGCATGTCGTTGACGATTGCGATTTTCATGCCCGCGCTCCTCCAATGAGCTCAACCACTGCATCAAGCAGGGCGTCGTCATGAAAACTGGCCTTGGCTAAATAATAGTCGGCGCCAGCGTCCAGTCCACGACGCCGGTCCTCTTCACGATCCTTGTACGAGACCACCATCACCGGCAGCGATTGCAGGCGGTTGTCGCGGCGCAACAGGGTGACCAGTTCGATGCCATCCATGCGCGGCATGTCGATGTCGGTGATCAGCAAATCGAAGTCCTCCGAACGCAGCGCGTTCCAGCCGTCCATGCCGTCCACCGCGACCGCCACGTCATAGCCGCGATTGAGCAGCAACTTGCGTTGCAACTCGCGCACGGTCAGCGAGTCATCGACCACCAGAATCCGTTTGCGCGCCACTTCGGCGGCCTGATTGCCATGGCGGGCAATGCGCTCGAGACGCCCGGTGTTGAGCAGTTTGTCCACCGAGCGCAGCATGTCTTCGACATCGACGATCAGCACCACCGAACCGTCGTCGAGCAGCGCCCCGGCGGAAATATCCTGAACCTTGCCCAGTCGCTCATCCAGCGGCAGCACCACCAGCGTGCGCTCGCCGACAAAACGCTCGACCGCCACCCCGTAGACCGCGTCACGCTCGCGGATCACCACGACCTTGAGGGTTTCGCCGCTGCTCTGACTGGCCGGACGATTCAGCAACTGACTGGCCGCGACCAGCCCGACATGCCGACCTTCGTGCCAGAAATGCTGACGGCCCTCGATCTGCACGATGTCCTGTGGCTCCAGGTCGCACATGCGCTCGATGTGCGCCAGCGGAAACGCATAAGCCTCCTCGCCGACTTCCACCACCAGACTGCGCACCACCGACAGGGTCAGCGGCACTTCCAGATGAAAGCGGCTGCCCTCGCCCGCCGTCTGCTCCAGCACCACTGCACCGCGCAGTTGCCGCACCATGTGCTGCACCGCGTCGAGGCCGACGCCACGCCCGGACACTTCGGTCACAGTGTCGCGCAGGCTGAAACCCGGCAGAAACAGGAACGTCAGCAGTTCTTCTTCGCTCAACTGCGCCGCCGTCTCGGCGGGCGAAAGCTGACGCTCGACAATGCTGCGGCGGACCTTTTCCAGGTCGACACCATTGCCGTCGTCACTCAGTTCGAGCACCAGCAAACCGGCCTGATGCGAAGCGCGCAGGCGGATCAGGCCTTCTTCGGACTTGCCTTTGAGCAGGCGTTGTTCCGGGGTTTCGATGCCGTGGTCGACCGCGTTGCGCAACAAATGAGTCAGAGGCGCCTCGAGTTTTTCCAATACGTCGCGATCGACCTGGGTCTTCTCGCCTTCGATTTCCAGCCGCACCTGTTTGCCAAGACTGCGCCCCAGATCCCGAACCATGCGCACCTGACCGGTGAGCACGTCGGCAAACGGGCGCATGCGGCAGGCCAGCGCGGTGTCGTAGAGCACTTGTGCGCGCTGGCTGGCTTGCCAGGCGAACTCGTCGAGCTCGGCGTTCTTTTCCGCGAGCAATTGCTGGGATTCGGCCAGCAGGCGCCGCGCATCTTCGAGGGCTTCCTGGGCCTCAAGGCTCAGCGCATGTTCCTTGAGGTGCACATTGAGACTTTCCAGTGCCCGCAGGCCGTTGTTCTGCATGCGCCTGAGGCGCTGCATGGTCGCCAGATGCGGTTTGAGGCGCTGGGTTTCGACCAGCGATTTACTCGACAAGTCGAGCAGGCTGTTCAGGCGCTCGGCGGTGACCCGCAGCACCCGTTCGCCACCCTCGGTGGTGCGCTTGCTCTTGCGCGGGGCCGGGTCGGAGGTCTCCAGCGCTGTATCGATCGATGGCGCCGGGGTTTCAATCGGCGCAGGTGGCGGCGCCTGCATCTGCAATTCGGCCATCGGCGGTGGCGCGACTGTGGGCGCTGCCGAAGGGTCGAGCAGGCGGCCCATCAACGCCACATACGCTTCGATGTCCAGCGCTTGCGGAGCATTGGCCGGCGTGGCGATGCGCATCAACAGATCGGTGCCTTGCAACAGCGCATCGATGTGCTCGGGACGCAACAACAGCCGCCCTTCCTGCGCACTGACCAGGCAATCTTCCATCACATGGGCGACGCTGACACCGCTGTCGATGCCGACGATACGCGCCGCGCCCTTGAGCGAGTGCGCCGCACGCATGCACGACTCCAGATAGTCGGCCTGAGTCGGGTTACGCTCCAGCGCCAGCAGCCCGCTGCTGAGCACCTGGGTCTGGGCCTCTGCTTCGAGGCTGAACAGCTCCAGCAGCGAGGCGTCGCGCATTTGCTCGGGGGTCATGTGAGGCTCCGGGTCACGGCGGACAGCAGCTGTTCTTCATCCAGCCAACGCAGGCTGCGCCCCCGGAATTGCAGGACACCACGGGTGTATTTGGCGCTGGCCGTGCTGTTGTGCTCACCGCCGGCACGCGACGCGGCGTCGAGAATTTTTTCATCGATGGCGTGGATGCCGTCGACTTCGTCCACCGGCACCACCACCGGTCCGCCGTGGGCGGCAATGATCAGCATGCGCGGCATGATCCGCGCGCCAGTGACCGGTGCGGTGTTGCCATCCAGATCGAGCAACTCGACCAGCGACAGGCACGCCACTAATGCCCCGCGCACGTTCGCCACGCCGAGCAAGGCCCGCGAGCGCTGGTGCGGCAGCGAGTGAATCGCCTGCAGCGGCGCCACTTCCACCAGACTGCGAGTCGCCAGTCCCAGCCATTCCTCGCCGAGGCGGAACATCAGTAGCGAACGGGTTTTCACATCGGTTTCGACCGCCACGGCGACCGGATCGCGTTCGTCCTGCTGCAATGCATAACGGTCCAGCAGGCGCGTGGCGGCGGCGGAATACACCGCGCAGTTGCGGCAGTGAATATGCTCGGCCAGCAACGGGCACGACTTGTCGCCATGAATACCGATACGGTTCCAGCAATCATCAATGGCCCGGGCGTCTTCGTGGGTGACGTTCAAGGTGTCGGACGGGATCATCGTTTACGCTCACTGTCGGCGGTGCGACCGCTGCGGGCGGCGCGTTCCTGCAATCGTCTGGCACCGGCGCTGTCGCCCTGGGCCTGCAGCAAGGCGGCCAGGTGCATCAACGCTTCGGGGTGTTGCGGTTCAAGGTACAAGGCCTTGCGGTAATGACTCTGGGCTTCGAGCGCGGCACCGGCAACATCGCTGAGCAGACCGAGCCAGTAAAACACCTGCGCCACCGGTTCGTGACTGCGCAGATACTGCTCGCATACCGCGCGGGCCTGGGCGCTTTTGCCTTCGTTGGCCAGCGCGGCGATGTTGGCGAGCAAGGTCGCCGCGTCCGGTTTGGCGCTTTTGCTGCTGACGGGCAACGGTGCAACGCTGGCAAACGGACGTGGACGCACCGGCGGCGATACTGGCGGCGGACTGCGCAGCGGTTGGCGCACCGGCAAAGGGGTCGGGGTCGGCAATGCCACAGGTTCGGGCATGGGTTCCGCGTGTCGACTGAAGGCAAACGACTGCGGGATGCCGATCGAGCGCATGCCCAGGCGCCCAAGCAGACTGCCCTCGGCCGGGCCGATGAACAACACGCCATCAATGTGCGTCAGACGCTTGAGCACTTCGAAAACTTGCTTCTGGGTCGGCTGGTCGAAATAGATCAGCAGGTTGCGGCAGAACACAAAATCGAACGGCGGCTCACCCGCCAGCAGCGTCGGATCCAGCACGTTGCCGGCCTGCAGGCGCACCTGCTCACGCACCGCTTCGCTGACCCGATGGCCGTCCTGCTCGGCGGTGAAATGACGCTCGCGATAGTCCAGACCCTGACCACGAAACGAGTTCTTGCCGTAAAGAGCCCGCCGCGCCTTGTCCACTGACAGTGGGCTGACGTCCATGCCGTCGACCTTGAACTGATGCGGCTTGAGCCCGGCATCGAGCAAGGCCATGGCAATCGAATAGGGTTCTTCGCCGGTCGAGCACGGCAGGCTGAGGATGCGCAGCGCGCGCATGTTGTTCAATTCGTCCAGACGCTTGCGCGCCAGCTTGCCGAGGGTGGCGAAGGATTCCGGATAACGGAAAAACCAGGTTTCGGGGACGATCACCGCTTCGATCAACGCCTGCTGTTCGTCCCGCGAACCTTGCAGCAGTTGCCAGTATTCATCGCTGTGCGCCGCTTGCGAGAGCGTGATGCGTTGGCGCACCGCGCGCTCGATGATCGCCGGCCCCACCGAGGTGACATCCAGGCCGATGCGTTCCTTGAGGAAATCGAAAAAACGCTGGTCGCTGCTCATGACTGCGCCCCAAGCGGCGCCGGAAACAGCAGGCTGCGCACCGCGTCATCCAGCAAGTCGTTGACCCGCACCCACTGCACCAGTCCCTGGGCATCTTCGCGCACCGGGCCGAGGTACGGCGCCTGACGATTGTCCAGGCCATATGGCTGAAAATCCTCGGGGTTGCAGCGCAGGGTATCGGTCGCCTGCTCAAGGATCAGCCCGAGCCAGCGCGGCGGCTGCAGTGCATCCGGACGGTAATGCACCAGCACCAGCCGGGTGCTGGTGCGCGCCTCGGCGGGATGGCCGAAAGTCAGCGCACTGAGGTCGAGCGCCGGTACCACCGTACCGCGATAGGCGAACACTCCGGCAACCCAGTCCGGTGCCTGGGCAATCGGCTTCAACGGCAGGCGCGGCAGCACTTCCGCCACCTCGGTGGCGCGCAAGGCGTAACGCTCGCTGCCGATGCGAAACAGCAGGAACAACGCCTGCTTCGTCACCGGCACAGCGCTGCGTTTGGCGGTGATTTCGCTCATCAGACTTTGAATCGCGAAACGCCGCTGCGCAGCCCGACGGCCACCTGGCTCAGTTCGTCAATGGCGAAACTGGCCTGACGCAGCGACTCGACGGTCTGGCTGCTGGCGTCGCCCAACTGCACCAGCGCATGGTTGATCTGTTCGGCACCGGTGGCCTGGGCCTGCATGCCTTCGTTGACCATCAACACCCGCGGCGCCAGCGCCTGCACCTGATGGATGATCTGCGACAGCTGCTCACCGACCTGCTGCACCTCGGCCATGCCACGGCGCACTTCTTCGGAGAACTTGTCCATGCCCATCACGCCGGCAGACACCGCCGACTGGATCTCGCGAACCATCTGCTCAATGTCGTAAGTGGCGACGGCAGTCTGATCCGCCAGACGCCGCACTTCGGTGGCGACCACGGCAAAACCACGACCGTATTCGCCAGCCTTCTCGGCTTCGATGGCGGCGTTGAGCGACAGCAGATTGGTCTGGTCGGCGACCTTGACGATGGTCACCACCACCTGATTGATGTTGCCGGCCTTCTCGTTGAGGATCGCCAGTTTGGCGTTGACCAGATCGGCCGCGCCCATCACCGAGTGCATGGTGTCTTCCATGCGCGCCAGGCCTTGCTGGCCGGAACCGGCGAGCACCGAGGCCTGATCGGCGGCGGTGGAGACTTCGGTCATGGTGCGCACCAGATCCCGCGAAGTGGCGGCGATTTCACGTGAGGTCGCGCCGATTTCGGTGGTGGTGGCCGCGGTTTCGGTGGCGGTGGCCTGTTGCTGTTTAGACGTGGCGGCGATTTCGGTCACCGAAGTGGTCACCTGCACCGAGGAGCGCTGGGCCTGGGACACCAGCGAAGTCAGCTCGGTCATCATGTCATTGAAGCCGGTTTCCACCGCGCCGAACTCGTCCTTGCGGTCCAGATTCAGCCGGCTGCTCAGGTCGCCGGTACGCATGATTTCGAGGATTTTCACGATGCGGTTCATCGGCGCCATGATCGCGCGCATCAGCAGCAGACCGCAGGCACCGGCCGCGAGCACGGCCACCAGCAGCGAGACGAACATGCTGACCTTGGCCGCCGCCACGGCTTCGTCGATGTTGGCCATGGCCTGATCAGCGACCCGTTTGTTCTCGCCAATGATGTCGTTGAGTTTCATGCGGCCGGTGTACCAGGCCGGGGTCAACTTCTCGGTGAACAGCTTGACCGCGTCGGCTTCCAGGTTGCGCTTGTGCAAGTCGAGCACCTGATCCTGGATCTGCATGTAGACGTCGTGGTCCTTCTCGAACGCTGCGAACTCGACCCGGTCCTCGTCGGTGGTGACGGTGTTGCGGTAGTTGGCCATCTGCTCTTGCAGACGGTTTTCGAACGCCTTGTAGTCCGCCGCATCTTCACTGCTGATACCCTGCCCTTCCTTGAGGCCGAGCAGTTCCTGGGTCTGCAGGTAGCTGTCAACCCACGCGCCGCGGATCATCGAGCTGTAATAGACGCCGGGAACCGCGTCGTCACGCACGCTGCTTTCACTGGCCTCGATCTTCAACAAGCGTGAATACGAGACAACGACCATCAGCAACATGATGGCGATAATCACCGCAAAGCTCGCCAAAATGCGTTGGCGCAACGTCCAGTTCTTCACAGTGATTCCTCGTGCCTAAGTCGAAATGCGGGGAGTATAGCCGAGGGCGGTGTTTCATTTATAAGACGCTTTTTAACCCTCGGGCCGGCCCGACATGGTTGGCGGGAAGGCTCTGGGGTGGGACTGTCCGACAATCCGGGGCTGGCGTGCCAGCGATGGAACGGCAAAAAGGGGCGCTGGATCGGCCATTGCTGTGGATGCGCGGCTGAAAACGCAATCGCGAGCAGGCTTCGGCGTCTGGCCCAAAACCTTGTAGGAGCTGCGGCACGCTGCGATCTTTTGCTGTTGGCTTAAAAAATCAAAAGATCGCAGCGTACCGCAGCTCCTACATGAATACCGTGTTCAGGCAGTTCTATAGCGATGCCAGGCGCACCTGCTTCTCCAGCTCCACCTTCAACCCCGGCTCCAGCTTCAGTTGCTTGGCCAACTCCTCCAGATACGCCTTTTCCATAAAGCTCTCCTCATCCACCAGCATCACGCTGGCGATGTACATCTCCGCGGCCATTTCCGGGGTGCTGGCGGCGCGGGCGACGTCGGCGGGGTCGAGGGGTTTGTTGAGTTCGGCGTGCAGCCAGTGTTGCAGTTCCTGATCGTTGTCGAGTTTGGTGAATTCGCCTTCGATCAACTGGCGCTCGCGATCATCGATATGGCCGTCAGCCTTGGCGGCGGCGACCAGTGCTTTGAGAATCGCCTGGCTGTGCTGCTCGGCTTGCGCCGGTGGCAGTCGATCCAGGGTTTGCGGTTCGGTTTGTGGGGCGGTGCCTTTCTGGGCGTTCCAGTTGCCGTAAGCCTTATAGGCCAGCACACCAAGGGCAGCGAGGCCACCGTAGACCGCAACTTTGCCGCCGACCTTTCGCGCCTTTTTGCTGCCGAGCAGCAGGCCCATGGCCCCGGCCGCCAGAGCACCACCGCCCGCCCCCGAGAGCAAGCCGCCCAGCGCACCGGAGCCTGAAGACCCACCGAGCAAACCGCCCAGCCCGCCAGCCGACGATTTGTTCCGCGCCCCGCCGGCCTTGTTCTGCAACAGATCCTGGCCGGACTTGAGAAGTTGATCGAGCAATCCACGGGTGTTCATGTTCCGCCTCCAAAACAGGGGTTATCCAGATCTATCAGGCCCTCAGCCTAGTTCGAAAGTGCCCTGGCCCGGCCTGCAAGTGTGCTTCCAGATGTTGCTCCGCCTGCAGAAGCCCTTCGTGAAAATAGATATACACTCCAGCCAATCGATAAAAACCGCCCACCGGGTACCCTCCTCATGATGACCCTGCGTCAGATCCGTCACTTCATCGCGGTGGCCGAGACCGGCTCGATTTCCGCCGCCGCGCAAACCGCGTTTATTTCCCAATCGACCCTGACCCTCGCCATTCAGCAACTGGAAGAGGAAATCGGCGTCAGCCTGTTCAGCCGCCACGCCAAGGGCATGACCCTGACCCATCAGGGCCACCAGTTCCTGCGCCAGGCGCACCTGATTCTGGCCACCGTGGACAATGCCAAGCGCAGCCTGCAACAGAGCACCGATCAGGTCGCCGGACAGTTGATCGTCGGCGTAACCAGCCTGGTCGCCGGTTATTACCTCGCCGATTTGCTGACCCGGTTCCAGCGCGCCTATCCCAACGTCGAGATTCGGGTGATGGAGGACGAGCGGCCGTACATCGAGCATTTGCTGGTCAGCGGCGAAATCGATGTCGGCGTGCTGATCCTCTCCAACCTCGAAGACCGCCACGCCCTGCAGACCGAAGTGCTGACCCACTCACCGCACCGTCTGTGGCTGCCGGCCCAGCATCCATTGTTGGAACACGACAGCATCAACCTCGCCGACGTCGCTCGCGAACCGCTGATTCAACTTAACGTCGACGAAATGGATCGCAATGCCCAGCGCCTGTGGCGCGGCGCCGGGCTGCAACCGAAGATCACCCTGCGCACGGCCTCAACCGAAGCGGTGCGAAGCCTCGTAGCGGCAGGTCTGGGCGTATCGATTCAACCGGATATGACTTACCGCCCGTGGTCACTGGAGGGCGACATCATCGAAGCGCGGCCGATTGCCGACCTCAACCAGACCCTCGATGTCGGTCTGGCGTGGCGCCGCGGTACTGCACGCCCCGCTCTGGTCGACCCGTTTTTGACTGTGGCCCGCGAGCAGCCGCACGGCGGACGCAAGCCATCTATTTAATCGAATGCCACCTTCAGTATTTAGAATTTGTCGACCTCGGAGCCGCGCACTAGTCTTGCTGCATCTATAAGACGGTCGGCTCCCGGGCACGGGAGCAACAATGACCACACAAGAAAAGAGATCGCGGAAAATGGCTGGCGTGCAGACCCCGATGTGTACCGCGTTGTTGATCGACGGCGAACTGGTCGCCGGTCAAGGTTTCGTCGAACCGATCCTCAACCCGGCCACCGGTGAAATCCTCACCCACATCGCCGAGGCCAGCACCGAGCAGGTCGAAACCGCGATTCTCGCCGCCCACCGCGCCTTTGCCGAATGGTCGCGCACCACGCCGCAACAACGTTCCAGTCTGCTGCTGGACATCGCCAACGCCGTCGAAAAACACGCCGATTACCTCGCCCGCCTCGAAGCGCTGAACTGCGGCAAGCCGCTGCACCTGGCGCGGCAGGACGATCTGACCGCCACCGTCGACGTGTTCCGTTTCTTCGCCGGTGCCGTGCGCTGCCAGACCGGCCAGCTCAGCGGCGAATACCTGCCGGGCTACACCAGCATGGTGCGCCGCGATCCGATTGGCGTGGTGGCGTCGATTGCGCCGTGGAACTACCCGATCATGATGGCCGCGTGGAAAATCGCCCCGGCCCTCGCCGCCGGCAATACGCTGGTGTTCAAGCCGTCGGAACACACACCGCTGTCGATCCTCGCACTGGCGCCAGCACTCGCCGAGATCCTGCCGCGCGGGGTGATCAACATCATCTGCGGCGGCGGTGAAGGCGTCGGCAGCCATCTGGTCGGGCACGCCAAGGTGCGCATGGTCTCGCTGACCGGCGATATCGTCACCGGGCAGAAGATTCTCCAGGCTGCAGCGAAAACCCTCAAACGCACACACCTGGAACTCGGCGGCAAGGCCCCGGTGATCGTCTGCAACGACGCGGATATTCAAGCGGTGGTCGACGGCGTGCGCACCTACGGTTACTACAACGCCGGGCAGGACTGCACCGCCGCGTGCCGGATCTACGCGCAAACAGGCATTCACGACAAACTGGTCGCCGAACTCGGCGCAGCGGTCAGCAGCCTGCGCTTCGCCGGCAAGCGCGATGCCGACAACGAGATCGGCCCGCTGATCAGCACCCGCCAGCGCGACCGCGTGGCCAGTTTTGTCGAACGCGCCCTCGGCCAGCCGCACATCGAGCGCGTGACTGGCGCGGCGGTGCATTCCGGCGCCGGGTTCTTCTACCAGCCGACGTTGCTGGCCGGTTGCAAACAGACTGATGAAATCGTCCAGCGCGAAGTGTTCGGCCCGGTGGTCACCGTGACCCGCTTCGACGAACTCGCGCAAGCCGTGGACTGGGCCAACGACTCCGAATACGGCCTCGCCTCGTCGGTGTGGACGCAGAATCTGGACAAGGCAATGCAGGTCGCCGCCCGTTTGCAGTACGGCTGCACGTGGATCAACAGCCACTTCATGCTGGTCAGCGAAATGCCCCACGGCGGGCTGAAACGCTCCGGATACGGCAAAGACTTATCCAGTGATTCGCTGCAGGACTACAGCGTGGTGCGGCACATCATGGCCCGCCACGGCCAGCATCTCTGACTACGCTAATAACAAGCCGCCAACGGCATGCTTCACCGCGTTCACAACTGCCCCGACCATAATTTAAAGAAGAGGGTTCAACCATGTTCGTGCACAAGACCGCACTGCTCAGTGCAATCACCACAGCCTTGCTGGCCAGCGCCAGCCTGCAAGCTGCCGAGCCGCTGAAGGCGGTCGGCGCCGGCGAGGGACAGCTGGATATCGTGGCCTGGCCGGGCTACATCGAACGTGGCGAGAGCGACAAGGCCTACGACTGGGTGAGCGGTTTCGAGAAGGAAACCGGCTGCAAGGTCAACGTCAAGACCGCCGCGACCTCCGACGAGATGGTCAGCCTGATGGCCAAGGGTGGTTACGATCTGGTCACCGCTTCGGGCGATGCCTCGTTGCGCCTGATCGTCGGCAAGCGTGTGCAACCGATCAACACCGCATTGATCCCGAACTGGAAAACCCTCGACCCACGGCTGAAAGATGCGCCGTGGTACGTGGTCAACAACCAGACCTACGGCACCCCGTATCAGTGGGGCCCGAACGTGCTGATGTACAACACCAACGTGTTCAAGACGCCGCCGACCAGCTGGAACGTCCTGTTCGACGCGCAGAATTTCCCCGATGGCAAACCGAACAAGGGTCGCGTGCAGGCCTACGACGGCCCGATCTACATCGCCGACGCGGCGCTGTACCTGAAGACCGCCAAACCTGAGCTGGGGATCAAGGATCCGTATCAACTGACCGAAGCGCAGTACAAGGCTGTGCTCGATCTGCTGCGCGCGCAGCAGCCATTGATTCACCGTTACTGGCACGACACCACGGTACAGATGAGCGACTTCAAGAACGAAGGCGTGGTGGCGTCGAGCGCGTGGCCGTATCAGGTCAACGGCCTGATCAACGAGAAACAGCCGATCGCTTCGACCATCCCGAAAGAAGGCGCTACCGGTTGGGCCGACACCACCATGCTGCACGCCGAGGCCAAGCACCCGAACTGCGCGTACAAGTGGATGGACTGGTCGTTGCAGCCGAAAGTCCAGGGTGATGTTGCGGCGTGGTTTGGTTCCCTGCCAGCAGTGCCGGCGGCGTGCAAGGAGAGCGAACTGCTCGGCGCCGAGGGCTGCAAGACCAATGGCTTCGACCAGTTCGACAAGATCGCCTTCTGGAAAACCCCGCAGGCCGAGGGCGGCAAGTTCGTGCCTTATAGCCGCTGGACTCAGGACTACATCGCGATCATGGGCGGCAGGTAAGCCCTTTCAAGATCAAAAGATCGCAGCCTGCGGCAGCTCCTACATCAATGGACACAGCTCTCCTGTAGGAGCTGCCGCAGGCTGCGATCTTTTCGACGCAACACCCGATCATTCTTTGAAAGCCCGCTTTACCGGAGCACCGCACCATGACGCTTGCAGTCCAGTTCACCAACGTTTCCCGGCAGTTCGGCGAAGTGAAAGCCGTTGACCGGGTTTCCATCGATATCCAGGACGGCGAGTTCTTTTCCATGCTCGGCCCTTCCGGCTCGGGCAAAACCACCTGCCTGCGCCTGATCGCCGGTTTCGAACAACCGAGCGCCGGCTCGATCCGCATTCACGGCGCCGAAGCCGCCGGTCTGCCGCCGTATCAGCGTGATGTGAACACGGTCTTCCAGGATTACGCGCTGTTCCCGCACATGAACGTGCTGGACAACGTTGCCTATGGCTTGAAGGTCAAAGGCGTGAGCAAAACCGAGCGCCACAAGCGCGCCGAAGAGGCGTTGGACATGGTCGCCCTCGGCGGTTATGGCGCACGCAAACCGGTGCAGTTGTCCGGCGGTCAGCGCCAGCGTGTCGCCCTCGCCCGCGCCTTGGTCAATCGTCCGCGCGTGCTGTTGCTTGATGAGCCATTGGGTGCTCTCGATCTGAAACTGCGCGAGCAGATGCAGAGCGAACTGAAGAAGCTGCAACGCCAGCTCGGCATCACTTTCATCTTCGTCACTCACGACCAGACCGAGGCGCTGTCGATGTCCGATCGCGTCGCTGTATTCAACAAGGGCCGCATCGAACAGGTCGACACCCCGCGCAATCTGTACATGAAACCCACCACCACCTTCGTCGCCGAATTCGTCGGCACCTCGAACGTGATTCGCGGAGATCTGGCGCGCCAGCTCAGCGGCCATCCGCAGCCGTTTTCGATTCGCCCCGAGCACGTGCGTTTCGCCGAAGGGCCGCTCGCCAGCCATGAAATCGAAGTCAGTGGTCTGCTCCACGACATCCAGTATCAGGGCAGCGCCACGCGCTATGAACTGACGCTGGAAAACGGCCAGATCCTGAGCATCAGTCACGCCAACAATCAGTGGATCGACAGCAGCGCACAACACCAGACCGGCCAGCGCCTGAGCGCACGCTGGGCGCGGGAAGCGATGATCCCGCTGCACGACACCGTGGCGAGCGGGGTCTGAAATGAGCACGCTCGCGATGACTCAAGCACCGCCCCTGCGCCGGTTTTCCAACCTGCTCTACCGCAAGCCGAATCTGTATCTGTCGCTACTGCTGGTGCCGCCGTTGCTGTGGTTCGGCGCGATCTATCTCGGCTCGCTGCTGGTGCTGTTGTGGCAGGGTTTTTACACCTTCGACGACTTCACCATGGCGGTCACTCCTGACCTGACCCTGGCGAATTTTGCCGCGCTGTTTCAGCCGTCCAACTTCGACATCATCCTGCGCACGCTGAGCATGGCCATCGTCGTGTCGATCGCCAGCGCCATCGTCGCGTTCCCGATTGCCTATTACATGGCGCGCTACACCACGGGCAAGACAAAGGCGTTTTTCTACATCGCGGTGATGATGCCGATGTGGGCCAGTTACATCGTCAAGGCCTACGCCTGGACGTTGCTGCTGGCCAAGGGCGGCGTCGCGCAATGGTTCGTCCAGCACCTGGGGCTGGAGCCGGTGTTGCAGTTCATTCTGGGGATTCCCGGGGTGGGCGGCAGTACCTTGTCGACCTCGCATCTGGGGCGGTTCATGGTGTTCGTCTACATCTGGCTGCCGTTCATGATCCTGCCGATTCAGGCCTCGCTGGAGCGCTTGCCGCCATCGCTGTTGCAGGCTTCCGCCGACCTCGGCGCCAAGCCGCGTCAGACCTTCATGCAGGTGATTCTGCCACTGTCGATTCCGGGAATTGCTGCCGGCTCGATATTCACGTTTTCGCTGACGTTGGGCGACTTCATCGTGCCGCAATTGGTCGGGCCGCCGGGTTACTTCGTCGGCAGCATGGTCTACGCGCAGCAAGGTGCGATCGGCAACATGCCGATGGCCGCAGCGTTCACGTTGGTGCCGATTGTGTTGATCGCGGTTTACCTGTCCATCGTCAAACGACTGGGGGCCTTCGATGCACTCTGAGCGCGCTTCACTGGGCCTGCGTATCGCCGCCTGGGGCGGGTTGGTGTTTCTGCACTTCCCGATCCTGATCATCTTCCTTTACGCCTTCAACACCGAGGAAGCCGCGTTCAGCTTTCCGCCGAAGGGTTTCACCCTGCACTGGTTCAGCGTGGCGTTTTCGCGGCCGGATGTGCTGGAGGCGATCAAGCTCTCGCTGCAGATTGCCGCCATCGCCACCTTGATCGCGATGGTGCTCGGCACGCTGGCTTCGGCAGCGTTGTATCGTCGCGACTTCTTCGGCAAACAGGGCATTTCGCTGATGCTGATTTTGCCGATCGCGCTGCCGGGGATCATCACCGGGATCGCGCTGCTGGCAACGTTCAAGACGCTGGGGATCGAGCCGGGGATGTTCACCATCATCGTCGGCCACGCGACCTTCTGCGTGGTGATCGTCTACAACAACGTCATCGCCCGCCTGCGCCGCACCTCGCACAGCCTGATCGAGGCCTCGATGGATCTCGGTGCCGACGGCTGGCAGACCTTTCGCTACATCATCCTGCCGAACCTTGGCTCGGCGCTGTTGGCTGGCGGCATGCTCGCCTTTGCGCTGTCGTTCGACGAAATCATCGTCACCACGTTTACCGCCGGGCATGAGCGCACGTTGCCGTTATGGCTGCTCAATCAACTGAGCCGGCCACGGGATGTGCCGGTGACCAACGTCGTCGCCATGCTGGTGATGATGGTGACCATGTTGCCGATCCTTGACGCGTACTACCTGACTCGGGGTGGCGAGAGCGTCGCCGGCAGTGGCGGGAAATAAATCCCCCTGTAGGAGCTGCCGCAGGCTGCGATCTTTTGATGTTGCTTTGGAGATCAGGATCAAAAGATCGCAGCCTGCGGCAGCTCCTACACGGGATCCGGTTTCGACAGAACAATAAAAGTGTTAGTGAGGACAAAACCATGCAAACCAGACTCTTGATCAACGGCCACCTGGTCAACGGCGAAGGCCCGGCGCAACCGGTGCTCAACCCGGCACTCGGCAGCGTACTGGTGGAAATCAATGAAGCCAGCGAGGCCCAGGTCGACGCCGCCGTGCGCGCCGCCGACAATGCGTTCGCCGAGTGGTCGCAAACCACGCCGAAAGACCGTTCGCTGCTGCTGCTCAAACTCGCCGACGCCATCGAAGCCCACGGCGAGGAACTGGCCAAACTCGAATCCGATAACTGCGGCAAACCCTACAGCGCCGCGCTGAACGACGAGATCCCGGCGATTGCCGACGTGTTCCGTTTTTTTGCCGGCGCCAGCCGTTGCATGAGCGGTTCGGCCGGTGGCGAATACCTGCCCGGCCATACTTCGATGATCCGCCGCGACCCAGTGGGCGTGATCGCGTCCATCGCGCCGTGGAACTACCCGTTGATGATGGTCGCCTGGAAAATCGCCCCGGCCCTCGCTGCCGGTAATACCGTGGTGCTCAAGCCGTCGGAACAAACCCCGCTGACCGCGTTGCGTCTGGCCGAACTGGCGTCGGAAATCTTCCCGGCCGGTGTACTCAATCTGGTGTTTGGTCGCGGTCCTACCGTCGGCAGCCCGTTGGTTACGCATCCTAAAGTGCGCATGGTCTCGCTGACTGGCTCCATCGCCACTGGCTCGAACATCATTTCCAGCACCGCCGACAGCGTCAAACGCATGCACATGGAACTGGGTGGCAAGGCGCCGGTGATCATCTTCGACGACGCCGACATCGATGCCGCCGTCGAAGGCATCCGCACCTTCGGTTTCTACAACGCCGGACAGGACTGCACTGCCGCGTGCCGGATCTATGCGCAGCAAGGCATTTACGACAAGTTTGTCGAGAAGCTCGGCGCGGCGGTGAGCAGCATCAAGTACGGCTTGCAGGATAATCCGTCGACCGAGCTGGGGCCGCTGATAACCGCGCAGCATCGCGACCGCGTCGCTGCTTTCGTCGAACGCGCCGTGGCACAGTCGCACATTCGCTTGATCACCGGTGGCAAGGCTGTGGAAGGCGACGGTTTCTTCTTCGAGCCGACGGTGCTGGCCGACGCGCAACAGGATGACGAGATCGTCCGCCGCGAAGTGTTCGGGCCGGTGGTGTCGGTGACCAAGTTCACCGATGAAGCGCAGGCGCTGGAGTGGGCCAACGATTCGGACTACGGCCTCGCCTCCTCGGTATGGACGGCGGATGTCGGACGCGCGCATCGCTTGTCCGCACGGTTGCAGTACGGCTGCACCTGGGTCAACACGCACTTCATGCTCGTCAGCGAAATGCCCCATGGCGGTCAGAAATTGTCCGGCTACGGCAAGGACATGTCCATGTACGGGCTGGAGGACTACACCACGGTTCGGCATGTGATGTTCAAGCATTAACAGCAAAAAGATCGCAGCCTGCGGCAGCTCCTACAGGATGAACGCCGTACCCCGTAGGAGCTGCCGCAGGCTGCGATCTTTTTCCGCGACACACGGATGATGTCGGCGATTCACCACCAGGCTTCACCGAAACCAAAACAATAACTACCGACCCGGGCGGTGCCCACAAAGCCCCGCCACGGCCTCGGCCATCCGAAATCTGCCGATTTCACGGAGCAAACACTCATGAGTACCTCACCCGAACTCTCGGCCGCCGTTGCCGACAGCGATGCCGAACAACTGCGCAAACTCGGCTACACCTCGAACTTCAACCGCAGCATGAGCCTGTGGGAAAATTTCGCACTAGGCTTCACCTATCTGTCACCGGTCGTGGGGGTTTATACCCTGTTCGGCCTGTGCCTCGCCGCGGGTGGGCCACCGATGTTCTGGGCCTATCTGCTGGTCGGTTGCGGCCAGTTGCTGGTGTGCCTGATCTTCGGCGAAGTGGTTTCGCAGTTCCCGATTTCCGGTGGCGTTTATCCTTGGGCGCGGCGTCTGGTCGGCAAGAAATGGGCGTGGATGGTCGGCTGGATCTACTCCATCGCCCTGTGCGTGACCATTGCTGCGGTGGCTGTCGGTGCCGGCCCGTATCTGGCGGCGATGCTCGGGTTTGAACCTAGCAACAACACCAACATCGTCATCGCGCTGGTGCTGACGTTGTTCGCCACGCTGGTCAATCTGAGCGGCACCAAAGTGCTGGCGCGCATTGCCATGTTCGGTTTCCTCTGCGAACTGGTCGGCGCGGTGATCGTCGGCGTGTACCTGCTGATCTTCGAGCGCCACCAACCGCTGAGTGTGCTGTTCAACACTTTCGACATCAGCGTCGATGGCTCATACCTGCCGGCGTTCCTCACCGCGTCACTGGCCGGGATGTTCCTCTACTACGGCTTCGAGGCTTGCGGCGACGTCGCCGAAGAAACACCGAACCCCAGCGCAAAAATCCCGGTGGCCATGCGCATGACCATCTACATCGGCGGCGTCGCGGCGATGTTCGCCTGCCTGGCGCTGATCCTCGCCGTGCCGGACATGCAAGCGGTGATCAACGGCACCGACAAGGACCCGGTCACCACCATCCTCAACAACGCCTTCGGCCCGATCGGCTCGAAAGTGGTGATGGGCGTGGTGATGATTTCCTTCATCTCCTGCGTCATCAGCCTGCAGGCTGCGGCGAGTCGTCTGCTGTATTCCTACGCTCGCGACGAAATGGTCATCGGCAGCCGACTGCTGAAAAAGATTTCTCCTACCACTCAGGTGCCCGTTGCTGCGCTGTTCGTGTCCGGCGTCCTGCCCGCCCTGATCATCGCCCTCGGCTTCTTCCTGCAAGACGCCGTGGCCACCATCGTCAGCTTCGCCGCCATCGGCATCTACCTCGCGTTCCAGATGATCGTGCTGGCCGCCCTCTACGCCCGCAGCAAAGGCTGGAAACCCAGCGGCAAATTCACCCTCGGCGCGTGGGGCTGGCCAGTGAACATCGGCGCTCTGGTGTATGGCGTCGGCGCAATCATCAACATGGCCTGGCCACGTACACCGGAGGCGGCTTGGTATGTGAACTATGCGATGGTGTTGAGCACGGCGATCGTGATTGGACTGGGGTTGGTTTATATGTGGATTGGCAAGCCGTATGACCATGGCAAGGCGCCGGCTGGGGATGCTTGGAAGGTGAGTCGCTAAGAAGAATCACCCCGGAATCGAGATTTGATTCCGGGGTCTCCTCGAAGCACTGCCATCAATTCATCAGTACGCCATTTGATATCGGCTTTACCTCTAACAGCTTCGAAGCGATCCAGATCGATCACCTTTCTCTTTTTACCTTTCGCTTCATCTTTGCTCACAGAATTGCTTCTCCCTTTTCCCGATTGCTAACTCATAAAGGAAAATCTTCGGTGCAGGGATGGTTTAGCAGCGTAAGCTGCAAAAACAGGCATTTCCTACAGACACAGCCTTCCTGAAAAAGCCCCATTTCCTACGATGTGCGGCGAAAGGGTAGACTTGTCGCCGCAAGCGCCTGACCGATAGGCTTCATCCCGTCGCTGCTAATTCAGCGACCCGGGGTCGAAGCCGGAAACTGTCAAAACGGTGCTTGCATGCCCTCCATTGAACTGTGGCTTTTTCACAACTTCAGTTCTGCTTTATGGCGGGCCGTGTGGCGCGGGCCTTCTGGCTTTTCCGTGTTTGACTGGAAGTATCCCGACTTCGAACGCCACACGGTTCGCCACCCAACTTGTCGAAGAGTTGATGACGACTTTCCTACTCAAATCGGAAGTCACTACATGTCTGCGCAAATCCAAAATTCATCGTCGACCCACTTCACCCCCACCGCCTTCACCCGCCACAACCGCTTCCTCCACGCATTCATGCAGGAACACGAAGCCTGGTTCTGTGTTCAGGATCTCGGTCGCCTGATAGGCTACCCGCTAAACGAACGCCTCACCCTGAAACTCAATCCCGATCAGCGCCGCCATGTCCTCCTGCGTCGGGATGGCGAAATTATCGATTGCGCGATGGTCAGCGAATCCGGCCTGTTCGCACTGCTCGTTCATCACTTCGTCCCGGAAAACCGACACCTGCGCCAATGGCTGAGCCATGAAGTCATCCCGATGCTGCGCGAAACTCAATCAAGCCCTGTGGAAAACCACCCGAGCTTGAGCTCAATGCATTGGGCAGGCGTTACCGTACCGCTGCTGCACTGGCAACAGCAGGCGTGGGTCAAATGGCGGGATGTGCCGGAGTTGATGCGCGGCCAGCGGCCGTATCCAGTCCTGGGAACGTGTAGCTGATCCAAATAAAAAGGGGCGGACCTTTCAGTCCGCCCCTTTTTATTTCCACTCAAAACCGCGAAACACTGCGCATCGCATCCACCAGATAGCGCATCGCTATCCGGTCACTCTCCGACAACTCGCGATAACGCTCCACCAGCTTCAGCTCTTCAGAACTCAAACGACGCCTTCTACGGCCGCTGCCGAGGCAGGGGAAGATGCCGAGCATTTCGGCGATACCTTGTATTTTTGCCATGGACGATGTCCTTCAATACTTCAAAGAATTGCTAAACCACCACATCGCCCTGCCCCTTACAGCAGCGCCGTGTGCCCTACCGGTCAACACCGGTCATGCCCATAGAATAGAAATTAAATCGGTGCTGAAAAGCGGTTTTTAGAGTAATTAGTCGAAAAAAGCAGATATGCCGCATAAATCAGAACGCCCTGTCAGATTTTTAACCGACATGTCTTGTTTCATTGACACTCTGTCACTGTGAATCAACGAATTTTGCTCGGCGAGCGAACCGTTTAAGCTAGCCGGCATCTGTTTATAGTCCGTTGCGTTTGGCCGAAGGCTTGTCCGAACCGTAATTTCTGATCCAGCACGTGCCAGGAACGGCGCGGGATTGCTCACGACAGGTTGTATTTATGCACCGCAGGAATTTGCTCAAAGCGTCGATGGCCATTGCGGCTTACACCGGTCTCTCGGCTTCCGGCCTGCTGGCCGCCCGTGCCTGGGCCGCCAATGGTGGCGCTGCCGATGGTGAAGCGCAGGCCTTCGACTTCGAAGCGCTCAAGCGCCAGGCCAAGCAACTGGCCGGCTCGGCTTATCAGGACAGCAAACAGGTGCTGCCGCCAACGCTGGCGACCATGACCCCGCAAAATTTCAACGCGATCCGCTACGACGGCGATCATTCGTTGTGGAAAGAAAACAAGGGTCAGCTGGACGTGCAGTTCTTCCACGTCGGTATGGGTTTCCGTCAACCGGTGCGCATGTACAGCGTCGACCCCAAGACCCGCACCGCCCGCGAAGTGCATTTCCGCCCGACGCTGTTCAACTACGAAAACACCTCGGTCGATACCCAGCAGCTCAAGGGTGACCTGGGCTTTGCCGGTTTCAAGCTGTTCAAGGCGCCGGAGCTGGATCGGCATGACGTGGTGTCGTTCCTCGGCGCCAGTTATTTCCGCGCAGTGGATGCGACTGGCCAATATGGCCTCTCCGCTCGCGGCCTGGCCGTCGACACCTACGCGAAAAAGCGCGAAGAATTCCCGGACTTCACTAAATTCTGGTTCGAGACCCCGGATCAGAACGCCACGCGTTTTGTGGTCTATGCGCTGCTCGACTCGCCGAGCGCCACCGGTGCCTACCGCTTCGACATCGATTGCCAGGCCGAGCGCGTGGTGATGGAGATCGACGCCCACATCAACGCGCGTACCGCCATCGAACAACTGGGCATCGCACCGATGACCAGCATGTTCAGCTGCGGCACCCACGAACGCCGCATGTGCGACACCATCCACCCGCAGATTCACGACTCCGATCGCCTGGCGATGTGGCGCGGCAACGGCGAGTGGATCTGCCGTCCGCTGAACAACCCGGCGACCCTGCAGTTCAACGCGTTCGCCGACACCGATCCGAAGGGCTTCGGTCTGGTGCAGACCGACCACGAATTCGCCAACTATCAGGACACCGTTGACTGGTACAGCAAACGCCCGAGCCTGTGGGTCGAGCCTACAACCGCGTGGGGCGAAGGCTCCATCGATCTGCTGGAAATTCCTACCACCGGCGAAACGCTCGATAACATCGTCGCGTTCTGGACGCCGAAGAAGCCAGTGGCCGCCGGCGACTCGCTGAACTATGGCTACAAGCTCTACTGGAGCGCCCTGCCACCGGTCGGCACGCCGCTGGCGCGGGTGCATGCGACCCGTTCGGGCATGGGTGGCTTCGTCGAAGGCTGGGCACCGGGCGAGCATTACCCGCCGGTCTGGGCCCGTCGCTTCGCCGTGGACTTCACCGGTGGTGGCCTGGATCGCCTGCCGCAGGGCACCGGGATCGAACCGGTGGTCACTTGCTCCAATGGCAAGGTCCAGGACTTCAGCGTGCTGGTGCTCGATGACATCAAGGGTTACCGGATCCTGTTCGACTGGTACCCGACCAGCGACAGCGTCGACCCGGTGGAACTGCGCCTGTTCATCCGCACCAATGACCGCACATTGAGCGAGACCTGGCTGTACCAGTACTTCCCGCCGGCGCCGGACAAGCGCAAGTATCCTTGATGATGTGAGGCGCCTGCATGGGCCTCTACATTGGTTTTGAGCAAAACGAATCCCTGTAGGAGCTGCCGAAGGCTGCGATCTTTTGATCTTGTTCATGCCCCGTGAAAGTCAAAAGATCGCAGCCTTCGGCAGCTCCTACAGGGAATGTTGTCAGCCGAGAGGACAGTGCAAATGGATATCGCAGGGTTCCAGGGCAAACAGTTCAGGATCTGCCTGATCAACCAACCGGCAACCCTGACGCTGATAAAACTCCACGGTATTGCGCGATTCGGTGGCTGAGACATACAACGCCTGGGCACCGAAGCGCCATCCCTGCTCACAGGCCAGCGCAAACAACTTCGCCCCCAGCCCTTGCCCGCGGTAATCACGGCTGATGTGCAGAAACTTCAACTGGCGCATGCTCAACCCCTGATTGTGAATAACCCGGTTATCCACAACCACCGCCGCGACCAGTGCCAGCCCATCGAAAACCCCGTACAACCAGCCACCGCGCCGCAAGCACTTCTCCAGCGCCAGCGCGTTTTCCTCTGCTTCCCCTTCCGGCCAGCCACGCATGTTGAAATGTACCGGGTACAGAATCAGCTCACCGTTTTCCAGCCGATAACATTCCTCCACCAGCTCGCTACGGTCGATCTGCGCCAGCAACGGCAAGTCGTGTTCGGTCAGTTCTCGTTCGATCAACATGCTCGACTTCCTTGGCAAATGGCAGGCAAGAAAAAACCCGCCGGTTCAATGGCGGGTTTTATAGACGTTGCGCCGGCTTGAAATCAATCGCGCAGGTCAGACTCGTGGATCGGCTGATCACGATGGGTCGCGCGCTGATACTGCGCCGGCCACACCGCTTTGCGCCCGCCCAGATCATCGTCGGCATGCAGCGGCCAGTACGGATCCCGCAGCAGTTCACGGGCGAGGAAGATGATGTCGGCCTGACAGGTGCGCAGAATGTGCTCAGCCTGCGCTGGCTCGGTAATCATGCCGACGGTGCCGGTGGCGATGCCCGACTCCTTGCGCACCCGTTCGGCGAAGCGCGTCTGATAACCCGGCCCCACCGGAATCTCGGCGTTGGCGGCGGTACCACCGGAGGAGACGTCGATCAGGTCCGCTCCCAGTGCCTTGAGGCGGCGCGCCAGCTCCACGGTTTCATCCGGGTTCCAGCCGTCTTCGACCCAGTCGGTGGCCGACACCCGGACAAACACCGGCAACTCTTGAGGCCAGACCTCGCGCACGGCCTCGGTGACTTGCAACACCAGCCGAATACGATTTTCGAACGAACCACCGTATTGATCGCGGCGCTGATTGCTCAATGGCGACAGAAACTGATGCAGCAGATAACCGTGGGCGGCATGCACTTCGACCACGCTGAAACCTGCGGTCAACGCACGTTTGGCCGCAGCAACGAACGCCTGGATGACTTCGGCGATCTGAGCTTCATCGAGCTGCTTGGGTTGCGTGTGTTGCGGGTCGAAAGCAATCGGCGACGGCCCGACCGGGATCCAGCCGCCATCCTCCGGTTTGACGCTACCGTGTTTGCCGATCCATGGCCGATGGGTGCTGGCCTTGCGCCCGGCGTGGGCCAGTTGAATGCCAGCAACCGCGCCCTGAGCCGTAATGAAACGGGTGATGCGTTGCAGCGGTTCGATCTGTTCGTCGTTCCACAAACCGAGGTCTTCGGCGGTGATCCGCCCGTCGGCGGTGACCGCCGTGGCCTCGGTGAAAATCAGGCCGGCACCGCCCACCGCACGGCTGCCCAGGTGCACCAGATGCCAGTCGTTGGCCAGACCGTCGACGCTGGAATACTGGCACATCGGCGACACGGCGATGCGGTTGGGCAGGGTCAGTTGGCGAAGGATAAAGGGTTCGAGCAGCAGACTCATGGGGCACCTCTCAAATCAGTGGGCAGGCTCCAGGGTTCTGTTTGAAAAGTCGACGAGTGACAGGAAATGGTGCAGCACCCGCCCCCGCGGGCAAAAAATTCGACAAGACGTCACAAGGCCAATCAAGCAGTGCTTAGAGCCTAGTCGACAACCGGGGATGAGGGAGGGTTCAGAGTGATTCAGTGTGTGAAAGGGTGCTTTCGCGAGCAGGCTCGCTCCCACAAAGACAACACCGTGCCTGTGGGAGCGAGCCTGCTCGCGAATGGCGTCAGCGCGGTTCGATGTGGGCAATCATCAGTTGCACCGTCTCGTTGCCCCGAAATTCGTTGACGTCGAGTTTGTAGGCCAGTTCGACCCACTGAATGGTCGGGTTCGGCCAGACATCACGGTCAATGCCGAAAGCGATGCCATCCAGCTTCACCGACCCGCACTCGCTTTTCAGCACCACTTTCAGGTGCCGCTCGCCAACCACCCGCTGCTCGATCAACTGGAACACGCCGTGGAACAGCGGCTCCGGAAAGTGCTGGCCCCAAGGCCCGGCATGGCGCAGGGCGCGGGCCAGTTCCAGATGGAATTCCTCGACCGCCAGCGTGCCATCCGAAAGCATGCGCCCGGTCAGGTCCTCCTCACGAAGTTGCCGACGCACTTCGGCATCGAAAGCCTCGGCGAACAGCGGAAAATTCTCCTGCGGCAAGGTCAGGCCGGCCGCCATCGCATGGCCACCGTACTTGGCGATCAGGTTCGGATGCTGCGCCGCCACCACGCTCAAAGCATCGCGAATGTGGAAACCCTGCACCGAACGCCCCGAGCCCTTGAGTAAACCGTCACCGGCATCGGCGAAGGCAATCGTCGGGCGGAAATAACGCTCTTTCATCCGCGAAGCGAGAATGCCGATCACGCCCTGGTGCCACTCGGGATCGAACAGGCACAGGCCGAACGGCATCGATTCCACCGGCAAATCCTTGAGCTGGGCCAGCGCCTCTCGCTGCATGCCCTGCTCGATGGATTTGCGATCCTGGTTCATGCCGTCCAGTTGCGCAGCCATTTCCCGCGCCAGATTGGCATCGGCGGTGAGCAGGCATTCAATGCCGAGGCTCATGTCATCCAGGCGCCCCGCCGCATTCAGGCGCGGGCCGACGATGAAACCCAGGTCGGTGGAGGTAATCCGCGCCGCGTCACGCTTGGCCACTTCAAGAATCGCCTTGATCCCCGGCCGTGCGCGCCCGGCGCGAATCCGCTCCAGCCCCTGATGCACCAGAATCCGATTGTTGGCGTCCAGCGGCACCACGTCGGCAACGCTGCCCAGCGCCACCAGATCCAGCAGTTCGCCGATGTTCGGCTGCGGCTTGCTCTCGTACCAGCCGAGGCTGCGCAGGCGTGCACGCAAGGCCATCAACACGTAGAAAATCACCCCGACCCCGGCCAGCGCCTTGCTCGGAAACTCGCAGCCGGGCTGGTTTGGGTTGACCAACGCATCGGCCAGCGGCAGTTCATCGCCGGGCAAGTGGTGGTCGGTGATCAACACCTTGAGCCCGGCCTTCTTCGCCGCCGCCACGCCTTCGACGCTGGAGATGCCGTTGTCGACAGTGATCAGCAACTGCGGCTCGCGGGTCAGGGCAACCTCGACGATTTCCGGGGTCAGGCCATAGCCGTATTCGAAGCGGTTCGGCACCAGATAATCGACATGCGCCGCGCCCAGCAGACGCAAGCCGAGCACGCCGACCGTACTGGCCGTCGCGCCATCGGCGTCGAAGTCACCGACGATCAGAATCCGTTGACGCTGCTCCAGCGCCGTCACCAGCAGATCCACCGCCGCCTCGATGCCCTTGAGCTGCTGGAACGGAATCAGCCGCGCCAGACTTTTATCCAGCTCCGCCTCGGACTGCACACCCCGCGCCGCGTACAAACGGGTCAGCAAAGGTGGCAGGTCACCGAGAAACGGCAGCGTGGCAGGCAACGGTCGAGGATCAATACGCATGGGGTAACGGAAACTTCTCTTGAATACGTGGGATTAATCAGTGAACGACGCAGGATCAGCCGCGTTCACCTTGCAGCCATTGCAACTGGACTTCATGCTGACCGCGGTCGTCGGTGACGAAGATCGTACCTTCACTGATCATCACGTCCCACTTGATGACGCGCGGCATGTCCTTGGCCAGGGTTTCCAGCACTTCCTGCGGCACAGCGGCGATGTTGACGTTCTTCAGGTTCTTGATTGCCGGGATCACTTTGGTTTCCCACACGCGCAGGCTGCCATAGGCCAGCAGGCTGGTGCGTTCGGTGCGACGCGAGCACCAGGTCAGGCGATCAGCGTCTGGCTGACCGACTTCGATCCAGTGCAGAACGCGGTCATCCAGGCTTTTTTCCCACAGCGCAGGTTCATCCACGTCCGACAGACCACGGCCAAACGACAACTGCTCGTTGTACCAGAGGGCGTAGGCCAGCAGCCGCACGGTCATGCGCTCTTCGGTTTCCGAAGGGTGACGGGCGATGGTCTGCTTGACGCTCTCGTAGACGCTGCGGTCGAGGTCGGTGAGGTTCAGTTCGAATTTGTAAGTGGTAGACGGCTGGGCCATGAACGGGCTTCTTGATACGAGGAAAGTCGGCAAGTCTAACCGATGCCGTAGGCAATCATCGAATTGATGGCGATCAACCTGCGGCGTCTGACAGCCGGCTATGTTAAAACGCTGTATCCGCTCAGCCTTGTCCTACAGGATTCAGTATGCCGTTCGCCAACAAACCGCTCAGCGGTGTGAAAGTCATTGAATTGGGTACGTTGATTGCCGGGCCGTTCGCCTCGCGCATTTGCGGCGAGTTCGGCGCCGAAGTGATCAAGATCGAATCGCCCGACGGCGGTGATCCGCTGCGCAAGTGGCGCAAATTGTATGAAGGCACTTCGCTGTGGTGGTTCGTCCAGGCGCGCAACAAAAAGTCGCTGACGCTGAACCTCAAGCACCCCGAGGGTCTGGCGATCCTGAAAAAACTCCTTGGCGAAGCCGACATCCTGATCGAAAACTTTCGCCCCGGTGTCCTGGAAAAACTCGGGCTGAGCTGGGAAACCCTGCATGCCCTGAACCCGAAACTGGTGATGGTGCGCCTCTCGGGTTTCGGCCAGACCGGGCCGATGAAGGATCAACCGGGCTTCGGCGCGGTCGGCGAGTCCATGGGCGGTTTGCGCTACATCACCGGTTTCGAGGACCGGCCCCCGGTGCGCACCGGGATTTCCATCGGCGACTCGATAGCCGCGTTGTGGGGCGTGATCGGCGCGCTGATGGCGCTGCGTCATCGCGAGGTCAACGGCGGTCTCGGCCAGGTGGTCGATGTCGCGTTGTACGAGGCGATTTTCGCCATGATGGAAAGCATGGTGCCGGAGTTCGACGTGTTCGGCTTCATCCGCGAGCGCACCGGCAACATCATGCCGGGCATCACGCCGTCATCGATCCATACCAGCGCCGACGGCAAGCATGTGCAGATCGGCGCCAATGGCGACGCGATCTTCAAGCGCTTCATGCTGATCATCGGCCGGGAGGATCTGGCCAACGACCCGACACTGGCGAGCAACGACGGGCGCGACAGTCGCCGTGACGAGTTGTATGGCGTGATCGACCGCTGGGTCAATTCGCTGCCGCTGCAAAGCGTGCTCGACCTGCTCAATCAGGCGGAAGTGCCGGCCAGCCGGATCTTCAGTGCCGAGGACATGTTCAGCGATCCGCAGTACCTCGCCCGGGAAATGTTCCTGCAGGCGAAACTGCCGGACGGCAAGCCTTTCAAGATGCCGGGCATCGTGCCGAAACTCTCTGAGACACCGGGCACTTCCGAATGGGTCGGGCCGCAGCTCGGTGAACACAATGCGCAGGTACTGCGCGATCTTGGCTACGACGAACAGCAGATCGCCCGGTTGCGCACAGACGGAGCTATTTAACCTGAAACATCGGCAGACATTGGACGCCAACCGCGCCCACCACTGGTGGACGTGGCGGCTGTTCGGCCTGTTGTTTCTGCTCGCCCTGCCCGCCTGGGCGCAAGCGAAACCCACGCTGGTCTGGCTGTTGCGCGACCTGCCGCCCCTGACCATCTTCGAAGGCCCGAAAAAGGGCCAGGGTGTGATCGATCAACTGATGCCAATGCTGATCGCCGGCATGCCGCAATACGAACACACGCTGATGCGGGTCAATCGCGCCCGCGGCATGCAAATGCTGCAAGAGCCGTCCTTCACCTGCGACCCCTCGCTGATCTGGAGCAAGGAGCGCACGCAATGGATCGCCTTCTCTATCCCGGCGTTTCGCGCTGTCAGTAATGGTCTGGTGGTGCGTCAGAAGGATCGCAATGTTCTGGCGCCGTACCTGACCGACGGTGAAGTCGATCTGACCGCATTTCTGGCCAACGGCGAAACCAAGGTCGGAGTCGTCGCCGAGCGCAGTTACGGCGAGTATCTCGACACTCTACTCAAGCAGGCTCCCAGCGGTGCACTGACGCCGCATTATGGCAACGACGCCCTGAGCAGCCTGCTGTCGATGCAGCGCCTGGGGCGTCTGCAAGTGGTGCTGGGTTACTGGCCGGAGATCCGCTATCAGGCGCAGCAGGCGCAAATTGCCGAAGACGAACTGGTGTTCTATCCGATTCGCGGCACCGGCAAGTATCTGTCTGGTTACGTCGGGTGTTCCGATACGCCCCAGGGCCGTCAGGCGATCACTGAG
Source organism: Pseudomonas sp. MWU318 (assembly GCF_016756945.1). Lineage (NCBI taxonomy): Bacteria > Pseudomonadati > Pseudomonadota > Gammaproteobacteria > Pseudomonadales > Pseudomonadaceae > Pseudomonas > Pseudomonas sp. MWU318. The sequence goes on from NZ_JAESJL010000004.1 coordinate 471,987, forward strand.
ATCAACCAACTGCTGCGGACCTTGCCCCATGAACCACTGAACCAGTCGTACGCCGACTGGCTGGACCCCGAAATGCGCGCGGATTACCTGCAACAGGCGCGGACTTTTTTCGAGCAGCAGGCCGCGCAATAAAAACCTGCGGGCAAAAAGAAACCCCGAGAAGTGGGGAGACGACTCGGGGTTAAACGCGGTCTACATAAAGACCCGTAGCAGCAAGCGACAAGCACCGGAGCACAATGCTTGATCCTGCTGTTACGGGGTCTGACTGACGGGAATGCAGGAAGGTTCCCACAAAAAATATTTCATCTTCACAATGCCGCGCGCTTATCCAGTGCTGCATTGCGCAAGGCCGCGATCACACAGGGCTCCAGCCGCCCTTCGGCGATCAGCACATCACGGTGCAAACCGTCGACCACATCTGTCAGCAGGCGTTTGTCGCTCAACTGCGCCTGATTGAATTCGCGCTCCACCACGAGGGCGCCGTTGCTGTTCTTCAGCGTCACCAGGCATTCGCCATGGGTGCCACACGGAGTCAACGTCACCTGATACGGGCTCAGAGCCTCACCGAGCAATAGACTGATACTTTCCATCTCGATCTCCACTCAATAGTCCGAAAACATTGTGCCTGGGGCGTGTTCACAATAAATGACCACCGGCCCGAGAAGAAAGTTCTGAATACCGCGCTGCTCCCGGAGCAGTTAGCGGTCTGTCAGAGCATGCACGGTGAAGATGACAGAAACATAACCATTGGCTCAAGCCCGCACCGGGTGGGCTGCCGCTTGCAGGTAGCTGTCCAGCAGCCCGCGCATCAGCACTGCTGAAACCGGCGTTTGCAAACGCCCCAGCAATTTCAGCTCGTGCTCGTGGAGCAGGCTTTCGAGATCGCTCAACAGGCCCGGTGGCGTCCGGCCCAGCAGAATGAGCGCCCTGGCTTGCTGTTCGGTCGCCAGATGGCGGATCAACGCCAGCCCCTCACCGCCTCGTAATTGTGGATCGCAGATTGCAATGTCGACCTGGGAACGGCGCTCCAGCGAGCACTTGGCTGATGCCAGCGATGGCGCTGTCAGCACGTCGTAAATGCCGACGGCGTTGAGCATCTGGTGCAAAGCCATCATTTGATAGGGGTCAGGTTCGAGAATCAGGACTTTGAGCGAGCGCAAGGGCGGCCTCCGGGACAGCAATCGCGGATTTCCCGCAGTTGGCATCCACTCTAGGGCAGCCTCCTTCAGCCTCCCATCGGAAAAGGCGGCGCGCCGTATAGGAACTTTCCTAACTTTAGCCTGGACTTAATCCCGCTATGTCATTGCGCCGGGTGATGTCAGTCCAGCCACCGAGCAAGCCGCGCAATTCACCGTCCGCGCTATAGAACGGCACTGTCCACTGATAAATCTCCCGGGTCCCCGTATTGAACTGTAACCAGCGTTTGCTGAAGCGTGTCCGGCGTGTGCGCAACTGGGCCATGAACTCACCATGGAGCAGGCTGGCAGTGGTTGGCGGCAGCACCTCGAGATCAATCAGGCGCCGCCCCTGAACCTGGTCGAAACGGATCGACAGCGCTTCTTCATAGCTTTTGTTGCACAGGATCAGGCGCCCCTCCAGATCCCGCACGAACACTGGATCAGGCATCGCATCAATCAGCGCACGCTGGAACACCAGTTGATCCCCCAGGTGCCTTTGCACTTCGCTGCGCTGCTTGATCACAACTGCCAGCCGACGATTCCAGATCAGCGACAGGATCAAAAAAACACTGCCGGCGAACAGCCCCCAGCAGCCGAGCCGGGCCACTAGCTGTTGATCGGCTGACGCCCGTTTCGGGTGAAGACCACCCAGCCACTTCAGGCGTATGGCCCGTAACTCGGTCGCGGGAAAGGCTTCAAGGGCCTTGTTCAGTATGCTCAAGAGCTCTGGTTGCCCCTTGCGCAAGGTCAGATGATCGGCTTCCCATTTACCCTCCAGCAACTCGCCAACCTTAAGCAGGCCGGACGGATACAGTTGCGAACCGATTTCATTTTCGATCGTGGCGTAGGCCTCCCCACTTTCAACCAGCGCCCGTGCCTCGGCGTAGGTTTTGACCGAACGGATTTCGATGGAGGGATAATCGCGCCGAATGACGCTTTCCAGCGCGTGCCGCGTCGGTAGCACCAGAACCCGTTTGCTCAGTTGCGCAAATGAGCGCACGACCGGTTGATCCACGTGTCCGACGAAAACCCAGCCAGCACCGCCAAACGCGTGGCTGAAATCCAGGGCCGACTTGCGTTCATCATTCATTGCCAGGGTCGTGGTCATGTCCGCCAAGCCGCTTTCGAGGCGCTCAAGCAACTGATCGGTGGAAAACGTTTCGTGGTAAACGAATTGCAACCCGGTCATGGCGCTGATACGCCTGAGCACATCACTGTTCAGGCCACTCCAGTGGCCGTGCTCGTCCTGGAACAGGTACAACGGATATTGCACGGACGCGACGATGACCCTGGGGTTGTCGCGAACCCATTGGCGCTCGTGCTCGTCCAGAGCGATGGGCGCGACGTTCAGCGGCTCCTCGTGGTGCAACGCCAGTTGCGCCGCCGTGACCGGACGCCAGCAACTCAGCAGGCAAACTAAAAAAAAGCCGTTCAGGGTGTATTTCCATCCTCTCTCAAACTGCATTGCCACTTCCTTCGTGATCGACTCACCCGTCTTACGTGGGCGAAAACCCGAGCAGTGTGGCAGCAGAAACAAAAAAGCCCGTCAGGAGACGGGCTTCAAAATGTGACAGCTTTTTCGACTTACAGCGGCTTGCCACGGTTGCCATGCTGGCTGACAAAGGCCTGTACGGCTTTCAGTTCGTTCGGCAAAACGGTGCAGCGCTCGTTTCGCTCAAACAAATCAGAAAGATGTGCAGGCAGTTCGAGAGCTTTTCCTACACCCGCTTTCTCCACGGCATCCGGGAATTTCACCGGATGTGCAGTGCCCAGAATCACCATCGGGATGTCCAGGCTGCGACGGCATTCGCGGGCGGCCTTGACGCCAATGGCGGTGTGCGGATCCAGCACTTCGCCGCACTGCGCGTAGACTTCAGCGATGGTTTCGCAGGTTTGCGCATCGTCCACGGCCAGCGAGTCGAAGAGCTTGCGGGCTTCGGTCCAGCGCTCTTGCTCGACGCTGAAACCACCGCCCTGCTTGAACGAATCCATCAAACCGGCGATGGCCGCGCCGTTGCGACCGTGCAGGTCGAACAGCAGACGTTCGAAGTTCGACGAAACCATGATGTCCATCGACGGCGACAGCGTGGCGTGCAAGGTTTCCTTGACGTACTGGTTGCCGCTCATGAAGCGGTGCAGGATGTCGTTGCGGTTGGTGGCGACGATCAACTGGTTGATTGGCAGGCCCATGTTGCGCGCCAGGTAACCGGCGAAGATGTCGCCGAAGTTGCCGGTCGGTACCGAGAACGCCACCGAACGCGCCGGGCCGCCCAGTTGCAGGGCTGCGTGGAAGTAGTAGACGATCTGGGCCATGATCCGCGCCCAGTTGATCGAGTTCACCGCTACCAGGCGCGTGCCCTTGAGGAAGCTCTGGTCGGCGAAGCTGTTCTTGACCATTTCCTGGCAGTCATCGAAGTTGCCTTCGATGGCGATGTTGTGGATGTTCTCGCCGACAATCGTCGTCATCTGCCGACGCTGCACTTCGGACACACGGTTGTGCGGGTGCAGGATGAAGATGTCGACGTTTTCGCAGTGCTTGCAGCCTTCGATGGCGGCCGAACCGGTGTCACCCGAGGTGGCACCGACGATGACCACGCGCTCGCCGCGCTTTTCCAGCACGTAATCGAGCAGACGACCGAGCAGTTGCAGGGCGAAATCCTTGAACGCCAGGGTCGGGCCGTGGAACAGCTCGAGCACCCATTCGTTGCCGTTGAGCTGACGCAGCGGCGCAACAGCGCTGTGCGAGAACACACCGTAGGTTTCTTCGAGGATCTTTTTGAAATCGGCGTCCGGGATGCTGCCGGTGACAAACGGGCGCATGACCCGGAAAGCCAGCTCGTGATACGGCAGGCCGGCCCAGGAAGCGATTTCTTCCTGGGTGAAACGTGGCAGGTTTTCCGGGACGTACAGACCGCCGTCAGTGGCCAGACCGGCCAGCAGGACGTCTTCGAAATTCAGGGCCGGTGCCTGGCCGCGGGTACTGATGTAACGCATGACTGACTCCAATGGAGAGTGTGCACAACAGTGGCCCCTTTCACGGGGCCATTGCAGGACAACGACTTAGTTCAGGTGCTCGACGCGGATCCGCACAACCGGACCATTCACGCCGGCCAGGGCTTCGAGGGCGGCGATCGCATCGTTGATACGCTGCTCGACCACGCGGTGGGTCAGCAGGATCATCGGTACCAGACCGTCGTGTTCCTCGACTTCCTTCTGCATGATCGACTCGATGTTGATGCCGCGCTCCGAGAGGATGCTCGCCACCTGAGCCAGTACGCCCGGATGGTCCTTGGCCTGGATGCGCAGGTAGTAGGCGCTTTCGCAGGCTTCGATCGGCAGGATCGGATGCGCCGACAGCGAGTCGGGCTGGAAGGCCAGGTGCGGCACGCGGTTTTCCGGATCGGACGTCATGGCGCGAACCACGTCCACCAGGTCGGCGATCACCGACGACGCGGTCGGCTCCATGCCGGCACCGGCGCCGTAGAACAGTGTCGAACCGGCGGCGTCACCGTTGACCATCACGGCGTTCATCACGCCGTTGACGTTGGCGATCAGACGATCGGCCGGGATCAGCGTCGGGTGTACGCGCAGCTCGATGCCGGCAGCGGTGCTGCGCGCCACGCCGAGGTGCTTGATGCGGTAGCCCAGCGCTTCGGCGTAGTTCACGTCAGCGGTGGTCAGCTTGGTGATGCCTTCGGTGTAGGCCTTGTCGAATTGCAGCGGAATGCCGAACGCGATGGAGGCCAGAATCGTCAGTTTGTGCGCGGCGTCGATGCCTTCGACGTCGAAGGTCGGATCGGCTTCGGCGTAGCCCAGCGCTTGCGCTTCGGCCAGCACGTCTTCGAAGGTGCGACCCTTCTCGCGCATTTCGGTGAGGATGAAGTTGCCGGTGCCGTTGATGATCCCGGCGACCCAGTTGATGCGGTTGGCGGACAGGCCTTCACGGATCGCCTTGATCACCGGAATGCCACCGGCCACGGCCGCTTCGAATGCCACGATCACGCCTTTCTCTCGTGCCTTGGCGAAAATCTCATTACCGTGAACGGCGATCAGTGCCTTGTTCGCGGTGACCACATGCTTGCCATTCTCGATGGCCTTGAGTACCAGCTCGCGGGCAACGGTGTAGCCGCCCATCAGCTCTATGACGATGTCGATCTCAGGGTTCGTGGCCACTTCGAAGACATCGTTGGTAATCGCAATACCGGTCGTCTGGAACTGAGGCTTTGGCGTGCGCATGGCAATTTGTGCCACTTCGATCCCACGCCCGGCACGACGAGCAATTTCCTCGGCGTTGCGCTGAAGTACGTTGAAGGTACCGCCACCGACGGTCCCTAACCCACAGATGCCTACTTTGACCGGATTCACTGTGAACTCCCCATGAAACGGCCGACGCAAGGTCGGCCGGAAAACAACCGCGTGTTCGCGGCTCTCTATTAATGGCCCGGCGATGTTGCTGCCGGACCATGATCGTCAACGGCGGACCGTGACGATGCGAATTACTTGGCGCCCAGCGCCAGTTTGGCGACTTGTGGCGCCGGCTGGTAGCCCGGAATGACCTGTCCGTCGGCCAAAACGATAGCCGGTGTGCCGTTCACGCCGATCGACTGACCGAGCGCGAACTGCTTGGAAACCGGGTTCGCGCACTTGGCGGCCTTGATTTCCTTGCCATCAACCATTTTGTCCATGGCGGCTTTCTTGTCGGTCGAGCACCACACGGCCTGCAATTGCTCGTCACCCGGCGAACCGAGGCCTTGACGCGGGAACGCCACGTAACGCACTTCGATGCCGCGTTTGTTCAGCTCAGGCACTTCGGCGTGCAGCTTGTGGCAGTACGGGCAGGTGGTGTCGGTGAACACGGTGATGTGCGATTTGGTCTCGCCCACCGCCGGATACACCACGGTTTCGGCCACTGGAATGGCATTGATCAGTTTGGAGATGCCCAGGCGTTCGGTTTTCTCGGTCAGGTTGACCGGTTTGCCGTCCTTGAGCTGAAACAGGTAGCCCTGAACGATGTACTGGCCATCAGCGCTGGCATACAGCACGCGGCTGCCCTTGAGCTTGACTTCATACATGCCCGGCAACGGGCTGGCACTGATGCTTTCTACCGGAACCTCGAGTTCGAGTTTTTCCAGGCTTTGACGAATGGCTTTGTCGGCCGCGTCATCGGCGACGGCAAAGGTGCTGACCAACGCAATGGCTGCGGCGGCGAAAATCTGGGTCAGACGCATGAGAACTCCTGAAGGCGGACAAATGAAACGGTCAGAACGCCCGTGCCGGAACACCGGGTCATAACCGTCCATCGTGCAAACCGGCAAAGCCTACCACATAAGGCTCGCATGGCCGAATGCGCCTGACACAAGACATGTAGGAGCTGCCGAAGGCTGCGATCTTTTGACTTTGCTTTTGGAATCACAAGCAAGATCAAAAGATCGCAGCCTTCGGCAGCTCCTACAGGGGACTGTGTTCAGCCGCGCGGGTGGTGTTTGGCGTGGAGGTCTTGCAGGCGCGCACGGGCGACATGGGTGTAAATCTGCGTGGTCGACAGGTCACTGTGCCCCAGCAGCATCTGCACCACCCGCAGATCGGCGCCGTGGTTGAGCAGATGCGTGGCGAAGGCGTGACGCAAAGTGTGCGGCGACAGCGATTTGCCGATCCCGGCGACCTTGGCCCAATGCTTGATCCGGTGCCAGAAGGTCTGACGGGTCATTTGTTCGCCGCGCTGGCTGGGGAACAGCACATCGCTGGGGCGCCCGCCGAGCAGCTCGCTGCGACCATCGCGCATGTAGCGCTCGATCCAGACGATTGCCTCCTCGCCCATCGGCACCAGGCGCTCCTTGCTGCCCTTGCCCATCACCCGCAGCACGCCCTGACGCAGGTTGACCTGCTCCAGCGTCAGGCTGACCAGTTCGGTCACCCGCAGACCACAGGCATACAACACCTCAAGCATGGCGCGGTCACGCTGGCCGATGGCTTCGCTCAGATCCGGCGCCTTGAGCAACGCCTCGACGTCGGCTTCCGATAACGACTTGGGCAGCGGTCTGCCCAGTTGCGGCATGTCGACGCGCAAGGTCGGATCGACCGTAATCAGCTTTTCTCGCAGCAGATAGCGATAAAAACCACGCACACCGGAAAGAAATCTGGCGGTGGAACGCGGCTTGTAGTTCTGCTCCAGGCGCCAGGACAGGTGATCGAGGATCAACTCACGACCGGCATTGATCAGCTCGAGGTTTTTCTCCTGCAGCCAGCCGTTGAACAGCGCCAGATCGCTGCGGTAGGCGCCGCGGGTGTTGTCGGACAGGCCTTTTTCCAGCCACAGGGTGTCGAGGAATTGGTCAATCAGTGGATGGTCGATGGCAGGCATGGGCGCTCAAGGCACACAACCTCCGGGGCTGTGCGCAAATGTAGAGTGAACTGTAGGAATGGCCGCTAGTCTTTCATAGCCCGCAATTTCAAGGAACAGGGAGCTTCAATGAACGAGCAGCAAATTCTCTTGGCATTTGGCGGGATCGGCGTCGCTGCGTTGGGTTGCCAGTGGCTGGCGTGGCGCCTGAAGCTGCCGGCGATTCTGTTTCTGTTGCTGACCGGGATACTCGCCGGGCCGGTGCTGGGCTGGCTCGACCCGCAGGAAATGTTCGGCCCATTGCTGATGCCGCTGGTGTCGCTGGCGGTCGCGTTGATCCTGTTTGAGGGCAGTCTGACCCTTCACCTGTCGGAATGGCGCGAGATCGGCAGCGTCGTGCATCGGCTGGTGACCCTCGGCGCGCTCACGACCTGGGTGGTGATTGCCGTCGCCACCCACTTCTTGCTCGGCTTCGACTGGCTGCTGGCGATCCTGTTCGGCAGCCTGACGCTGGTGACCGGACCGACGGTGATCGTGCCGATGCTGCGGGTGGTGCGGCCGAAAGCCTCGATCGCCAACATCCTGCGCTGGGAAGGCATCGTCATTGACCCGATCGGCGCCCTGCTCGCGGTGGTGGTCTACAGCTTCATCATTGCCCGCTCCGAGGGCAACGGCCTCGAACAGAGTCTGCTGACCTTCGGCGGCGTGATTGTCTGCGGCAGCGTATTCGGGGTGGTCGGCGGCTGGGTGCTGGGCACCATCATCCGTCGCCAATGGCTGCCGGAATACCTGCACAACCTCGCCTCGCTGGCAGCCGTACTGGGGATTTTCATTGCGTCGAATCAGGTGATGCACGAGTCCGGCCTGCTGGCGGTGACGCTGATGGGCATGTGGCTGGCGAACATGAAGGGCGTGGATGTGCGGCACATCCTGCACTTCAAGGAAAATCTCAGCGTGCTGCTGATTTCCGGGCTGTTCATCCTGCTCGCGGCGCGACTGGATCTGCATGCCTTGATCGGCCTCGGGCCGCTGGTGCTGATTCTGCTGCTGGTGATTCAACTGATCGCGCGCCCGCTGAACGTGCTGTTGAGCACTGCCGGCTCCAGCCTGAGCTGGCGTGAACGCGCCCTGCTGTGCTGGATCGCCCCGCGCGGGATCGTGGCGGCGGCGGTGTCGGCGATTTTCGCGATTCGTCTGGATCAGGCCGGGCACGAAGGTGCGCTGCTGCTGGTGCCGCTGACTTTCGCGGTGATCATTGGCACTGTGGTGCTGCAAAGTGCAACCGCTCGGCCACTGGCACGTTTGCTTAACGTCGCCGAACCGGCGCCGAGCGGCTTCCTGATCGTCGGTGCCAACGGCCCGGCGCGGCTGCTGGGCAAATCGTTGCAGCAACTAGGCAGTCGCGTGTTGTTGACCGATTCGAGCTGGGAGAATATTCGTGCGGCGCGCATGGAGGGTTTGCCGACGTACTTTGGTAACCCGGCTTCACAGCATGCCGATGCGCATCTGGATCTGGTGGGGCTGGGGCATCTATTGGCGTTATCGCCTTCAGGCGAGCTGAATACCTTGGCGGCGATGCGTTTTCGACACGACTTTGGTCATCAACGCCTGTTTGGTCTGGCCAGTGGTCAGGAAAGCCGTCGCAGCGACAAGCACCGGGCGAGTCTTGAGCATCGCGGCAATCAACTGGGGAGCGAGGCGCTGACCTATGCCAAGCTGGCCAGCCTGATCAGCAACGGCGCCGAGGTCTACAGCACGACGCTGACCGATGGGTTTGGCTGGGAGGATTACCAGGCATTGCATGGCAATCGGGCGACGCTGCTGTTCATGCGCGATGACAGTGGCTGGGTGCATGTGGTGACGCCGGAGACCGCTTTGAAACCGGGATCCGGGTGGACGTTGCTGGCGTTGATTCAGCCGGAGGCCAGCGGTGCCTGAGCTGACGCTTCGCGAGCAGGCTCGCTCCCACAGTGATCGGAAATTGTGTCCGACACAAAACCTGTGGGAGCGAGCCTGCTCGCGAATGGCGCGACTCGGTTTCAGATCAGGCTGCAAACCCAGGCAGCACCGGCACCGGCCGCTTGTCATCATCAATAGCGACAAAGCTGAACTGCCCATGAATCGCCTTCTCGCGGCCATCGCAACTCATGCTCTCGACAAACACTTCCACCTCGACCTTGAGGCTGGTGTTGCCGACTTTGATCACCCGTCCCACCAGTTCGACGATGGAGCCGGCCGGGATCGCGTGGTTGAAGTCGATGCGGTCGGTTGAAACAGTCACCAGCGGCAGGCGGCAGAAGCGCGTGGCGGTGATGAACGACACTTCGTCCATCCATGCCAGCGCGGTGCCGCCGAACAGGGTGTTGTGGTGGTTGGTGGTCGGCGGGAAGACGGCTTTGGTCACGCGGGTTACCGAGAGTTCGGTGCGGCGCTGGATTTCCTGGTCGCGGGTGGTCATGGGTTATTGCTCGTAAATCGCGGGCTTCCGAATTGAAAGCAAGATCAAAAGATCGCAGCCTTCGGCAGCTCCTACAGGGGAGGCGGGTTGAATTGCGGGCAACAAAAAAGCAGCCCGTAGGCTGCTTTTTTCTGCATCGGAAGCTGGACTTAAGCCAGTTTTTCCTTGATGCGAGCTGCTTTACCCGACAGGTCGCGCAGGTAGTACAGCTTGGCTTTACGTACGTCACCGCGACGTTTAACAGCCATGCTGTCGATCTGCGGGGAGTAGGTCTGGAAAGTACGTTCTACGCCAACACCGTTGGAGATTTTACGAACGGTGAACGCACTGTTCACGCCGCGGTTACGCTTGGCGATTACAACGCCTTCGAACGCTTGCAGACGGGAACGATCGCCTTCCTTCACTTTCACCTGAACGACAATAGTGTCGCCTGGGGCAAAGGTAGGGATTTCTTTGGTCATCTGCTCTGCTTCGAGTGCAAGGATGATTTTGTTGGTCATGCTGTGCTCCTAAGGTAAATCAACTGATCTACCATCGATACGTTGTTAACTATCGTCCCGCTCGCGGATGTATTCCTCGAGCAGCTTCTTCTCTTCTCCAGAAAGCGAGCGGCTTTCCAGAAGATCGGCGCGTCGTTCATAGGTCCTACCAAGGGACTGCTGTAAACGCCAACGCCGGATATGCGCGTGATTGCCACTCAGCAACACGTCGGGAACACGCTGATCCGCATACACCTCAGGTCGGGTGTAGTGCGGGCAATCCAGCAGACCATCCGTAAAGGAATCTTCCTCAGCGGAATCCGCATGCCCTAAAGCTCCGGGCAGCAGTCGTGTAACCGCATCGATCATGACCATGGCCGGCAGCTCGCCGCCAGACAGTACATAGTCACCAATCGACCACTCTTCATCGACATGAGCCTCAATAAAGCGCTCGTCAATGCCTTCATAGCGGCCGGCAATCAGGATCAATGCATCCGATTTTGCCAACTCGCGTACCGCCGACTGAGTCAGTTGACGGCCTTGGGGGGACAGGTAAATCACCTTCGCCGCCTCCCCGGCTGCTGCCTTGGCCTGAACCAGAGCATCTTCCAGGGGCTTGATCTTCATCACCATGCCCGGACCACCGCCAAACGGGCGATCGTCCACAGTGTGATGCCGATCCGTCGTGTAATCCCGCGGATTCCAACAGGTCAGCTGCAACAGCCCCTGTTTGACCGCACGACTGGTAATGCCGTACTCACTGATGGCCGAGAACATCTCGGGGAACAACGTTATGACGTCTACGCGCAGGCTGGCCATTGCTTAGAAGTCCGCGTCCCATTCCACCCTCATCACGCCTGCTTCCAGGTCGATTGCCAGCACGCATTGCTCCGTATAGGGCAACAACCGCTCGCGATCATCCAGGCTGCCCGCGCAGGGCTTGACCACCAATACATCGTTCGCGCCGGTCTCCAACAGGTGATCAACCTTGCCGAACAATTGCTCGTCCTGGTTGATGACGCTCAGACCCTGCAACTGGTACCAGTAGTACTCGTCGCCTGTCAGGTTGGGCAAAAGGCTTCGCGAGATGCAAATCTCATAACCGCTCAGAAGACGGGCTTCATCGCGATCGTCGAGGCCTTTGAGCTTGGCAACCAGATCCTTTTGAGTGGATCGGCCGCTGACCAGCTCGACCTGTTTCACCACGCCTTCGCGCCGAAGCGTCCAGTTGCGGTAGTCCAACAGGTTTTCAATCGGATCGGTAAAGGAAAAGACCTTCACCTCGCCGCGAACGCCGTGAACCGAAAAAATCTTGCCGACAACGATCAGGTCATCAGCTTTTTCTGGCGTCGCGCTCATACTGCTCAGGCTGCAGCCTTGGCAGATTCCTTCAGCAACTGAGCAACACGCTCAGAAGGCTGTGCACCAACGCTCAGCCAGTAGGCTACGCGCTCTTGGTTCACGGACAGACGGATTTCCTGACCACGGGCAACAGGGTTGAAGAAACCAACCTGTTCTTTGTGGGAGCCGTCACGCGGGTTACGCGAGTCGGTTACGGTCAGGTGGTAAAACGGGCGCTTTTTGGAGCCGCCAAGGGCAAGACGGATTGTTAGCATGTGAACATCGTTCCTGTAGTCGGTGCTGCAAATCTAAATGCACAGCGGGCATGGGTGCCCGAAAGGCCGCATATTCTAAGGAATATCCGGACTTTTGCAAATGACTTTTTCCGGCGCCTATGGCATGCCGTGCGGATTTGCATATAGAGCCGTCGATGAAAACGGCCAGTCAGCTCCCGCCGAGTGCGGGTTTGCTGTTGATCCTGCGTCCTTGCAGGGTCTGCGCCGGTGCGACGACCGGCGAAGTCTTGGTGTCCTGAATCACATTTTCGGCATGCCGCCGCCGGGCAACATACCGCCCATGCCGCGCATCATTTTCGCCATTCCGCCTTTGGCGGTGAATTTTTTCATCATCTTCTGCATCTGCTTGTGCTGCTTGATCAAGCGACCGATGTCCTGCACCTGAGTGCCGGAACCCATGGCGATCCGGCGTTTGCGCGAACCGCTGATCAGTTCAGGGTCGCGGCGCTCGGCCGGGGTCATGGAGTTGATGATGGCTTCCATCTGCTTGAACTGCTTCTCTGCCGCGTTCTGGGCATTGCCCATTTGCGACAGGTTGACGCCGCCGATGCTCGGCAGCTTGTCCATGAGTCCGCCGAGGCCGCCCATGTTCTTCATCTGTTGCAACTGATCGCGGAAGTCTTCGAGGTCGAAGCCCTTGCCCTTCTTCAGCTTCTTGGCCAGTTTGTCGGCCTTGTCCTTGTCGAGGGTCGCTTCAGCCTGTTCGATCAGGCTGAGCACGTCGCCCATGCCGAGGATCCGCGAAGCGATACGCTCGGGGTGGAACGGATCGAGCGCTTCGCTCTTCTCGCCCATACCGATGAACTTGATCGGCTTGCCGGTGATCGCGCGGACCGACAGTGCGGCACCGCCACGGGCATCGCCGTCGACTTTGGTCAGGATCACCCCGGTCAGTGGCAGCGCATCACCGAAGGCCTTGGCCGTGTTGGCGGCGTCCTGACCGGTCATGGCGTCGACCACGAACAGGGTTTCCACCGGGTTGATCGCGGCGTGCAACGCCTTGATTTCGCCCATCATCTCTTCATCGATGTGCAAACGACCGGCGGTGTCGACGATGACCACGTCGATGAATTTCAGTTTTGCTTCTTTAATAGCCGCGTTGGCGATGTCGACCGGCTTCTGACTCAGATCGGACGGGAAGAACGTCACGCCGATGTCGTTGGCCAGGGTTTCCAGCTGTTTGATCGCAGCCGGACGGTAGATGTCCGCCGAGACGACCATTACCGACTTCTTCTTGCGCTCTTTAAGGAAGCGCGCGAGTTTGCCGGCGGTGGTGGTTTTACCGGCACCCTGCAGACCGGCCATCAGAATGACGGCGGGCGGCACGGCGCTCAGGTTCAAGTCTTCGTTGGCCGCGCCCATCAGGCTTTCGAGTTCGGCCTGGACGATCTTCACGAAGGCCTGGCCCGGCGTCAGGCTGCGCGACACCTCGGTGCCGACAGCGCGCTCCTTGACCGAATTGACGAAGTCCTTGACCACCGGCAGGGCGACGTCGGCTTCGAGCAACGCCATGCGCACTTCGCGCAGGGTGTCTTTGATATTGTCTTCAGTCAGCTTCGCCTTGCCGGTGACATGGCGCAGCGTCTGCGAGAGACGGTCGGTTAAGTTTTCAAACATTGCGCGATCCTTTCAGGCCCTGTGTAGACCGGGATAATGGCGGCCCAGACCGGATTCAACATGTGCTCGGCGAGCCTGCGGCGTGGGCAGGTCGCGGATTATAGCGAAGACTGCGTCGGGCGGACACCTCGCACTTTCGTGGTGTGGCGGTTCTATGCCAAACTCAGCGCCTTTCGGGCCTGCCTAACAGGATTTATGCTCCCCTTGTCACCCAGTTTGCTGACTACCATCGCCGCCGCTCTTCTTTATGCCGCTGCGACCCTTTATCAGGGCACCCGCCTGGCCTCCGGCGCCAAGGCGAACAAGCGCCTGCTGGTTACGCTCGGCATCCTTGCCGTGCTGGCCCACAGCGCCAGCCTGCTCACTCACCTGCTGACGCCGATCGGCCTGGGCCTGGACTTCTTCAGCGCCGCCAGCCTGATCGCCGCGGCCGTCATCGCCCTGACGCTGCTGGCCTGCTCGCGGATCCCGGTGGAAAACCTCTTGGTGCTGCTGTTCCCGCTCGGCGCGGCGACGGTGCTGCTGGCGCAGTTCGCCCCGGCTGGCACGGTACAGATCATCGACGAAGAACCGGGCATCCTCGCCCACATCCTGCTGTCGATCCTTGCCTACGGCATGTTCACCATCGCGGTGTTCCAGGCCTTGTTGCTGCTGGTACAGGATCACCAGCTCAAGCACAAGCACCCGTCAGGCCTGATCAAGAACTTCCCGCCGCTGCAAACCATGGAAAGCCTGTTGTTCGGCTTCCTCTGGGCCGGCTGGACGCTGCTGTCGCTGTCGCTGATCTCCGGCTGGCTGTTCGTCGAGAACCTGTTCGCCCAGCATCTGGTGCACAAGACCTTGCTGGCGTGCCTGGCCTGGATCGTGTTCAGCGTGCTGCTGTGGGGCCGCAATCGCCTCGGCTGGCGTGGCCACAAGGCGATTCGCTGGACTCTCGCCGGTTTCTGCCTGCTGATGTTGGCGTATTTCGGCAGCAAACTGGTTCGTGAATACATCCTGCACATCTGACGGGCGGCATAAATGGACGGTTTGCCCATAGGGCCGATGCTTGCGGTATTTGTCCTGCTGATTTTATGGTCGGGGCTGTTTACCGCCGTCGAAATCGCACAGCAGCACTTGCTCGCGCAACGCACCGCCTCGCGTGCCAGCGATAAGCCGCTGGCGAAGCTGAGCTTTCCGCTCGACAGTCTGATCCTGTGCAACACCCTGTGCCGCGCCCTCGCGGTGGTCATTGCCACACTGCTGGCAATCTTCCTTTGCGAAGAAAACGGCCCGTGGGCCGCCTGCCTCGGCGCCGGTGCCGTGTTGCTGGTGTTTGCCGATTACTTTCCGCGCACCGTGGCCCAGCGCTACCCGGATGCGGTGCTGTCGTTCGGTAATACCCTGCTGGCGGTTCCGCTGAAGATTCTTTACCCGCTGGCCTGGCTGCTGAGCCGCATCAGCGGTCTGCTGCTGCGTCCCTTCGCGCGCAAACCCCAGGTGGTGCAACAAAGTGAAGACGAAGAACCTGCCGACCCGAACGACGACCCGGAACATCCGTCTCGCACCCACCCGGTTTCCGGGATCCACGCGCTGGACAACATCACGGTCAACGACATTCTAGTGCCGCGCAGCGATGTCGACGGCATCAACCTCGACGACTCAATCGAAGCGATCGTCGAACAACTGCGCCACAACAAGCGCACGCGCCTGCCGGTGTTCCACAGCGACATCAACCAGGTCGAAGCGGTGCTCAACACCCGGCAGATCCGCCATCTGCTCAACGATGGCCAGCTGACCCGCGAAGCGCTGCTGGCCGCCAGCTACGAGCCGTACTTCGTTCCGGAAAGCACCCCGCTGCAACTGCAACTGCTGAACTTCCACAAGCAGCAGCGCCGCTTGGGCATGGTGGTGGACGAGTACGGCGAAGTGCTGGGCATCGTCACCCTGGAAGACATTCTCGAAGAAATCGTCGGCGAATTCGAAAGCGAGCACAGCCTCGACAACCCGCACATCCATCCGCAGCCCGACGGGCGCATGGTGATCGACGGCACCGCGTCGATCCGCGAGTTGAACAAATGCCTGGGCTGGCATTTGCCGAGCGACGGGCCGAAAACCCTCAACGGCCTGGTGACCGAGGCGCTGGAGACCATTCCGGACAGCGCGGTGTGCCTGAAGATCGGGCGTTATCGGCTGGAGATTCTCGAGACCGAGGACAACCGGGTGAGCAAGGTGTTGATCTGGCATACGAGCGCTGTGCCTGCTTTGGTGCCGGCCAGATAAAAGATCAAAAGATCGCAGCCTTCGGCAGCTCCTGCATTTGGGAATGCGTTCCTCTGTACTCTGTAGGAGCTGCCGAAGGCTGCGATCTTTGCTCTTGTTCATTCGTTAGCCCCCTTCCTATAATCGAGCCACTTACCCAGGCGCTGCCGAGCCCTGTGCTTACCCCGCACTAAAGCGGTTTCGGCCATTTCCGCACTACCCCGACGACTGTTCCTACTCGAAACAGCGCTCGCGTCTCATCCCACATCCCTGGGTGTTCAACCATAATAATTCGCTCCAACGGAGCTCATGACTGTCAGGGATCACCGCATGACGACCAGTACCGCTTACAGCGCCACCGCGCCTGCCCAGCCGACCAACTCCGCCACCCGCGTGGCGACAGCGAGTTTCATCGGCACCGCCATCGAGTTCTACGACTTCTACGTTTACGCCACGGCCGCCGCGCTGGTTATCGGGCCGGTGTTCTTTCCGCAGACGTCCGGCACCGCGCAAATGCTGTCGGCGTTTCTCACCTTCGGCATCGCCTTCCTCGCCCGTCCCCTGGGTTCGGCACTGTTCGGCCACTTCGGTGATCGCATCGGACGCAAATCGACACTGGTCGCCTCGCTGTTGCTGATGGGCGTCTGCACCACGTTGATCGGCGTGCTGCCGGGTTACGCCAGCATTGGCGCCTGGGCGCCGATTCTGTTGTGCGTGCTGCGTTTCGGTCAGGGCCTGGGCTTGGGCGGTGAATGGGGCGGCGCAGCGCTGCTGGCGACGGAGAACGCGCCCAAGGGCAAACGGGCGTGGTTCGGCATGTTCCCGCAGCTTGGCCCGTCAATCGGCTTTCTTGCAGCCAATGGCCTGTTCCTGACCCTGGCCATGACCCTCGATGACGAGCAGTTCCGCAGCTGGGGCTGGCGGATTCCGTTCCTCCTCAGCGCGGCACTGGTGATGGTCGGCCTGTATGTGCGCTTGAAACTGCACGAAACCCCGGTATTCGCCAACGCCATCGCCCGTCAGGAGCGAGTGAAGGTGCCGCTGGTCGAGCTGTTCAGCCAGTACTGGGCGCCCACCCTGCTCGGCGCGGCGACGATGGTGGTGTGCTATGCGCTGTTTTACATCTCGACGGTGTTTTCCCTGAGCTACGGCGTGTCCACCCTCGGCTACAGCCGTGAGACGTTTCTTGGACTGCTGTGTTTTGCCGTGCTGTTCATGGCCGCGGCAACACCGTTGTCCGCCTGGGCGAGTGACCGTTACGGGCGCAAACCGGTGCTGATCGTTGGCGGCGTGCTGGCGATTCTGTCCGGGTTTCTGATGGAGCCGTTGCTGACACAGGGCTCGACCTGGGGTGTGGCGCTGTTCCTGTGCATCGAGCTGTTCTTGATGGGGGTGACGTTTGCCCCGATGGGCGCGCTGCTGCCGGAACTGTTTCCGACGCACGTTCGCTACACCGGCGCATCGGCCGCTTACAACCTCGGCGGCATCGTCGGCGCCTCGGCAGCTCCGTTCTTCGCGCAGAAACTGGTGGCGATGGGGGGGTTGAGTTATGTCGGCGGGTATGTGTCGGCGGCAGCGGTACTCAGCCTGATTGCTGTGCTGTGCCTGAAGGAAACGCGCAATAACGACCTGAATCAGGTTGCCTGACAGGAGATCAAAAGCTTCGCGAGCAAGCTCGCTCCCACATTGGAATGCATTTCCCTGTGGGAGCGAGCTAGCTCGCGATAGGGGCGACTCGGTTTACAGCTCTACCACAACAGCCTGAGCAGCCCGGGTCGCCTTGGCACGCGCAGCCTCAATCGACTCATCCCGCGCCAACGCCACGCCCATCCGGCGCTGACCATTGACTTCAGGCTTGCCGAACAGACGCAACGCCGTATCCGGCTCGCTCAACGCTGCCCCAAGGTTGGCGAACGCGGCCTGGGTCGACTGCCCTTCCACCAGAATCACCGCCGAAGCGGATGGGCCGAACTGACGGATCATCGGCACCGGCAGACCGAGAATGGCGCGGGCGTGCAGGGCGAACTGCGACAGATCCTGAGAAATCAGGGTCACCAGACCGGTGTCATGCGGGCGTGGCGAGACTTCGCTGAACCACACCTGATCACCCTTGATGAACAGCTCGACGCCGAACAGCCCGCGACCACCCAAGGCCTCGGTCACGGCTTTGGCCACGCGCTCGGACTCAGCCAGGGCAATCGGGCTCATGGCTTGCGGCTGCCAGGATTCCTGATAGTCGCCCTTCTCCTGACGGTGACCGACCGGTGCGCAGAACGTGGTGCCGCCGATGTGGCGCACGGTCAGCAGAGTGATTTCGTAGTCGAAATCGATGAAGCCTTCGATGATCACCCGACCTTTGCCGGCGCGACCGCCCTCTTGCGCGTAATCCCAGGCTTTCTGCACGTCATCGGCGCTGCGCAGCAGGCTCTGGCCTTTGCCCGACGAGCTCATGACTGGCTTGACCACGCACGGGAAACCCAGATCCTGCACGGCTTTGCTGTAGTCCTCGAAGGTGTCGGCAAAATGGTACGGCGAGGTTGGCAGGTCCAGCTCTTCAGCGGCCAGACGGCGGATGCCTTCGCGGTTCATGGTCAGTTGCGCGGCGCGGGCCGTCGGGATCACGGTGAAGCCTTCGGCTTCCAGCTCGACCAGCGTGGCGGTGGCGATGGCTTCGATTTCCGGCACGATGAAGTGCGGCTTCTCGGCTTCGATGACTGCACGCAGCGCGGCGCCGTCGAGCATGTTGATCACGTGGCTGCGGTGCGCAACCTGCATGGCCGGCGCGTTGGCGTAACGGTCGACGGCAATCACTTCAACGCCCAGGCGTTGCAGCTCGATCACCACTTCCTTGCCCAACTCACCACAGCCACACAGCAATACGCGGGTCGCGGTTGGCGACAATGGAGTTCCGATACGGGTCATCTCAGGTCCTCAAAGAAGCGGATCATCGAGGAAAGCGACGCCAGACGCGCTTTCCATGGGGAGAAAGCGCGGCATTTTACATGAACCGGAGGGTTTGGCTCAGCTGGCGACAGCCTGTTTGCGCTCGCGCCAGGCCATGATCAGCCAGACGGCAGTGACGCCAGCGAACTTCGAGACCAGTGCAGTGATGATCACCGGTGGCGTCATCAGGTCGATCATGCCGAAAAAGATGAAGGTATCGAGCGGAATGCTCAGCGCCGAGCTGATCCACAGGCGGTCGCGCAGCGGCCGTTTGGTGACGCTGAACACCAGCCAGTCGATGATTTCCGACACCGCGAACGCCGTGGCGCTGGCCAAGGCGATGGATGGATCAGAAGTGACGTAAGACAGTACCAGCGCCGCCAGCATCGCCACGAGCGCACCGTGGCCGAAACGGGTTTGCACCATGTCGCGCAACACGAACACCAACCCGCCCCAGGCCGACCAGATAATGTCCAGGTGTGGCGCGGTGGAGAAAGCGAAGTTGATCAGCACGACGCTGCTGATGTAGGCGATGAGGAAAATCATGGCGGCGACCTGGGAAATTGGCGCACAGGTTACTTCAGGCAAAGCAGAATCAAAAGATCGCAGCCTG